>MFBL01000043.1 GCA_001774945.1 Candidatus Curtissbacteria bacterium RIFCSPHIGHO2_12_FULL_41_17
AAAATATTAAAATTTAAGAATGGCTCCTTTGACAAGATAATTTTTTTAGATGTGTTGGAGCACCTTCATAATCGTGATCAAATATTGGAGGAGATCAGGCGAATACTAAAACCTAAAGGAATTCTTTTTATCGGTGTTCCTAATAGCCAAACTTCTTGGAAAAAGCTCCAACGCAACGTCGGCATTAACTCATTTTCTGATCCAGATCATAAGACTGAATTCTCACAAGACCATATAAGAACCCTTCTTAAAAAACATGGTTTTTCGATTCAACATTTTGGATATGGCTATTTTGATACTCCACTTAGAGGATTATTTGATATTGTTGGTGGATTTTCTCTCTGCACCTATAAAAAGCTTTCCCTATGGAGAAGACAAAAAGCCCAGCAAAACCCACAAGAGGCAAGCGGTTTTGAAATAGTTGCCGGAAGATTATGAGAATTTTGATGCTTACTGAATATTTTACGCCATTTGATTTTGGCGGATCAGAATGGAGTACCTATTACTTAGCTAAAGGTTTGGCAAAAAAAGGATTTGATATCACAGCACTTACCCCAAACTATGGTAAAGCACCTAATTCAGAAAAAAACGATGGTATAAATATCGTCCGTTTCCCGTTTTACAAAAAACTCAAACAAAACAAACAACTTTCACCATTTTGGCAGTCAAATATACTCTGGATTCTCTGGAGCAGCTTCTTTACCATAAAATATTGCTTCAAGGAAAAAATAGACATCATCCATGTTCAGGGTAAATATTTTTTACCGGCAGCAATCGTAGCCAAAATAATTTTTCAGAAAAAAGTCATAATAACTCTTCGGGATTATATTGTTCTTTGCCCTTTAGGGATGTGTCTGCTCAAGAACCAAAAAATTTGCGGATTCCTTAAATATTTTATTTTTGATCTGCCGGAATTTTTAAGGATATACCACAAAGAGAAAAGTATTTTATTTAAATTGGCCATTATTTTAAGCTCAGTTCGCGCCAGAATTATTAGTTACGTACTTAGATTCCTTCTGACTTTTATAGATATTAAGATTGCACTTAGCCAAGCTCAGAAAAATGTTTATGAAAAAGCCGGGCTAAAAGGAGTCCAAATCATCGGCAATCCTTTTGAAACCAAAATCGGGGGGTCTTTTGCCAGAAAACACCAGATAATTTACGCAGGTAGACTGACACCCGGTAAGGGAGTTGATCTATTGATCGAAGCAGTGCCGGAAGTTCTAAAAAAATACCCTAAACTATCTTTTATCTTCTATGGCGAAGGTTTTTTAAAATCATATCTAAAAAATAGAGCAGAAAAACTCGGAGTTTCGGCCAAAATAAAGTTTCCAGGCTATATTAATCATAAAAAATTACTCGTAGAAATTAAAAAATCTCGATTAGCAATTGTGCCATCTGTCTGGCCGGAACCGTTTGGAAGGATCATTGTCGAATCATTAATTGTTAAAACCCCTGTTGTGGTCAGCAGTCACGCAGGAGCTGCCGAATCGATAAAAGATAGACTTTGGGGAAAAATTATCAGTCCAGAAACTTCTGATTTAACCGGCGCCATTAATTGGGCGCTGGCAAATATCGACAAATTACAACAAAATGTAATCGACGACAAAAAAGAAATTAAAAGAATTTTTTCTGACAGAATTTACGATGCATACGCAAAAATTTACCGTAGTTTAGTTTGATGACTTTAGGCATTTTTTTATCAATGGGAGGCAGTTTTAAGGACATGGCCGAAGCAGGTCAAGATGAACTTTTCAAAAAGTTTTATTTAAGTTATTTTGCCGAAAATTTTGATAAAGTTTACATTTTTTCCTACGAGAATGAAAAGGAAAGAGATCTGCCCAAAAATGTCTATTTGATTCCCAATAGATATAAACTCCATCGATATATTTATAGTTTACTTATTCCCCTTATAAACAGCTCATACATTTCAAAATGTGATGTTTTCAGGGCTTATCACCTTTATGGAACAGTCCCGGCAATAATTTCCAGAATATTTTTTCAAAAACCCTTTATTTTCAACTGGGCATATGATTACAAAAAATTTGCACAAATAGAAAAAAAATTTCTTCAGTTCATTTTGATATTTTTTTTAAAACCGGTTGCTGAAACTTTTGCCTCGAAAATTTTCAGAGTAGACCGACAATATTGTGCAAAAGACAAAGACATTTATCTTCCGAATGGGGTTGATACTAACTTTTTTAAACCGATGAAGGTTAAAAAAAACAAAACACCCTTAATCTTATCTGTTGGAAGATTGGAAAGACAGAAAAATTATGAAAATTTAATTAGAGCCTTAAAAGGATTAAGGGCAAATTTATTGTTAGTAGGAAGCGGCAGCTTAAAAAATAAATTAATAAAAATTGCGAAAAAAGAAGATATAAATCTCAAAATCATAGAGCGCATAGAAAATACCAAAATGCCTCATATTTATAATAGAGCAGATATTTTTATTTTACCTTCTGTTATTGAAGGATCTCCAAAAGCACTCCTTGAAGCGATGAGCTGTAAGCTCCCGGTTATCGGTACAAAAGTTGATGGTATTAAAAACATTATCTTAGACGGGAAGAACGGGCTTCTAGTTGAAAATGACAATCACAATATTAATCTGGCAATCAAACGACTAATTGGTGATAGAAAGCTGAAAGAAAAATTAGCAGAGGAAGCCCGTGTCTTTGTAAAAGGATATCATAACCTAAAGTTTTTAATAAAATTGGAAATTGAGGCCATAAAAAATATTAATACATGACCAGAGTCTTTTTCGTATATCCCGCAAACCGCCGAAAGCTATTTAATAGCGTCAGCAAAAAGCTTACGCCTGATAATGCCTTATATGGGTTAAACCATATGCATCTTTATGGTATCAATGCGCAATTTAAAGACGTTTCATCAAAACTTGAAAAGCTTTTAGATTTTTTATTTTTGCCTTTGCACAAATTATTTTTTTCCCAAATTGATTTCGATTTTAAGTTGGGAAGGGCTCTTTTATTACTGCCTTGGCTAAATAAAGCCGATTGTATTGTTGCCAATACCGACGGTATTGCTCTTGCAATTTGCCTTTTAAAACGTTTGAGGCTTGTTAACAAACCTCTTATCTATGCTGTCGGTTTATTTTATATTCAGGGCAATTTAAAAGCTGCGATCGACAATGAAAAAAAAAGTCTTTTTTTTCATTTTTATCAATGGCTTCTTGGAGCTGCAGATCAAATTCTTTTTCATGCGCAGATTGAAAAAGATAAGCTCGTAAAAATGGGAGTTTATAATCCTGCCGTTTGTACATTTGTACCTATGGGTTCAGATTCAGCTTTTTTTAACTTGAATAAATTTCAAAAATTGAAAAAGCTAGAAAATATCGTAGTCTCTGTTGGTAAAGATCGGGCCAGGGATTACAAAACTCTTCTTGAATGTGCGAAAAAAATTCCATATATATCCTTCAAGCTTGTTTGCCGAAAGATCAATATAGCCGGACTAAATATTCCAAATAACGTTAAAGTTTATTTCGATCTGCCTTATATAGAGGTAGCTAAATTATATAAACAAGCCTCTCTGATTGTTATCCCTATTAGAGAAATGCATCGTTCCAGCGGACAGATGACTCTTACGGATTGTATCCAGTGTTCAAAGCCGATCATTATAAGTGATGTGGTCGGAGTTAGTCATTATCCTCTTAAGAATAATGTCAATGTCATAAAGGTTGCCCCCGAAAATCCCCAACTTCTTAAAAACGCAATTTTAAAACTGCTCAAAAATAATCAGTTGCGAACTAAACTAATCAGAAACACCAAAACGTTGGCCGTACGCTACAGCACTAAAAATTATGCTCGATCCGTCGCAAAAACTATTAAATTCACCACAGACGATTTAAGACTGAAACCGATTAAAAAACCCGACCTTGAATTTATGCGCAATTTGCGTAATCAAAATCGCAATTTTTTTATCCATAGTGATGCAATTTCCACAAGCGAAAAACAAGCAGGTTGGTTTGAGGAATATACAAAAAAACATGATGATTACACTTTCATTCTGACTAAAAATGATACAAAGATCGGTATCGGTGCAATTTATAACATTAATGAGAAAAAAAGGAATGCCGAAATCGGCCGTTTTATTATTGACCAAAAATTCCAAGGTCATGGACACGGCAAAATCTTACTTAAAAAAATTGAAGAACTTGCTTTTAGCCGGCTGGGCCTGGAAAGTTTATACCTTGAAGTTTTAACTGGGAATAAGACGGCAGTCAACTTTTATAAAAAAACGGGATTTATTAAGCAAAAAGATATTTTAGTAAATGGTAAAAAAGTGACGTTTATGATTAAAAAGAAAGAATCATGAAAGTAGCGGTTTAGTTATTAGTGCAGTACAATTCAAAACATGCCTCAAAAGAATAAGTACCCTGTTGCAAATCTTTCTGTTCTGCCGGTTTTTAGACCATCAATGGGACAAGAAGAAATAGATGCTATTGCCGAGGTTATTAAAAGCGGCTGGATAGGTTTGGGGCCAAAAACAGAGGAGTTTGAGAAAAAATTTGCTGCTTTTGTTAACAGCGGTAATGCAATTGCTCTTTCTTCTGCAACGGCCGCTCTGCACTTAAGTTTACTTGCATTAGGAATCGGCAAGGGTGATGAAGTTTTAGTTCCCTCACTCACTTTTGTATCTACATCTCATGCTGTACTTTATGTTGGGGCAAAACCAGTCTTTGTTGATATTGATGAAGAAACTCTCTGCATGGACCCGGGGGATTTAGAGAGAAAGATTACCCGAAAGGCAAAAGCCATTATTCCGGTTGACTATGGCGGCCATCCTGCGGATCTTGATTCGATTAACCGTATTGCAAGATTTCATAAACTAACAGTAATTGAGGATGCCAGTCACGCAGCCGGAGCAAAGTATAAAGGAAGAATGGTTGGCGGCATTTCAGACCTTACTTGTTTTTCGTTCCACGCAGTCAAAAATTTGGCAACCGGGGATGGGGGAATGGTGACAACAAATAATTCCAAGATAACCCAGAAAATAAGAAACTTACGGTGGATGGGTATCAACAAAGACACTTGGGAGCGTGAAGAACAAGTACTTAAAAAAAGTTATCGCCAATACGGATGGTTTTATGATGTTACTGATCTTGGCTACAAATATCATATGAATGATATTGCGGCAAGTCTTGGTCTGGTTCAGCTAAAAAATCTCCAGAAAACGAACGCTATTCGTCGAAAGCTCTCAAGTCGTTACAATCAAAAACTCAACAATATCAGGTGGATTTCTACGCCTACCTTAAGGCCTTGGGCAAGAAGTGCTAATCATAATTACGTCATAAGAACTCATTTGCGGGATCGGCTCAATCTCTTTTTGAAGAAAAAGCGAATTTCATCTGGTGTTCATTACATGCCAATTCATCACTTTTCATATTACAAAAACCATGGATATTCTGCCGATGTTCCCATAACAGATAGAATATGGAGTACCTTGCTGACTCTGCCTCTATATCCTACTCTTTCAGACGAAGATCAAGACAGGGTAATTAAGGCTATCTACGATTTTGACAAAACTATCTAAATGGTGAAAAGAAAAATTCAAGTCCCCGAAGATCATTATTTCAACCTTAAATATGATTCCAAGGGACGCTGGATTAGCTACTGGTACCAAATTAAAGAAGTTTTGTCATTTAGCCCGGAAACGGTTTTAGAGATAGGGGTAGGCAATAAAACAGTTTCGGATTATCTTAAAAAGATTGGATTAAATGTCAAAACTTGCGATTTTGATAAAAGCCTAAAACCGGATGTAGTAGGGGATGTTTTAGATTTACCATTTAAAGGTGACAGCTTTGATGTAGTTTTATGTGCTCAGGTTCTAGAACATTTGCCTCCTGTTAAGTTCACCAAAGCCCTTGGAGAAATTTACAGAGTGTGCAAAAAAGCTGCTGTTATCACCTTACCCCATTTTAGCCTGACCAATTTGTATTTTGGTTTTAAGCTAATTCCTTTTGTTCCAAAGATTGAATTATCGCTTAAAGTTGATTGGCCTTTTAAACACAAGTTCAAAGGTGAACATTATTGGGAGATTGGCAAGAAGGAATATTATTTAAACAAAATCAAAAAGAAAATTGAAGATGCGGGTTTTAGCATTGAAAAATCATTTTATCCCGCCGAAAATCCCTTCCACCACTTTTTTGTCATCAAAAAATAAGTCCTATATTAAAAAATTACCCATCACCTTAAAGAAAACAATTCTTTGATATAATAACGAATAAAAATGCTAAGGTACAAAATAGTTGTTACAGGTAATGCCGGTTTTATGGGTTCGCATCTGGTGGATTACTTAATTAATTTAGGACACGAGGTACATGGAATAGATAATCTATCAGGAGGATATTTAAGAAATATTTCATCACAAGCCAAACCTACTTTCATAAAGATAGATCTGTGTGATAAAAAAAGAACTTCATTGATAATAAAACAATTAAGACCCCAGATTATTTATCATTTGGCAGCTATTGCACGGGAAGGGTTATCTCAGTTTACCCCTATAAGTCATGTTGAAAACAATTATAATGCTTACTTAAATTTACTTATTCCGGCAATCAATAATGGTGTTAAGAGAATAGTCCTTTGTTCATCAATGGCTGTTTATGGAAATCAAAAACCGCCATTTGCTGAAAACATGCGTCGGGAACCCCACGATATTTACGGTATTGCAAAAACAGCAATGGAACAAACGACCGAAGTGCTCGCAGATGTTAATATGTTCGAATATGTAATTCTAAGACCTCATAATGTATACGGACCCAGACAAAATCTAGCTGATCCCTATCGAAATGTAGTCGCCATTTTTATTAATTGTTTACTCAAAAATAAACCTTTCTATATCTATGGAGATGGAGAACAAAAACGCGCATTTTCTTATATTGACGATATTACTCCTTCTATAGCAAAAGCAGGCTTTAATAAAAATGTAATTAACGAAATTGTTAATATAGGACCCGAAAAAGAATATACGATTAATCAATTATCCCAAATTATTTTAAAATCATTTAAATCCAAACTAAAACCAATCTATCAAAAAGAGCGGCCCAGAGAAGTAAAAGAAGCTTTTTGCTCATCCCAAAAAGCTCGTGAACTTTTGGGTTTTAAGGATAAAA
Organism: Candidatus Curtissbacteria bacterium RIFCSPHIGHO2_12_FULL_41_17; assembly: GCA_001774945.1. Lineage (GTDB taxonomy): Bacteria > Patescibacteriota > Microgenomatia > Curtissbacterales > GWA2-41-24 > 2-12-FULL-41-17. Next base: position 7,133 of record MFBL01000043.1, read on the forward strand.
CGTCACTTGAACAAGGTGTTTTAAAAATGATGGACTGGGCAAAATCAATAGGTTACACAAAGCCAAAATATCTCAAAGAACTCGAGCTCGAAAACAGTCAAACTCCAGAAACGTGGAGTAGTAAGCTGATTTAACTGCCTAAAGACAAATATGGCCCTAAAAACTCTGGCGATTCTAAGCGATGAAGACTTAATCCGCTCCGATAGAACATCTAGCATGGCTATTAGGCAAAGATTTCTTGCAAATCTTCTCTCAAAAATATTCAATGTATCTCTTGTAACATCATTCGGAAAACACCAAGAAAAAAAACTATCGAATATTAAAATCATGGGTGGCGTAGGAAACCTGCACAGCTTGTCAAAAGAAAAATTCGACGCTGTCATTATCGGTCTTGCTACAAATAAAGACTCTATTTACTATAAATATTCGAAATTGAAACCAAAGTCACCGATTATAGTTGATATGTACTACGCTATAATTTTCGAAAAATTAATTACACTGGAAAACTCATGGTCTGGCAATAGAATTTTTAACGAGAAGCTAAAAGTGTTAGATAAAATATTGGGCTCTGGTGATCATTTTATCTGTGCTACTTCACAACAAAAAGATTATCTACTTGGTATGCTTTCATCAATTGGTTGTATTAATACTTCTAATTTTAGTGAAGAGTTGGTATCTATCGCACCGACTATTATCGATACAACTTTTAAAAAAAATAAAGTAAAGAAATTACGAAGTGGTTCACAATTTGGCGGGAATGACAAAATTGTCTTATGGCTTGGCGGAATTTACCCCTGGTTCGATCCTTGTCCTCTTATCGAGGCAATGCCGCAAGTTATTAGAAACACAAAAAATACTAAATTGCTCATTTTAGGCGGGAAGCACCCTAACATCGAATACAAATCATTTTATGATAAAGCTCTGGTGCTTGTACAAAAGTCTGGACTTTTAGGGAAAAGCATCATTTTTATGGATTGGGTCGATGAAAAGCAAAGCTACGCTTACATAAAAGAAGTCGATTTAAATGTGATATTGTCGCAACAAACGTTAGAAGACAAATATGCCTTTAGAACTAGAATCCTTGCACCTACACTTTTGGGGATTCCAAGTATTACCAACGGCAGCGATTATATCTCTAGCCTTATAAAAAAACACGGTGCAGGAGTAGTGCTAAATAGTACTGATCCAACAAATATAGCTGCAGCAATCAATGGTTTCTTTAGATTACAGGATGAGAAGCGCAAGATTATAAGTGTCAAAAAAGTAATATCAGAAATAAAAAGTTCTACAGACCTTAAAAACCTTATAAACTTTGTTGAGAGGCGGCAAAACATAAAAGAAACACACTGAGGATAAATAACCTGTCGGATTTCCTAAATAAGCGAATAACAAAATTATTTTCAATTTCAAATTAATAATGTCAGAATCTATTAAGATAAACCTCATGCACTTCAAAGAAAACTTTGATACGAGAAAAAAGAATTTGATTGCAATAATTTCAATTATTGTTGTTACAGTCCTGTTAATTAGCCTGATGTTTCCATTAAAAAATCAAACAGCAGGTGATGATTATGCGTACGCTTATTCAGTTAAAAAGTCAATAGAAACTGGTCGACTGTACCTTTCTGAAGCAACTACAGCGGCTTTGGTTTTTCCGGTTCTTTGGGCAATTTTATTTTCTTCGTTTTTAGGCTTTTCATTTAAGACTTTACATATTTCTGTAGTATTTTTTTTACCCATCATTGCAATAACAACTTATTTTCTACTAAAACAATTCAAATTAAAGCCACATTTAGCTTTTTTTGCATCACTATTTTTTATCTCAGTACCTTTTATTTTTCAATATGCGTTCACTTTTCTGACTGATATCCCTTTTTTAACATTAGAACTGTTAGTTTTGCTTTTTTTTGTCAGAGGATTAAAGGCAGATAAAAAAGGAGATCTATTTTTAGGTTCTATCTTTTCTGCTCTTGCTTTCTTAACAAGACAATTAGGACTCTTATTACCCTTGAGTGTTCTAGCTGCATATATAGTTACCTCCAGAATTAATATAATTTCCAGAAAATATTTAAGTATTCTGGCAATCTCCGTACTGCCTGCGTTAACAGTTATCTTGTACATTTTAGTTTTTAGGGAAGGAACGGTGAATCAATACATTTATGGCAAAAGAGTTTCCGAAACTATACATTCACTGCTTTTCGCACGATCTGCTTCCGTAGGACTTGAAGCATGGTCACGAATTATATACGTGGCTTTAGAATATTTTTGGCAAGCCTTAGGCCTTTTCTCACTGTTTGCCATAACAGTTATTGCCTCGAATTTCAAAAGATATTTAAGTAAAAAGGCTATAAAATCTTTAATGTTAGCACTAATCGTCTTTATCGGCCTTGTACTTCTAGAAAAAATAGTCTATATGGAAAAAACCTATTTGGGTTTTCCGTTAGTGTTGTACAGGTATGAGAGTCTATTTCCGGTGCCTTGGCCTCATATATGGAAATACTTGGTCATGATAAGTTTTTTATTCGTAACAACAGAAAGTTTGTTAAACTTGAAGAACTTAAAATTTACAAGAACTGCTATCTTTCTTTTAACATCTTTTTTGCTTTTTCTCGGAATGAGTGCAATTGCTATCCCGTCTCATAAAAAATACGTCATGTCCTTGTTGCCTTTCTTCCTAATTTACATCTGCTTATTATCCAAAAAGCTGAAAATTTCCGGACTTGTCGCCATACCAGTATTACTTTTTGTCCTAATCGACTCATTGCAAATGACAAAACTTAGATACGATACAAACGCACTTGCCCAGCAAAAAGGTCTTGAAATAGTTGGTAGAGGAATTGACATAGATAGAGTTCTGCCTAATCTGGAATATACATGGTCACTTTGGTATACAGTTGAAGATAAATATGCACAAGAGTTGAAAAAAGCCGGAGGTGATAAATTAACAGTAACATATCCCGTGACACCAGCCAACCAAGATTACCTAATTATTTCCAAGGAAAATATAAAATATGGAAATTTACCACAAAAATATTTATTTATCGAAAACAGTCCATTTACTAGCTTATTTGTTTCTTCTTACCTTTTAACTATTAAAAAACTATGACACATGCTGTTCCAAAGAATCACCTTGACAACAATATCTTTAAACATCATACGATTAGAATGATTACTTTTTCGTCCCAAAACCGATAATCCATGCCCCGATTATGCTAGCTAGTGGTGTTGCAGCCAAAATATGATCAAAAATATTATATATCGAAAGGAGTACCTCAGCCTTTTTATTTTCGAGGTATTTCATATTAATGCCGGAAATAATTTCGGTTTCAACATTAAAATCGAAACCTCCAAACACCTTCTCAATTTCACTAGTTGTCAGGAGCCTTTCATTTTCAGTTATGCCGACTCTTGTAGAAAAAGGTGAGCTTGGGCTTCTATATAACCAAAAAGCAGGATTATATTTATTTGGGTCGTAAGAGAAAAAATGACCTCCTGGCTTAAGTATCCTGGATGCTTCTTTGGCGACTTTTGAAAAGTCTGGAAAATGATGTAATATCCCGGAGTAACAAATTAAGTCAACTGAAGCTGAAGGAAACCTTGTCTTTTCGATATCCCCAACTTCAAATTTTAAATTAGAATAATCTTGTTTAGCCCTCTTAATGCAGCCTTTGGAAATATCTAAACCGATAATCTCACTTTTTGGTAGTTCCTTTGCAAGTCTTGCCGTAAAAGCTCCGCTGCCGCAACCCATGTCAATCACGTTTTTTATATCTGAAGACTTAAACTTTTTTTTCAAACGCGACAGAATTTTATAGTAGCCGCTATCATCAAATGCGTCATACCCGCCCTCGATATCAAATTTATCAAAAAACGTAACCTCTGCCTTTTTATTCTGGGCTGTCATTGTGTCTTAAAATTTGCTTGGAAAAACCGCGTGTTATGTTGATTATATGAAATTAACTGATATTATTACAACAGTTTACGGCCGCTAGTATTTATGAGATACTCAATTATCCAAAAATTCCTGCTTCTTGTACTTGCCTACAAAAAGAAAACACTCCAAATGCTTAAGTCTGACAAAAATATTTACTTATTCCTATTGGCCGTTTTTTTTGTAGTCTTAACTATCATGTTGCCTTTTAAAGACCAGTTATTTTCTGAGGATTTTGCCTATGCTCAAAGCGTAAGACATTTTATTAATACTGGAGATTTAAAAATATCAGAAAGAGTAGTACCAACTAGTATTACTCATATAATTTGGGGAACGGTTGTTACAAAATTTCTTGGGCTTTCTTTAGCAAATCTCCATTTTTCTGTTGTGCTGCTTTTACCGTTTTTGCTTTTTGCGTTGTACAAATTATTTAGCTTAATTGGCTGCAATAAAGAAAAAAGTTTTATCTTCACAATATTTTTTTTCTCAATACCCTGGATATTACAGCTAAGCTATACATTTACGACGGATATACCATTTTTGATCTTAGAAGTTTTTGCAATACTGTTTTATATACAGGGATTTAAAGAGAATAAAACGACGAGTTTGTTGATTGGATCAATATTTGCCTCTTTAGCATTTTTAACAAGGCAGTTAGGGATACTTTTGGCATTTGCCGCTTTTGTTACTGTCATTCTTAGCAGTAACAGCAAAAATCAAAAAATTAAAAATGCACTATTATCCTTAGGCATTCCTCTACTAACTCTTTTTTTGTATTTATGGTGGTTAAGTTTTCCTGAAAATAAAACCATCGCCCAACTTAGCACGTATCGAGAGCTCAAAGAAACTTATTTTTATTCGTTTGCGCTTAATATTTTGATAGAGAATCTTGCAAGGATTATTCACACAACCTTAAATCTGACCAGCCAAGCGTTAGGCTTATTATTTCCTATTATTTTATTGTTACTTTTAACTAACTTGAAAAGAGTATTTAATCTTGCGAATAAAAATAAACGCAGATTCACAGTTGCCACAATTGTTGCTGTAATTATCTATGCTATCGACATTATTAATTTCAGAAAAGAATACACTGTTGGTTTCCCGTTTAATATCTACCAATATGAAAATCTTTTGCCAGTTCCTTGGGCACATATTTGGAAATATATAGTGTTAATTAGTCTCCCAATACTTAGCTGTACAATTTATCTACAATACAAAAATGTAATTAAACTTAACAATTATCAACGATTTATATCTTTATCCTTTGTTTTTTTAGCAATTCCAACAGTGATCCATGTTGCAAAATGGGATATATATATAATTCCGTTTTTACCGCTCTCAATGTTATGGATTGCTAGTTCGACAAAAAAATTCACGCTAAATTTAAAACTTTCCTTGGTTGTTGTTTTAATATTGTTATTAGATTCAGTGCAAATGACAAAATTAAGATATAACGAGTCAGCTCTCATATGGGAAAAAGCTATGAAATTAGTAGACAGCGGAATAAGTCCTGCCGAAATTGACCCAAGTAACAATTTTGGCTGGTACTACTGGTTTTATTACGAAAAGTTGGCAAGCGATTCTATTAAATCTAACGACGGTAATAAGGATAAATCAGACTACGGATTTGTTATAGCAAAACCCGACCTTCCCAAATATAGAATCTATACTGAAAGAATGATTCGTTATAGTAGCCTAAACACTACAAATTATAAAGTTCAAACGATTCCGCTTAGAAGTTTCTTGGTTAACTCGAAAATATATTTTATGCAACTTGATGAAAGATACTAGAAGCATTGCACTAATACTTTTAATAAGTGCCCTTTTTATTATACTCATGCTGCCATTGCAAAACAGCGTCTACAGTGATGATGTAGCTTTTTCTCAAAGTGTAAGACATTTGTTGCAAACTGGAGAACTAAAAGTTTCGGAGTATACTGCTGCAAGTTCTATAAGCCATATTTTATGGGGGTCTCTATTCGCAAAGTTATTAGGATTTTCATTTACGTCACTGAATATTTCCGTAATAGTACTTTTGCCGATCCTGCTTATTAGCTTTTATAAATTACTAAGGATAATTGGTGTCTCTACAGATAGAGGTTTCATCTTTACACTTTTTTTCTTTTCAATTCCCTGGATACCGTTTTTAACATACACATTCATGAGCGATATACCATTTTTAACCCTGGAAGTGTTAACAATCTTGTTCTATTTAAAATACTCAAAAGATAAAAATGTCAAATACCTAACAGTCAGCCTGGTTTTTGCAAGCATTGCGTTTTTGGCAAGACAACTTAGCTTGGCACTCATCGCAGGTATTGTAACTAGCATTTTATTAAACACAAAATTTTCTCTGAAAAGTGTAAAAAAAATGATCTTACCCCTTCTGATTCCACTGGTCACTATAATTTTTTATCATATCTGGTTATCGGCGCCCGGCAATAAAACTATGCCTCAATACTTTTATGAAGATCAAATCAACGAAGTTTTAAAAAACTTCGTTCCGCTTACTAACATTTCTTTAAACATGCGCGTTTTGAACCTTTCTCTTTTTATGCATCGTACCCTTAATTACGCAAGCCAGGCGATGGGCTTACTGTTTCCGCTAATCTTTGTTTTAATTATTTCAAATATACCAAAAGTAAAGAGATTTATAAAAAGAAATTTTAGAATTATTATTTTTTCAACAACAGTAGCCGGATTGCTATACTTGCTGGACGTTATTAATTTTAGAAAGGAATATTATGCCGGATTCCCACTTAACGAATACGAATACGAATCTTTATTCCCGATTCCATGGGCTCACATATGGAAATATCTTGTAATCCTATCAATACCTTTTTGGTCTGTACTAATGGCAAAAACCTATACAAACGGATCGCAAAAAATAGACGCGCAAAAAAGATACCTTATAATTACTTTTTTAGGTGTTCTCTTTATGACCGTGATTACTTTTCAGTCGTGGGATCGTTATGTACTTCCGTTGCTACCATTTGTGTTTATTTATTTAGCAAGAGTTACCAAGACATTAAAATTCAACTTATTAATATCAGTTCCAATCGTCGCATTATTTTTGATCGACGCTATTCAAATGACAAAATTAAGATATGATGAGGCCGGACTGCTTTACAAAATTGGGAATCAACTAGTACAGCAAGGAGCCGAACCTTCGACAATCGACTTAAACAGAGACCAGGGCTGGGATATCTGGTTCTATTACGAGAAAGGAGTTCAAGAGCAAATTAAAGAAGCAAACGGAGATAAAACTAAGATAAATTTCCGCGTGTACCCCTTACCCAAAAAGAATATAAAATATGGCATCTACACGGACAGGATGATTAAATATCAAACCTTGAATATCGACGAAGATAGTTTCTTTATCATTCCTTTTAAAAGTTTGTTCGTCTCTTCAAAATTAACATTTGTAAATTACTGATGAAATTAATCAGAGCCAATTTTCTCATTATTACCATCTTTTTCGGTGTATTAATTACTCTCAGTCTTCCGCATATATTCCGCTATCTTGCACTCGGTTCAAAATACACGACGCTCATCATAAGCGGGCCATCAGCAACTGCGACAAGCTGGGAAGAAACTTATACTTACGCAACGGAAGCAAACAGAATTAAAAACAACCAGCCAATCAATGACCCGTATATTTATGAATACAGAAACAAGCCTTCTCCATTAATCTCCGAATTAGTTCCGTCTGTTCTTTTGGGAGTACCCGCCAAAGTATTATCAACATCTTTAGTTTTTATACTGGCAAAAATCTTCGTTTTACCGCTTACAATTTTCGTATGGTACCTTATAGCCAGACAACTTGGCTATTCAAAAAAAGCCAGTATTTGCGCAGCCCTAACAAGTTTTATCTTACAGAAGCTTTTTGTCTACATTCCATATTTTCCTAAAATATTCTCTTACGAATTTGATGGCTACCTTGAAGCCCAAAGAATTTATTTTCCCCTGATATCCTCGTTTATTACATCAATCACTATCTTATTTATTTTAAAAATTCTGGATAATAGATTCCCACGGCCTAAAGGCCGTGGTTCTCTAGTCTTCGCTCAAAATTCGCTTCATCTTCGGCAGATACAGTGCCATGCGGTCCTCGTCCTTCGGACTGCGGGCCTAAAATGCTGGAGTTTTTTCGCTCAGAATAAAAAAATGAAGTATGTACTATTAGCCGGAATATTACCGGGCTTACTTTTTTATACCTACTTTTTTGCATGGACCTTAATTTGGTCGTCACTAATATTATTTTTAATCAGTTTGAAAATATCCGGCTGGCACATCCAGGCAAAAAAATTACTTGCTGTTCTGGCAGTTGGATTATTAATCGGCCTTCCTTATTTTCTAAACTTACTGTTCTTTTATCAAAATCCATCGAGAAGCGATTTCATTTTAAGGACCATAAGTTTCCCAATAATTGATTGGAATATACCGATAATATTCAGGTTTTTGACATTTTTTTGTTTGATTACTTTTTTTGGTAAAAAATGGTTAAAAAGTCCCGACAAAAGATTATTAATCTTAATCTACTTAACGGCGGCATTTTTGCCCTTAGTCTCAAAAATAATTTTTCAGGCGGATAACCAAACAGACCATTGGTACGAGCGTTTCTTATACCCATTATCAACCTTTTTACTTGTTCTTTTTGCGGCCGACATAAAACAACTAGGCCTCAAAATCAAAAATTTTATTTTTCTGGCATTTTTACTTTTGGCAATTCTGAAGTTTGATATTAGTATTTACAACGAGATCAAAAGACCATCCGAATATTTCACAATTGGTCTACCCCGACTAGATCTTTATCATTGGATGGCCAAAAATCTGCCAAAAAACAGCGTAGTTGGATCACTAAGTTTTAAGGAAGAAATCTATTTGACGGCATACACGCCTCTCTATGCTTATCTGCCTCAAGCATACAAAACAATAGCGCCGACAAAAGAAATTACGGATAGATATTTATTTCTGGCTCGCCAAATCGGTGTTGGTCCCGAATTTATAAAACAAGTCTTTATCATGCCCGACCAGTCTTACAGTAACCCTGATTCAATTCAGGCAAAGGACGGTAACGGCTTTATGGTTCTTCTCGGTATCGCCAACCATTTCGACAAGTTTCCATACCCGTCTCACTACAAAATACAACAAGATTTAGTCCAGTCGCTCAACAAATCGATAAATCAAATCGGCCGTCTTGATTATTTATTGATAGGCCCATTAGAAAGAGAAGCATCTCCAGATTTTGCCAAAAACACCAAATGCCAGCTTATATTCCAAAATGTCACATACAAACTCTACCGCTTCCACAATTGTTCTGTCCGGTAACTCAAAAAATGCGTATCAAACCAAAAATATGTGATAAAATTTGCTTCAGCAAACGATATAATCATAAGCAAAATTTATGATTCCCGTTATTGACCTGAAAATTACGGAAAAGCAAAACAGAGCGATAAAAAAACGCGTTTCAAAAGTCATAGATTCCAGGTCTTATATTTTGGGAAAAGAGCTTGATGCTTTCGAAAAAGAATTCGCCAAAATCACTAAGGTAAAAAAAGCCATTGGGGTAGGTAATGGTACCGACGCCCTGAGACTTTCTCTTAGAGCTTTGGGTATTGGCGCCGGTGACAAGGTTTTAACAGTGTCTCTCACATCGCCTTTTACAGCTATTGCCATAATAGAAGAAGGGGCGGTACCGGTTTTTTGCGATGTGGACGAAAATACATGGACAATTGATCCTCGCGACATCATCAAACGGATAGACAAAAAAGTGAAAGCCATCATTCCTGTGCATCTTTATGGCAATCCGTCAGACATGAAATCAATAAATAAAATCGCAAAAAAATTTAATCTAAAAGTCGTAGAAGATGCCTGTCAAGCCCATTTGGCTCAAATAGATAATATTTTAGTTGGAAACTGGGGAGATGCAGCAGCCTTTAGTTTTTACCCGACAAAAAATCTCGGCGCGATGGGTGATGCCGGAGCGGTAGTAACCAATAACGGCCAGCTTGCAAAGCACATTAGAATTTTAAGACATGGCGGTCAAACAAAAAGGTTTTGGCATGCGTACAGTGGGTTCAACAGCAGGCTTGATGAAATTCAAGCGGCAGTTTTAAGAGTAAAATTGAAATCACTAAAAAAACACAACACCAGCAGGTCAAAAATTGCTCGCACATACAAACAAGAATTAGCGAATCTCCCGATTTCATTTCAGCAAGCAGTTATTGGCGGAAAATCGGCAAACCACTTATTCGTGATAAGAGTAAAGCAGCGCGATAAGTTACATAAATATTTGCTCCAAAACGGGGTCGCAAGCGACATATATTACCCTTACCCGGTCCACGTCCAACCGGCATTTAAGAAGTTTTCGTCAGGCAGTCTGCCAATCACCGAAAAACTTACAAAAGAGTTGCTCGCTCTGCCATTTTATCCGAATCTCTCTGCGCCGGACCAGAAAAGGGTAATTCGAGCGATAAAAAGTTTCTTTAAAAATAACTAGATTCTCTGTGAATGAAGTATATTCTGTGCTAGAATTAGCTTCAACTCATGCGTGTAAAACAAAAAATAATTGGAGTCACCGGTGCAGCCGGTTTCATTGGTAGTCATTTATGCGAGAAATTATTAAATAATGGTTACAAAGTAATAGCTGTCGACAATTTGTCAAAAGGCAGTAAAAATAACATACGAGATTCCCTGAAAAACAAGAGTTTTAATTTTTTTAAGGCTGACATAAGCAATCCAAAAACAGCAAGGAAGTCATTTGCCAACGTAGACGGTGTTGTCCATCTAGCTGCCTCTAAAATCCCAAGGTACGGAGGAAGGCTGGAAACTTTACTTGTAAACACCGAGGGAACAAAAAATATCTTAGAGGCGATAAAAAATAAGAAATCAAAGTTCATCTTTGCTTCGACGCCAGATGTCTACGGCAAAAACCCCAAAATACCATTTTCGGAAGACAGTGATCTTACTGTCGGTTCACCGGAGGTGGCAAGATGGGCCTATGCGGCTTCTAAAATTTTTGACGAGCATCTTTGTTTTGGGTATTGGGAAGAATATAAAGTTCCTTTTGTCATTCTACGTCTATTTGGAGTTTATGGTCCGCGTCAGCACAGAAGCTGGTGGGGAGGGCCGCAAGCGCTTTTTATAGACAAGATCATAGCCGGAAAAGAAATTGAGATCCATGGTGATGGTCACCAGACAAGAACTTTTATTTATATCGATGATGTTGTTGAAGCACTCATTAAATCTATATCGTCCGAAAAAGCGAATAACCAAATAATTAACATCGGTACAACGCATGAAATTTCCATTATCGAACTTGGAAAATTAATTTCTAAACTTCTCCAAAAACCGCTCAAGATTAAAAAAGTACCGTATCGGTCTTTTACAGGCAAGAAATATGAAGATGTGAGAAGAAGGACTCCGACAATTAAAAAAGCTAAAGAGTTATTAAATTGGGAGCCAAAAGTCTCATTGGCTGAAGGACTTAAAGAAACAATAAGTTGGCACTTAAAAACTAAATGATTTACTTTCTAATTCCCTCTTTTAACGACTGTGAAAACTTTGCCGATTTGCTTAAAAATATTGCAAAGACCATAAAGCGCCAGAGATATAAAGTAACTATTGTCAACGACGGCTCTACAGATAAAACAAAGCAGGTTATAAAGGAGCTTTCAAAGAAATATCCGGTCACAATGATTGGCTATGATAAAAACAGAGGACCGGGATACGCTTTTAAATTTGGTTTTAATTATTTAATCCCAAGACTCAAAGCCGATGATTTAGTAATAACTATGGAGGCGGACAACACTGCAGATTATTTTATTCTTAAAAGAATGATTCAAGAATCCAATAACTTCGATGTGATACTAGCATCACCATATTCCGGGGCAGGGGCTTTTTTAGGCATAAATTTACAAAGAAAAATTTTAGGACACGTTGCCAGTATTTTAGATCGCTTTATCTTTAGATTAAAAAACATTAAAACGTACTCGTCATTTTATAGAATTTACAGGGTAGCGATTCTTAAAAAGGCGAAAAAAGTATATGGTGATAAATTCATTACCGAAGATGGCTTTTCGTCTGTTATAGAGATTTTGATCAAGCTTGCAAAAGTTGACGCAAAATTTACCGAAGTTCCAGCAGTCGTTGACTGGAGGAGTCGGAAGGGTAAAAGCAAAATGAAAATTACAAAAACAATAACTCGCCATCTAAGATTATACCAAGAATATCTTCAAGGAAAATATAACTAATGAAAACGAAAATAGTTTCAATAGTTGGTGCGAGACCGAATCTTATTAAATTGGCAGCTTTACATCCTAGACTTCGCAAAGATTTCAACCATATCATAATCCATACAGGACAGCATTATGATTTAGAGCTTTCAAAACATTTTTTCGATGAGCTGGATATTCCAGAGCCCAACTATAATCTACATGTCGGCTCAGCGACTCATGGAATCCAAACAGCTAGAATCCTTTCTGGATGCGAAAGGATTCTACTGACTGAAAAGCCCTTTACTGTCTTGGTCTATGGGGATACAAATTCGACATTGGGAGGGGCTCTAGCTGCTGCAAAATTGCGTATCCCGACTGTGCACATTGAATCCGGGATGAGAAGTTACGATCGGTCAATGCCCGAAGAGATAAATAGAGTAATTACGGATCATATTTCATCATTATTATTGTGTCCTTCTGCTTCTGCTGCCAAATTTCTTAAAAAAGAAGGAATTACCAAAAACGTATTTTTTACTGGCGACGTTATGTACGATATTTTTTTAAAAATTAAGCCCAACCATCTGGTTTTGAAAAGATTTAATTTGAAGCCCAAAAGTTACTATTTTGCAACTGTCCATCGCCAAGAAAATACAGACAACCTTCAACGTCTTCGTCAAATATTTAATATTTTTGAAGCTTTAGATAGACCAGTTATTTTGCCAATCCATCCCAGAACTAGGAAAGCTCTTTCTCGAATTAAAATAAGTCTAAAAAATACTAAACTTGTAGAACCTGTCAAATTTTCCGATAATATTGCCCTTGAACAGAATTCTTCGGTGATATTGACAGATTCTGGCGGCATTCAAAAAGAAGCCTATTGGTTAAGAATTCCCTGTCTGACTCTACGAAATACTTCGGAATGGCTCGAAACAGTTAAAAGCGGGTGGAATCATATTACGGATTTAGATAGTGAACTTATCTTAAAATATACGACACAAAGGGTTAAACAATCTAAAACACACCCCCAATATTATGGAAAGGGCGATTCTGCTAAAAAGATAATCGATGTCATCAAGAAATGGCTATGATAATTTGCGATTTTGATGGTACAATTATTGACCCGTCGGAGAGACTTTACAAGGTTTATTCAAATTGCTGTTCTCTTCTTAAAATTAAACCATTATCTCAAAAAAGATTTATAAATCTTAAAAGGTCAGGAAAGTCCGAAGTTGAGTTCATTAGTCCAGTAAAAGCTAGGGAAAAATACAGAAAAATTTTCAAGGAAAAAATAGAAGAAAAAAAATATTTAAGGTTGGACAGAATTTATCAATATGCAAAAGATTTCCTTGAGGATAATTATAAAAAAAATGAAATATTTTTAATGACTAATCGGCAAAATAGAAAAAATCTGTTTTGGCAACTAGATTATTTGGAAATTAGAAAGTTCTTTCAAAAAATTATTCTTGCAAAAGAAGCAAACAAAAGTCTTCAATTTCTTAAATCACGGCATTTATACTTTATTGGTGACACAGAATTGGATATTAAGTTAGGGAGGAAATTATCTGCTTTCACAATTGCTGTAGACTATGGATTAAGAACAAGGCGTTATTTGAAAAATTTTAAACCAGATAAAATTGTTTCCTTCCTCAAAGATATTAAATTTCCTACAGAAGACGTATTCATTCTTAAGACTTTGAATAAAGGTCTTCAGCAGGTTAGAGATAGGACGGTTTTCATAGATTTGAGTAAAGAGCCTAGCCTATATGATTTGTTTAGAGTATTAAGAAAACAGCCTAAGATGGTATTGATTAACGGGAAAGGATTTGTTGATCATTATGCCGTATTAGCGTCAGAGTTTGGGATTCCGCTAATTCCCGTACTTAAAAAAGATTCGCAAAGCGTCTTAAAGGTTTCCTCCCATACTATTCCAATTAAAAATAGTCATGTTATGGATCAAGACTCACAAGGCCAGCTTAAAACTGCTTCTAAATTAAAAATAAACCTTGGCAATAGCGAAATTCTTAAAAAATACCCTGAATTAGTTGAACTTAGCGACGGCATTGGTTTTTTGAGGACAGAATTTATACTTCTTTCTGTTCTAGAGGGTTTACATCCACAGTACTTTATCGATAAATTCGGGAAAAAGACATTGATAAAAAAATTCACAGTTGAAATGCTAAAGATAGTTTCAAAGTTCGACAAAAAAAATAAACCGGTTTGGATACGTACGAATGATTTTTCAACAGATGAACTAAGACTGTTTAAATACGGAAATAGGTTCGAGAAAACGGAGCCTAACCCCGCTCTTGGTTTCAGAGGAATAAGAAGAACTCTTGATGAGAAATTCTTATTAGAGGTAGAACTATCCGTATTCGATAATCTAATTAAAAATGGTATTAAAAATCTTGGCGTTTTTCCACCAATGGTTAGGTTCCCTGATGAATTCATTTCATTTGAAAAGATCATAAAAGAAAGATTTAAACATAAACTAAAGATAGGGTTGATGGTTGAAACGCCAGCTATTGCTCTGGCCTTTCACAACATAGTTAAAAAACTTGACTTTATGATATTTGGGTCCAATGATTTAACTCAATTCACTTTAGCTCTTGATAGGCAAAACCCGAATCTGGCGAAGTATTTCGATGGGAGAAATGAGTCGGTTATGTTCCTTTTCAATATCGTGATCGATTTGTGCAACAAGTTTAATGTCGAATCTTTCATTGGTGGTCAAGCTGCGAATGATTGGGAAACGGCCAAATTACTATTAAAACTTGGCATTTCCGGACTTTCTGTTTCACCTGACCCTTCTAGCTTTTCTAGAATGAGGGGCCTGATCTATAAATGGGAAAATAAACATAGTTTTTCTGTGAGTAAGCCAAGCTTTTCTGTGAATAAAAAATGAAAATGAAGATTTTAATAACAGGAGCAGGTGGTAGCGCCTCGATAGGACTTACACGTTGCCTAAAAAATTATTTTCCTAAGGCTAAAATTATCGGTGTAGAGTCAGATTTATTCAATTCAGCATTATCAGAAACAAATAGTACGTATCTTATCCCGCGGGCCAGTGACAAGGATTATATTAAGGTGCTCAACCATATAATTCTAAAGGAGAAAATAGATTTTTTATATCCTCAAACCGATTCTGAAATTTCAGCTATAGCAAAGAATATTAGAAAAATTCAGTGTAAGACACTAATCCCTTCCTTTAAAATCATTTCAACTTGTCAAAACAAATATAAACTCAATAAACACCTATTTGCAAAAGGAATTCCTGTTCCCAAGACCATTCTTATAAAAACATCCAGTGACCTAAAAAATGCCACCAAGTATAAACTTTTTTGGCTAAGAAATGTTACAGGTGCCGGTGCAAAGGGCGCGTTTTTGGCGGAAAATTTTGAACAAGCAATCTGGTGGATAAATTTTCAAAATGGTTGGGGCCACTTTACCGCATCAGAATACATGCCTGAGGATAACTATGGATGCGATTTACTTTTTGCTGGGGGGAAGCTCGTCTTCTCTCAAATCAAAAGGAGACTTGAGTATGTACTCTCAAAAGCAAACATCGTAGGAATAACTGGAACCACGGGCATTCTCGAGACTGTCTCAACAAAATTCGACCTCAATGATATTTCTGAAAGAGCAGTGACTCTACTTGATAACAATATTTCAGGCGCTTTCTCAGTTGATATAAAGTGTGACTCACTTTCAAAACCATATGTGACAGAGATAAATCCAGGAAGATTTCTATCATCCTCGATGCATTTATTCGCAGAAACTAAATTTCCTGCTCCCGCATTAGTAATTCTTGTTGCAAACGACCAAAAATTACCCTCTTTTCCCAAAAGAAATCCAATAAAAGGTGGTACCATCCTGATAAGACAACTAGATCGTAAGCCAGCGACAGTAAATCTGAAAAATCACAACAGATTAAGAAAAAAGTTTGAAAGAAAACATTATGTCAAATTAGAAACATGATCAAGATTGCAGTTATCGGCCTAGGGTATATGGGGCAGGGGCACGTCCGAGTGCTTTCTTCACTATCAGAAGTTGATATAGTTGCAGTCTGCGATAAGGATTTTCAAAAAACAGAAAAAATATCAAAACAGTATAGAGTGAAACCGTACCGAAACTTTAAAAAACTTTTAAAAGAGGAAGAACTAGATGCTATCTCAATTTGTCTCCCCACATCGCTTCATTTCATAGTTGCATCAAATGCAGCCAAAAAAGGAATTGCACTTTTTATCGAAAAACCAATATGTTCTAATTCCAAAGAAGCTAAGAAACTAATTGAGCTCGCTAGGTTTAAAAAAACTCCAATAATGGTGGGCCACATCGAAAGATTTAATCCAGTAGTCAACGAAATTAAACAGAGGATTAAATTAGGAGAGCTAGGGAGAATCTTGCAAATTCATACCCAGAGATTTTCTCCCCCACCCGCAAGGGCATTCGACGTTTCTGCGGTTGTGGATTTAGCAACCCATGACATCGACATCATTCAATATCTTCTTGACCAAAAACCCGTCAGAATTTACGCAGAGACTGACAACAAAGCTCACAGAAAAGAGGATTTAATGGCAGCGATTTTGAGGTTTAAAAATGGTGTAATCGGACTCGTTGAAGTGAGTTGGCTACATCCGACAAAAATTAGAAGGTTAACAGTTTTAGGTGAGAATGGAATGTATGTAGCAGATTATATTACTCAAGAACTATTTTTTTACAGACAAAACGAGAATCTATTCAGAAAAAATAATATTTCTCCGACTACTCCTATTACACAAGCAGATATTGTCAAAATAGCCTTTCAAGCAAAAGAACCTCTTGAAATAGAACTCGAATCTTTTATTCAGGAACTTCTATCCGGGGCAAAGATGTCTGTCACAGCTGAAGATGGCTTAGTTGCTCTAACCTTGGCGGAGAAAATGATTAATTCTGGAACTTTCCATAAAGTTTTAAAATGAATGCTGCGGTAATCGGATTAGGTTATGTAGGGCTACCACTTTCTATCAGGCTTGCTCAAACCGGTTTTGGAGTACTTGGTATTGATAAAGATCAAAAGAAGATTGAACTTTTAGGAAAAAATTTACTTCCTTTCGGTCTGAGAGAACCAAATTTGTTGAGTTTTTTTAAGCAAGCTCAAGTGAGTAAAAATTTAAAATTCACATCAACTTATGAAGAGATAAAAGATGTTGATATCATTTTCATCAGTGTTGATACACCAGTTGAAAAAAGACAACCAGATATCGCTTCTTTATTAGCGGCCACTAAGAGCATTGCAAAACATTTAAAAAAAAATCAGATAATTGTCATTGAATCTACAGTTGCACCCAAAACAACTCAAGATTTAATTATTCCCCTACTTGAGAAGCTATCAAAGTTGAAGTTAAATCGAGACTTTTTCGTTGCGGTTGTTCCAGAAAGAATCCGTCCTAATTATATTTTTAAACAACTGACAACCTTGCCTAGAGTGATTGGAGTATCTGATCTTAGAATTAAGAAAGAACTAAGAATAATTTATTCAAAAATAACTACTGGGAAGCTAAATTTTACAGACTTGGCTACCGCCGAAGTTGTCAAAACAGTAGAAAATGCCTATCGGGATGTTAATATCGCCTTTGCCAATGAGATAGCACTTGCTTGCGAAGATCTAGGGGTAGACGTATGGAAAATCAGAGAACTTGTCAATAAGTCACCATGGCGAGATATGCATAAACCAGGATCAGGGGTTGGCGGGCACTGCATTCCAAAAGATCCATGGCTTTTAGCGTCTTCTGTCAAAAAACACCAAATGAGGTTAATTGAAACAGCCAGAAGCATAAATGATAATATGCCTGCGCACATTTTTGCATTAGCGGAAGAAGCGCTCAAAGAAAAGAAAATCAAAATTGCCAGTGCAAATCTTGCCATACTCGGTTATGCATATGTTGGCAATTCAGACGACACCAGAAATTCTCCAACTGAATCGTTAATACAAATCCTAAAGAACAAAAAAGTTAAATATAAGGTTCATGACCCATACGTCAAAGATTTTTCAAATCACTCTGTAGAGATGACAGCAAAAGGGGCAGACGTTTTAATTATCATGGTAAACCATGACGTATATAAAAAAATCAATTATAAAAAAGTTGCGAAAGTAATAAAAACGAAAATTATCATTGATGGCCGGAACTTGGTGCCGGCCGAACTTGTCAGAAAGTTGGGTTTTGTCTATAAGGGTGTTGGAAACACCAGTTAATGAAAAAATATTTTCTATTAGGACTGCTTATAAAATTCCTCTTTGTAGTCTTTACTTTTCACTTGGACACCTTA
This sequence comes from Candidatus Curtissbacteria bacterium RIFCSPHIGHO2_12_FULL_41_17, assembly GCA_001774945.1. Classification (GTDB taxonomy): domain Bacteria; phylum Patescibacteriota; class Microgenomatia; order Curtissbacterales; family GWA2-41-24; genus 2-12-FULL-41-17. The sequence continues at coordinate 25,589 of MFBL01000043.1, forward strand.
TTTATTTGGGAAAGACCGGCACATTTTATTCAAAATTTACATACAATCAGTTCCTATTACGGGCCGTTAACATACATTACCTTCGGTATGCTTTCACCGATTTATTTCCTAAGCCAGAACATCGGGTATTGGATATTAAAAATCCCTTACTTGTTTGTGGACATTTATATACTTTATTTATTGTTGAAAATGTCACCTAAAGCTATTCATAAAAAGGTCCTTGTCTTTTGGTGGCTGAACCCCATTGTCATATTCTCGACGTATGCGATGGGGCAATTAGACATAATTTTATCTTTGTGCGTGGTGCTTTCCGTGTATGTTGCCAAGAGACACCATGTCTTTTCAATCTTATCTCTTGGAGCAGGTGTGGCATATAAAACAATGACCCTGCCGCTTCTTATTTCCTCATCACTAATTCTAGAAAAAAATTTAGTTAAAAGGATTGAAATGATAGCAATCGGGATATCTGTGCCACTGTTACTTGGGATACTATTCTGGTTACCCTCGCACCAAAATATTTCAAATACCTATTTTCCAACAGGCATTATTTTCTATCCCAAATTGTCAATGACCCCGGACGCCATTTGGGAATATTCGAGTTTATTTATAGGAATAATCGGCTTTTTTGCAGTCCAATACCTGCTGATTAAAAAGAAAATAGACATTTCTAATTTTGCGCACGTATTATTCGTCTCGCTTGCGTTCGTTATAATTGCCCTACCCATCTACTCGGTTTTTAGATATACGATATTAATGCCATTACTGGTACTCGTTTCATTAAAAGTGAAAAAAGCCTTAGTGCTAGCACTTATTCTAATTTTGCTGCCGCTTGGTTATCTATACATTTGGCCTCTCGAGTGGGGCTTAATCGCCCATATTTACCCTCAGGCTAAAAATTTACCGGCACTGCGCGAATGGGTTTCCCTAGTGGTAAATTACGAAAATGCAGCATTTTTATTCAGAGTTATTGCTGATAGCCTGATTTTCTATTTGGCAATCATATCACTTAAAAAAACGTTCCATCATAAAACTTTATCCAATCAAATAAGTGGCAACCATATTTAAATACCAACTAACACTTTTAATTTTTCTCCTACTGCTGTGGAACATCTTCATGCCGATTTTTGAAGGTGCTGATGAAGAAGGCCATTTTTGTTCAGCCGACTACATTGCTCATAAAAATAAGTTACCAAACTTGCTGATAAATGACGGTTGCTTTATATGGCATCCTCCCTTGTACTATCTTTATCTTTCTCCATTCATTAGATTATTTCACACGCCACAGCATACACCTTTTGATGTCAAAGAAAACCCCAAAGCATTCTTATTAAGAAAGGGGCAGTACGCCCAGTACGTTCATACGAAAAAAGAGATGACATTCAGATGGAATACTCTTCAGCTTATGGTACATGTGCTTCGCTTATTGACCTCATTTTTTGCCGTTTTAATATTTATCATTACCTGGAAAGCTGCCAGAAATATCTTTTCCGAAAAGTTAGCCCGGAATTTGTCTTTGCTTCTATTCTTTAACCCAATGTTTATTCATATATTCACGACATTAACAAACGTGACACTAGTAAGTTTAATCGCAACAGTGGTGATCTTGATAGATCTTGCGCATGCAAAAGAGTCTAAAAGCCTAAAAGTCGTATTTATCCAAGGCCTGTTAATAGGTTTTGGTTACATTACAAAGATTACTATTTTGTCTTTAATTCCCGTCTGGCTTATTTTAATGATTGTTGAACAGCATAAGTTTAAATACTCGTTAAGGTTACTTATCGGCAAAGTTTCCATTTTTACAATTGGGTTTGCTTTAAGTGCCGGTTGGTATCTTGCCAGGAATTTAATGCTTTACGGCAATATTCTGGAAGTAAATGCACTGGCAAAAACATATGGGGCAAGTGCCCACGATTTACTGCTGGAGCGTGTCGGCCTTTTAAATTATTTAAACAGCATTGCACTGACACTATTTAAAACCTTTTGGTCCGGCTATGGATATTTAACAATAAGATTTCCCGAATTTGTGAACCTACCTTTGCTCATAGTTTTGTTATTAATAATTTATACAATCTATGTGAATTACAAAAAACTGAACCGGGAATTAACAATTGCCCTTATTTACGCAGTCGGTGTGATTGGGGGTCTGGTCATTATGAACTTTAGGCTTTCCGCAATGCACGCAAAGGACCTTTTCCCTGCTTATATGCCTCTTGCGCTATTGTTTGGATACGGCTTGTTTCATGCTAAAGACACCATCAAGAAAGGCCGTTTACGATTTTTTACAATTGTAAGTTTAATTCTCGGTTCCTATCTTTTTGCGCAAGTGGAAATTGTAAAATTATTAAAGGCATTGTTTCAATTTCAGTGGGCTCCGGTAGTACCTCTTCTTTTGGCAATAGCTATAAAAACCGTTCTTGTTTTCGCGCTTGTTAAAATTGTTGTGAGCTTCATAGGTAAGGCGAAATTTGACCCAAAAAGCGTTGTTGTTCTTACATACCTCATTGCAATATTTGACATTTTCATCCTATTTTCAAGCGTTTATCTGTTATACAAAAGCTTCATTTAATCTAAAAAAGATTATTGTACCTTTCTATAAGAATTGGGTTAACGCTATTTAAATCGAAGTTGTGAATTCTGGTCAATGACGGGACAATTAAAGCAAAAGTTAGAAGAAGAAGAATCGATAACACAAAAAACTTTCTTAAAGTCTCATTTTTCAAATCTATGGATTTGAAAACCGCAGACATACCCGCACCCGTAAAAGTTGCCAGTGGAGGCATTAAGGGCAAACTGTAATACTCGTGTGTGGAGACATGTCTGTTGAAAAACGCCGCGTATAAAATCGAAGCAAATAACCACGTTTTCCATAAAGCCATAGACTTTTCCCTCCAGCTGTAGAAAAGTCCTATTATAAAAAATAAAAGCCCGATTGTTGTAAGGGCGTTGATATGTAATATGTTAAATACAGATGTATAAAAACGGTAATCCAGAAAAAACAAAGGGTCAAACCAATTTAGTATGGCATAGGCCCCGCTATAACCTTCACCTTTCATTATCATTGATGCACGGATAGACCAGACGATAATTGGCATGAAAAAAATTAGATATTTTAAAATTCCCAATCGTATCTTTGTATGTTTCTTTAAGGTAAAGATAAGCCCAAATAGATAAAATGGCAGCTTGATAAACCCTGATATCATCAAAAAGAAATAAGAAGAATAATAAATGGAAATAAGTAGAAACATAAGTGCAAGCTCATCCGGCTGATATGATCTGCTTACAAGTACATGTAGAGGAGAAAATACAAAAACAAGAAGAGCCGGGAAAAGTAACTTTTTGTCTGAATGTTTTAAAATTATGAGCGCGAAAAATATCGAACTTATCAAATAAGCAAATATAGAAACCAATCTGCCTAAAATAAGATTTTGCCCAAATGACGAATATAATCCTGCTGTAATTAGGTTATAAATAGGTAATTCCAGAACAAGCGGGGTAGGGTAGCCCTTTTCGTATCTTATTTTGGGAATCCAAAAGTCGTTCCAACCATTAGCATAAATATTTCTGGTTATTTCTGCCGTTTGCGTTTGCCTTTCCGGGAAATATTCCAAAATAGGTTGATTTATCCTATAGAACCTTAATGCTAATCCCGACAGAATAATTATAGTTACTAAAATGTTTCTTTCTAAGGTGGTCATCAAGAGTGAATTACATGTTCAATAAAATCAAAAATTTTTTGATATGAATCTTTACCAAACGCGTCACAGCAATTTTTAACGACCTTATCCTGAATTGATCTTTGTTTGGCCAAAGCACGGGGATTGCCGATAAACTTAAGAATTACCCTGTCTATTTTGGGCAAAGATTTAATCGGCACATTCACCGCGGCACCGCTTTTCGTCATAAAATTACCATCAACCTCTTGGAGCCACGAGTTGTGAAAGAAAAAAAGAGGCTTTTTGTAAAGCATCGCCTGGAAACCTGCTGTGGTGGCCCCAGTAAGGACTATGTCGTTATTTTTAATATCATCAGCAAGGGGGTGTGTACTGAACCCGAAATTTGAAGGAAGATCAATTGCTTTAAAATCACCCCCCTTATTATAAGATGGATGCGCCCTTACCGTTATTAGAAATCTATTTGGCAGTTTTGATAAACCATTAATCAAGTCTCTTGTCACTGTACCATTCTCTATAGAACGAAAAATTGCTTCCGTTCCAAACGGCGGCGCCAAAAGAACTAGAATGCCTATTGTTTTCTTTTTCTGAATGGCAAAATCATTCTTACCCACAGCATATTTTTTTAGAAAAGGAGACCCTACTTCAATTTTAACTTGGCGCATATTCTTGACTATTTCTGCCTGCTGTTTGGACCACATAAGTTCATAATCGCTTCGGTAAAACTGGGCATCAGTTTCCCACAACCAAATACCATGTTGGATTTCGGCAGAAGGAATACCTAATTTGTGAGCCATCAAACAAAAAGCCGATCCCGTTAAGTCATTGCTTGTAGTAGTCAACAGTAAGCGTGCCGAACTTAAAGAAAGCAATTTATTTGCTAACGATAATAGGCTTACTATTTCCGGAAACTGCACCAGTCGCAAGAACCATAGTCGTTTTTTCCAGTAATGACTACCGAATGGATAAACACGTGGTGTACTGCGTTGCCCTCTAGAGACAAAATAAGCTAGATATTTAAGCCTGCTAAATCTGTCCAAAAAAGATAATCCGCTTTGGAAATCAAAATAATCAATGGACGATTTGGACAATTGCTTTTTAAAGTGTTCGTTAAGTTTACCAACGACCAGAATATCATATTTCCTGTGCAAAAAAGTTATTAGACCAAAAAGCTCTTCAATATGTCTTCCGCTTCCCAAGATAATGAGAGGAAAAATTTTAGAAACTTGAACTTGCTTACGAGCGTGCATGGTATCTTTAACTAAATCATAAGTCCTAAATAATATTTCCAGTATTTTTTTAAATCTATTTGTGCCGCGATTAACAATTAGCGGATAATTTGCCCAGACATCCATTACTAACCCTGACTGATTTTCCAAATCAAACAGACAGGAGAGAAAGTAATGCTGAGAAAAAGCTTGCACAGTCTCAATTGCCACGCCTTTAAACTTAAAGTTGAGTTTTGGGTAATATCTTGAAATCCAGGAGTTAGAAAGATTAGCAGAGAGACTGTAATTTTTCTTTGTCTCCTGATAAGACTTAGGCATGGCGGTGAATTTTAGCGAGAGTAGCGTTTACTACCTCTATATAAAGAGGGTATAAATCATTGTAGACATCCGCCTCGACTTTATTTTTGATACTATCTATTCTTATAAATTTTTCAACAATTACTTTTCCGCCGTCAACTTTTTCGGTCATCCAATGAGATGCCACTGAAGCCTTGTTAACTCCGTCATTTATTAGTCTTAAAATGGGTTTTGCACCTTTGTATTTATATAAGCATGGATGGATGTTAATGCAGGGTATGGATTTTACCAAATGAGGACTAAAGATCTTCTTACCATGACAGCACAGTAGTAAATCAATCTGCTTTGCTAACTTTTCAATTAATTCTTGATCATCCAATTTATGTTTGGGGAAAATTTGCAGGTTGAATTCTTCGGCTATTTTTTCGATTTTTTCGTCTTCGCAAAAAACAGCTCTTATATTGTGTCCTTTGGCAATCAAGTTCAGTAGAACTATCATACCTGTACTTTGACCACCATAAAAAGCAATTTTCATCTTTAATTTGTTTTGACCATTTTCCAAGAAAGTGGTGTACCGCGTTCTATATCGCCTTTTGCAGTCCTCCCTATAACATCTTCATAATACTTAGGAGCCAACCCGTCTCCGGGCCTGATACATCTCACGTTGTCTGGTGTTAAAGTATCGCCCTTTTTGATATCATTGATGGCAAAAATCGATTGCGAAAACCTTCTACCATTGTAGATTTCGGCTGGGTTTACTGGTCCGTACTTTACTCTCCCTATAACTTCTTTTGCAAATGGTGTGTTTAAAATATCCGTCCCCATTTTTTCATTTTTTCGGATTTGCCGAACCATCTGAGCAACTTCATCTGGCTCTATCGAAAATGAGGCATCAGGCCCACCCATCGAACGCTTTAAAATTACATGCTTTTCGACTATGGCAGCACCTAGAGCTGCTGCAACAATGGGAATTTTGATACCGCCATTATTATCAGAAAATCCTGTGACTGCCTTAAACCTTTTGGATATATCCGGTATTGTTTTAAGATTGATATCGGCAAGTGCTGGTTTCGAAGCGTAGCTTGTTACGCAATGAAGAATTGCAATCTGGTCCACACCGTTTTCTTTTAGAGTTTTTAGAGCAAGTTTAATATCAGAAATGCTTGCAAATCCCACAGAAAGGATAACAGGCTTACCTATTTTTGCAACCTTTCTCAAAAGAGGAATATGACTTGCTTCATAAGAGGAAATTTTGTAGGCCGGAGGATTGATTTCTTTTTCTAAATAATCAACAGCCGTCTCATCAAATGGCGTCGAAAAAAGGATTAAGCCTAAGCTTTTTGCAAGTTTTGAAAGTTTTGGTTGCCAGTCCCAAGGGGTATAAGCGGTTTTGTAAAGGTCATAAAGTTTGTGTCCTCTCCAAGCGTTTGGCGTATCTTCAGACTCCACGATAAACCACTTCTTATCACAATCAATTGTTAGAGTGTCTGGTGTATAAGTTTGCAATTTGACAGCATCTACACCGGCAGCGGCTACTGCTTTAATTAACCGGACGGCTTCATCATAATTTTGGTGATGGTTCCCCGAAATCTCAGCAACAATAAAACAAGGATGACCTTGACCGATTTTCCTGTGGCCAATCTTAATAACTTTTGCCATGCGATTTTGGTAATAAGTACGAACGTATTTGAGAAATTTCAATAAGTTTGTTCGGATGAAGCTCCTCAAGCTCTTTGATACCGGCAATAACTTTTGACTGTTTAGCCGTAATGCTTTGCGTGTCGCGATGATAAGTAAAAAGGGATTTATTTATATGTTGACCATTCCATTTGCCAAGAGTTCTCAAGAATAAATCATATTCGATAAAAGTAATATTAGGATTGTAAAGCCCCTCATCCAATACCCGCTTCCGCCTCATCATTACACCAATCATTACACTTTCAAATATATTTTTAGGCGAAACTGTTTTTTTATTCCCCTTATATTCCTCTATGTAGTCACAATATACAAAATCTACAGAACTTGAACTGTCAAGAACTTCCGCCTCCTGTGAAAGCAAATCGGGATCAAATTCATCATCGCCGTCAAGAAAAACGATGTAATCTCCTTGACTTGATAAAATTCCCGTGTTTGCCGCTTGAGCATGTCCTTGATTTTCTTGATTGACTATCCGTAAATTTTTAACAGATGCGAACTTTTTTATTATCTCCAAAGTCTTGTCGGTCGAACCGTCATTGACAACAACAACCTCGAAGTCTTCTTCTGGGTAATTTTGTCCAAGGGAACTTTTAATAGCTCTTTCTAAGGTTTTCTCATTATTAAAAGCCCTGATAATAATTGAGACTTTCATTTATCAATTATCCATGCCTTTACCAAAGAGAATGTAAGAGTTTACTCTTGGCTCCTTTGAAGCGCTCACTTGAAAAACACAACTATCTTTTTTTGTAAGGCGAACTTTACCAACACCCTCATCTCTTATGTGACCAGTAACAGAATCTTTTAGTGTCCAATTATGTTCACTACTCTTCCTCCAAATTTTAAGATTCCTAAATTGGTCTATCAAAAAATAAAAACCCAGCTCTGTCATCCCTATCCAGTCCAAAAATAATTGCAGATTTTGGGGTTTTTTATTTTGGTAATTCTTAACCTGATTAATTCCTTCTTCTCGAGTTAACCTTTTTAGCCTAATTTCTCTTACGGCATGATCCGTTGCTTTACCATAACCCAATTTCAAAAATTTAATATAATCATGTACGTCCGAGTAATTAAAACAGTCGACATCATTATAGGTATCAAAAGTTCTAGTTTGAGCAGCAGTTTGATAGCCGTACTCCTTTATCATATCTTCATGCTGTTTTTTTGAATCCCATCGAATGTAATTGGAGAGATATATGCCGCGGATACCAATCCTTTCGATTTCCTTATCGTGAGGATAGATAAATGGTGTTAAATCTTCACGGCTTAGGTAATTTTGCTGATCAATCAGGTCTTCTGCTTCATAATCCAGAAGATCATGCTCCTTGCGGTATTTTCTAGTCATTTCAACTTCATCCAAGTGAGAAAACATACCCACCTGGTCGATACCCTGATGCCCCCCCCAAATAATTAACGGAATTTTAAATCTAACAGCTGTTTGAACAGGAAAAACCGTTTGGCCGGCAAGGCAATGCCAATACATACTGCCCATTTTTTGTAAAGTTACCTTGGTAATTTTTTTAACAATTTTGGGATTAACAGTCAATGTAAGCAAATCACAATCAAATAGGGTTTTGAGGTAAGCTAAATTTCTAATCCCAATAGGAGTATTATATTGTTTATTATAAGTAACCAGCAGGGGATTCATTTTATAAATATTTTTTATAGTATGAACAATAAAGTAAGAATCCCTTGCTCCGGAAACGGGAACAATACAGTCATAATTTTCTTTTGATTTATTCCTGAAACCATCCAAAATCCTCTTGAGTTTTTTGATCCGCTTGTCCCAATCCAGAATATCTTTTTCTTCATGGACCCTGCAGCCGCTGCAAACCCCCTCGTTGTCAAAAGTAATATTTAATGGGTGGTTAGCCGGATATATACAACGTGTGCAGTATTTCATATTAAATAATCTCAGGAGGATAATATTTGAATCTTTGCTCGGCAAGGTACCGATCTGGTCTTTTAGCAATCCTGCCCCCGTCATCAAATTCAAAATCCATATAATGTGCCTGCGTGTCAAATCTTATATCGATGCCTTTCTTTTGCAGGTATGCTTTAGCGTTTATTACGCTATGCTCTGTGAAATGAAAAAAATTGCCTGCTGCCGCACAATTTGCCCTACCTTGTGTCATTACGTCAACAAAGTCTTGTGGATGTCCTGCTCCGCCACAGGCGATTACCGGAATATCAACAGCCTCTACTATCATCCTGACCATATTAATGTCATACCCAACCTTTGATCCGTTCCTGTCAACACAGTTGAGCAATATCTCTCCAGCCCCCAAACTTGCTAAAGTTTTGGCCCATTTGACCGGATCTTTTTCCGGTATATCAATGCCGAAATTGGAAAAAACAGAATATTTTTTATCTTTGTCTAATTTAACATCAATCGATGCAACTATGCACTGGTTGCCCAATATGGATGCCCCCTTTTTAATCAAAAGAGGGTCTTTCAAGGCAGCACTATTAATAGCAATTTTATCTGCGCCAAATTTTACCAACTTCTGCATGTCGCCAACCGAACTTATTCCCCCGCCAACCACCAAGGGCACGAAGCATTTTTTTGAAACACTTTGAATTTCTAAAAAATCCGGCCCCTGGTCTTTAGGAGTCGCTGATATGTCTAAATAAATTATTTCATCTATACCCCAGGAATTTAGAAATTCGACGGCAATTTGGGCTTTTCCTACCGGTAGATATTTAGAAAAGCCGATACTTTGGACGACTATACCATCGCGGATGACCAAAATTGCTGTTAACCTTTTTTTTAACATTTAATTGATGCCGCAATAATTAAAAAAACTTCGATAAATCCGCAAGCCGTTATTTTGGCTCTTCTCCGGATGAAACTGGACACCGAAAATATTATCCTTTTGTATTGCGGCTATCATCTTATGACCATAAATGAAAGTAGCCGCAACAAACTTGTTATTGCAAACAAAGTGATAACTGTGATCAAAGTAAAAATTCGTGTTGGAAGACACACGCGAAAAAAGCGGATTTTTAGAAACGGCATGAATATTATTCCAACCCACATGGGGAACTCTAATTTCCTGGCCGGGTGGAACTTTCGCTACGTGTCCACTAACCCATCCAAGACCTTTATGGAAGCCGTTTTCAACAGAATCATTCGCCAGAATTTGCATTCCCAAACATACCCCCAGGATTGGCTTTTTTCGCTTTATAACTTCATGGGCCAATACATCAACTATGCCAATTGCTTTTAAATTTTTCATCGCCTCTGGGAAAGCTCCAACTCCCGGGAGGATATAGGCTTGTGCTCTTTTAATATCCGCAGGAGAATTAGAGATTAAAAAATCATAACCTAAGAACGTTAGCGTATTTGCAACCGATTGGTGGTTCCCCAGTTTGTAATCTATTAATAATATTTTTTTCATATTAATGGCGTTTTTAAAACCCATTTTCCCTGTTTGTCTTTCTTCCAAATATCTTTGTTTCTGAATGATTCAACAACTTGCCAAAATTTATTTTCTAATATTTCAATGTAGTTGCAGAATTTTTTAATGTAATAATTGGAACATTTTCCATCATATTTTTTAACCAGATCCACCGCTTCTTCGCGGGTCATTCTACCAAATCTAATCTCTTCACATACCTCGTCCGTAACTTGTCCAAAGCCATACTTTATGTATTTGATCATTTGATTAACAATTACGAAATCATCATCCAGTGCGTTAAATGGGAAAATATGTCCGGTATTGCCCGGAGAGTCTTCCCTGATTTCCAGTCCTCTTGCTATCGAAAACTTTGCATTATCCAGCTTGGTAAAATCTCGCCAGTAGTAGCCCAAATATTGGATCTTTAACTTTCCCCATTCCAACTCTTCATCCGAAGAGTAACGATACCAAAGAGCTTGCTGTCTAGCTATATTTTCGTCCTCAAGTAACTCATCTGGGTTGCCTCCGGCAAGAGTATTTGAGTACTTCATTTTACCCGCGTCTGCCGAAATGGAGCCAACCCCTAAATCACCTAACTGAATAGCAGGATTTTCACCTAAAAAAATTAGGGGAATTTGATAAGCGATGGCAACTTTTGGGGCGCTTGCGTAAAGTGCCATTTCCGTTGATTTTGCCCAGTTACCGTATTTTAAAAAACTGCGGCGCATCAGCTTTTTCCATATTTGGGGAGCCGGAGCAATTGTTACTGTGTCAAAACCTAAGGATATTAAATTGCTAATATTGTGGGCACCTCTTTCGGTTAACTGCTCCGGAGGATAACCACAACAAACCAGCAGCGGTTTTAATCCTAGCCCATCTCGAACGTACAAAGATTGCCTAGTGCTGTCTTTCCCGCCGCTTACACCGACAATACAATCATAACCTGAAACATTATGTTTCTTTCCAAAATCGGCGATTTCCAGAAGTTCTCGTTTCCTCTGCTCCCAATCAATCTCATCAAATTTCGCTGTGAACCGACAGGGAGGACAAATGCCATCAGAGTCAAACTTTATGCCCGGCCTTGTGTCGGGCTGGACGCATTTTTTGCAGTATCTCATTTTCTTTTAGGTGCATCGAATTCACTTGATAATATTCCATACTCAACAATATCCGCATACTCTCTGTCTTTAAAAAACGCTTTTCTTCTTCTTCCTTCCTCAATCATCCCCAAAGAAACGGCAAGTTTTTGCATGGCAATATTTTTTGATGACGTGCCACAATAAATTCTATTCAAATTAAGTTCGTCAAATCCGTGCTTTAAAATCAAAAGAGCAGCTTCTTTAGAATAACCTTTGTGCCAGTAGTCTTTTTCTCCCAACAATATCGTAAGCTCTCCGCTGCGGTTAACCGGGTCAATATTTTGAAGAGCGATATTACCAATGTGCAAATTTTTGCCCGTCAAAACAATTGCCAGGACAATTTTATCTTTAGTCTTACTGCTCTGCTTAATATACTTACGCCCTTCACTGTAAGAGTAGGGGAAAGTGTTATGGGAGTTATATCTGGAGACTTCTTCATTATTTAACCACGAAACGTAATTACCTTGAAGATCTTTTTCTTCCAAGGGCCGCAAATATATGTTTTTGCCTGCCAAAAAAGGATTTCTCATAAGCTTTATTATTTAACCATCTTTTGTGCTGCCAAAAGGTCTGACGGGTTATCAATATCCACGTTTTCGTTTTCGTCCATGATCACAAACTCTATGCTGTTGTCATCCACCAGTTTATTCATTTTCATCAGCACTTCGTATTTTGAGAAATAAATCGCGCCGTCTTCCCTATATAAAGGTTTGTAATATTGACGGTTAACTCTCTCTTTTGGATAAAAAGGCACGTATTTATTTTTACCTTCATCAAAGCGCCATAACCTACCCCAATCGCGCACAACGCTTACAACGCTATTGCATTTTTTCTTCTGGAATAAATCCAGCGCCTCTTCAACTCTCTCTTTTCTTAAAAAGGGAGCAGTAGGGTAGAGAAGCAGCACTATATCACAACGATAACCCTCCTCGTCTTCGAGGTATTTAATTGCATGTTGTAAAACAGGTAAAGTAGGAGTTTGGTCGTCGGCTAATTCCTTTGGTCTGTCAAACGGAGTTTCGGCACCGTATTTATTGGCAATGGCCTTTATCTCACTATCATCGGTTGAAACAATCACTCTATCAATTCTTGGCACTGATAAAGCTAAACCGATTGGCCATGCTATTAGCGGTTTGCCGCCAAGAGGTAGAACATTCTTTCGTGGAATGGATTTTGAACCGCCTCTGGCGATAATGATGGCAACAATTTTTTTATGGCCGCCTTGTTTATTTTTCATTTTCAATCAAATTGATTATGTTTTTAATCGGTCCTTTTATGTAATTAACCGTTGATTTTGCTTTAAAATTTCCTTCGAGATATCTCTTAATCTCTCCTGCCAAATCACTTTTAGCAGTCACAATTTTATCACAGAGAATAGATTTTTCTCTTATTAGCTCATTTTTAGAAAGCCCTGGCTGATACGAGACAACATTCCTTCCAACAAGATTTGCAAGATAAAGCACAATAGAGTTCATGCCAAAAACCAAACCGTGTTTTTTTAACGAATTTTTTAAATCGAGCCTGTCAATTTTTACGTTACCGTGTTTTTTCAGGTAACTGTTATATTTACTTGGGTAGTCTTTAGGGTGCAATCGGAGAGATAATTTTACATCTTGCTTCTTTAACCCCGAAAGTACTGCCAAAAGATCATCAAATACACTAAACTCGTCAAAACCAAACATATTTAATTTATGAGTTTTGTTAACCCTCGATAATGGTTGAGAAATAAATAATATTGAGTCATGTTCATTGCCGGAAGTTCCGAAGCCAGTTGTAAAATATTCAAAATAGGGATTACCGGTAACGCAAATTACTTTCGGATTAAACCCTAACTTAACCATCTCCTTTTTTGCAAGGTCATCCATCACGCAAATTAAATCCGGTAAAAATTTGAAGTCTCCCGGGTTGTTTGAAAATCTTTGAACGTAATTTGACCAGTAATCAAGGATATAAATTGATCTTATTTTGCGCTTCTTGCAGTAATATAAAACTTTCTTGTCGATAGTAGGACCAACGCTTGTTCCCGCTAAAAAAAGGTTTGGCTTAAACTTTGTCAGCATCCTTTCCAACTCTGCCTGGCTGATCTTATCAGCGTCTTTAAAATCAATATCCCATGAGCAGAAAATCTTTTTGGCGGGTCCCTCGATAATATTTAATAGAGTATGCTTTTTGAGTTTTCTTATAAGCGGGAAAACAGCATTGGCAGCTCCAGGGTCAGACGCGCTAACAACGACCCTCATTCTAAAAGTTCCAATTTACATTGAAGCACTTTATTAACAGCATCGAAAAAAAGATCAATTTGACGATAAGTCCTTGGATGCTGGCATATATCCGTGAATGTCAGCTCTTTCTCATACAATCTTTCAGTTACCGGACAAAGCCCTCTATCGTAATTGGTATTGTAGCCGTCGTAATCAAAAGGAAAATGGGTTTGATTGAAAACATGTTTTTCTTGAAAAAGTTTTAGGAGGTAAATGGGCTTTACATAACCTTTGGACATCGGGAAACCCTCAGCAGCCATGGCTTCAACGAATAGGTTTCTGCTTATACCTAATTTATTTTCGTCTATCTTGATGGGGAAAACGTAATAAACATGTTTTTTATCTTTATCTTCCTTTGGTAGGATAAAGCCTTCAATATCTGCAAGCTTTGATCGCAAATGATTTACAAGGTCTAACCTCTTTTCGTTTAAGAAATCTAATTTTTTAAGTTGGTAATACCCAAGCAGCGCATGGATTTCACTCATCCTAAAATTATTGCCCATAACCGGTCCCAGATGGTAATTTGGGTCTTCGTCGGCAACTATTTCTCCGTGGTTTCTCACAAGTTGTGCCCGATAGGCGCTGTGTTTATTATTCGTTACCAAAACTCCTCCCTCGCCAATTTGGATAACTTTATGAACGTTGAAACTAAAAACTCCAACGTCGGCAATAGTTCCCGTGTACTTACCTTTATATTGCGCACCAGGAGCTTGAGCATTATCCTCAATAGTTTTAAGTTTATATTTTTTGGCGATTTTAAGAATTTGGTCAAAATCTGCCGGATTCCCAAACAGGTTAACAATCATTATCGCCTTTGTTCTTGAACTAATTACTTTTTCAATTGAGGTAGGATCAACACAAAAATTATCCTCATCGATATCCGCAAAAACCGGTACGGCTCCATTTGCCAAAATGCTTGTTGCAGATGCCGACATCGTGTATGGTGGAACGATAACTTCGTCCCCTGGTCCTATCTCAAGACTTGCGACTGCAGCTTGTAATGCGGTTGTTGCGCTATTAAAAGTGACTGCAAATCTGGATCCAAATTTCTTACAAAATAAGAATTCCAACTTTCTAACTTGTTTTCCGCCTAAGAATTTATCACCTGTTATCCCGACAAAGTCGGAAAGCGGGCCCTTACCCAGGAGTTTTATAAGAGATTCGATTTCTTTTTTGCTTATATTGTAAACAGGATCGAAAGGTTTATTTAAAATCGGCTTGCCGCCCAAAATGGCTAATTTTTTCCCCACTTTGAGTTCCTTTCTATGAGGGCTATAATTTTTAAAGCCGCCAGTGCTTCTTCTCCCCAAACGATATTGTTTTTCTTCCCTAAAAAATAATTATCAATGTTTTTGTAAACCGGGAGCAAACCGCCGGAAATATCGACGAAAAAACCCGACTGTCTGGATCTTGTAAGAAAGTTAGACGATCTCTCAACCCGATACAAGTTTAATTTATCATTTTGAATGTTTATTCTGCCATTTTCAAGCAGAATATCCATCTCAAATAGATTAAAAAATTTATAGTCCAGCCCTTGAATAAAAGCGTTAAACCCATCCCTAAAACTAATAACGCAATCCATTGTTTTGTCGGTCTCCTTCGATGCTGCTCTGTCGAAAAATCCTTGAGCACTTTTTACGTCTGGTGAAATCTTGAGCAGCAGGTTTATAAAATGAGAACCGTTATTATATAAGCCCTTAGTGTACTTGCAGTTTATCGACTGGACCCTACCAAATTTCCCCTCTTTGATGGATTCAATGAGTCTAATGTAACTGTCGGTAAAACCTCGAAAATAATTTACGGCAAATCCAACATTATGCTTTTTTGCCTTGTCGACAATTCTTTTTGCACTCTGGTAAGAATATGAAATCGGCTTTTCGCAAAGGATAAATTTAATCCCCGCGTCGATTGCTAGATCACATATCTGTATATGTGAATTTGTATTGGTGGCAACAACCAAAAGATCAAGTTTCTGACTACTAATCAATTTTTTTGCTGAACTGTAAATTGCAACTTGATGGTCTACTTTCCCCTTAAACACTTCTCGCGCCGTCGCGCTTTCATCACTAGCCGCGACTAGTTCAAAATCGTCAATGGCTTTAATAGCTGACAGATGTGTTGGGTATTTCATCCTACTAACTACATGAGGATCATCCTCGTAACCATGAGTGATTCGTCCAAGTCCAATTATTCCTGTGCTAATTTTTTTCATCGAAGTGCTTTTTTTAAACTCTCAATGACATACATTTGCTCATTTAATTGTAATCCGGCATACAAAGGTAAAGACAAGGCTTGATGGTAATAGCTTTCGGCGATGGGGAAATCTCCTATCTTGTAATCTTTTCGGTAGAGGCTAAAAAAATGAATCGGAATATAATGAACTTGAACACCTATTCCGTCTTTGCGCATTTTGTCAAAAACCCTTTTCCTATTTTTAGAATTCATTCTAATTGGAAAAAGATGCCAGGCACTTTTTGCTTCTTTTTTCTCAACGGGCAATGAAACGCCATCAACATTTCTCAATTGCTTTTGGTAAATACCCCAGATTTTCCTGCGTGTTTGTATAAAGGAGTCGATTTTTTTAAGCTGGCTTGCACCAAGAGCTGCTTGTATATCGGTCATCCGAAAGTTGTAGCCAAGCGTATCCACATCGTAATACCATCCGCCTTTACTTTTAGACTCTTTCGGTCTGCTAATTCCGTGATGCCTGATCTTCTTGATCGTTTCAAAATATCTCTTTTCGTTTGTGGCAACAGCTCCCCCCTCTCCCGTAGTAATTGCTTTGACCGGATGAAAAGAGAAGGTTGTTAAATCAGCGATACTTCCGATTCGCCTGCCTTTATATACGCTTCCTAAAGCGTGAGAAGCATCGTCGATTAATATTAAGTGATATTTACCAGCAAGTTTTTTTAATTTATCCCAGTCGGCAGGGTGACCGGCAAAATCCACGGCAATAATCGCTCGGGTTTTTTGAGTAATTTTTTTTTGGGCTTGTTCTACATCAATCGTTATAGTATCTGGATAAACATCACAAAGAACGGGTTTAGCGCCGCAGTATAAGACACAATTGGCACTGGCAACAAAAGTGAGTGCCGGAACGATAACTTCATCTCCGGGTCCTATCCCTGCAGCTATACAGGCGGCGTGCAGGGCACATGTTCCATTTGCAACAACGCACGTATATTTGGCGCCGACGAATTTAGAAAGGGATTTTTCAAACTGCTCTATTCTTTTTCCTTGAGTAATCCAATCAGATTTAAGAGCTTCAACTACGGATGAAATGTCACTGTCATCAATGAGCTGATGGCCATATGGAATAACCATAATTAGGCTTTGACTATGCCCGAGATTTGTTTCTTAATTTCACCAACTGATAACCACTGGTCATTATTGTCACTCGTATAGCTGAATGATTTGAAACCGCGATTAACTTTGGGAAGCGTATTAGCTGACCAGTGAATAATTGCGAAGTGGCTGCCCAAATCATGGCTATTCCTGGATTCTTCATAGCTGATCAAAACTTCATGAATTTTCTCGCCTGGCCGTATGCCGATGACATCAATTTTTGCCTTTGGCGCGACAGCCCTTGCGATATCAACTATTTTAACGCTGGGTATTTTTGGCACGAAAATTTCTCCTCCCGCCATTTTACCAAGACATTTTAAGACGAAATCCACTCCTTGTTCTAAAGTTATCCAAAATCTTGTCATTCGGGTATCTGTAATATTTAACCGATTCCCTTTTGCCTGTTCTATAAAGGCCGGCACCACACTGCCTCTTGAACCAACCACGTTGCCATACCTTACAACGCTAAGTCTGGTTTTTGTTGCACCAGCGTAAACGTTGCCCTGAACAAATAATTTTTCAGCAACCATTTTGGTCGCTCCATACAAATTCACCGGAGAAACCGCTTTGTCGGAAGAAACCAATATAGCTTTTTTAACTCCTGTATCAATTGCCGCTTCAATGACATTTTGACTGCCCAAAATGTTTGTTTTTACCGCTTCATACGGATTGTATTCCAAAATCGTCACCTGTTTTAAGGCAGCGGCATGGATTACAATGTCGGCGTCGTACATAGCGCGTTTAAGCCTTTCAAGATCTCGAACGTCTCCGATAAAAAAGCGCAGCCGTTTATCATTATCGTAAATTCGCGCGAGTTCATACTGTTTAAACTCGTCTCTTGAGAATACGCGGATGATGCCGCGGAAGGAATTGCCTGATAGCACCTTGGCGATAAACGCCTTTCCGAAAGAGCCAGTGCCGCCGGTTAAGAGGATTGTTTGATTGGTTAGTTTCACAACAACTGTGTTTGAATGAGTATTTTAGCCCAATACGTAAGTAAAAACAAACTACTTTAAGATAATAGGAGAGGGGAGAGGAACAATAAATTTTCCCCTGAAACCACGCTGTTTTAACTTGGAAGAAAGCTCATCTGCGATATGCCATGAAAACAAGAACGCATAGTCGGGTTGGTCGCGAAACAACCGTTCCTCGTCAACAACAGGTATAAGAGTCCCTGGCATATACCTTCCTATTTTGTGTGACCCTTTAACTTCACAAATGTAATCAATCATTCCATCGTCGATTCCGCAATAGCTTACAAGAGTACTGCCTCTTGACGGTGCCCCAATGCCATATATAGTTTTATCTTTGGATTTTAGCTTATATATCAAATCCAAAATCTGAAGTTTAGAAAGAATAACCCTTTTTCTAAAATTCAAAAGCGCTTTCTTTGAATCAACAATACCCTTTTCCATCCTGAGCATTTTGGAAACAGTAGGCAAAATTTTCCTTTCACCCTTTCTTGCTGCATATACTCTAATCGATCCTCCGTGTGATGGAATTTTTTTAGCGTGGAATATCTCAAGTCCGTACATTGAAAGTAAATACTTCAAACTACGAAGCGAGTAATAACGCATATGTTCATGATAAATAGTGTCGTATTGCAAAGTTTTGATAAGAGAGTAAAGGTAATGAGATTCAGATACAAAAACCCCATTTGGTGCCAGAAGTCTCTTAATATTTTTCATCACTTCAGGAAGATCTTCCATATGAGCAAAAACGCTGGTTGCCGTAATAAGAGCAGCCTTGCCCTTTTTCTTTATGATGTTGTCAACAACGGTTGGGGTAAAATAATCAATAATAGTTTCGATTCCTTTTTCAATTGCCAGCCGGCCTATTTCTTCCGGCGTGATCCCGAGCACTCTATGATTGTCTTTAAAATTGGAAAGCAAGTTACCATCGTTTGAACCAATGTCTACGATTAAGTCTTTCCTCGTAAGCGCTAAGATTTTCAAGGACTCTCTATAAAGTTCTGCGAAGTTGTCTCTTAATACTTTTGTTGTACTGCTTGTGTAAGGATATTCGGCAGGAAAAAGAATTTTAGGGTCGACAATTGTTCCAAGTTGGACAAGCAAGCATTGTGGACAGTACAGCCATTGTGCGGGATAACTGGGCTGCCTGATTGGTCTCGTACCAATTTTCGGCATGATGTTTACTGGGGGTAAGTAACCCAAAAAAAGTATGGGCTCAAGTTTTTTATTTCCGCAAATTTGGCAGCTTTCAACGGGAATACTAGTGTTAGTTCCAAAAGCAAGAACTCTTTTAACCATTAGTTAAATAATCTCCAAGGCTGGCATTAAATGTGCGTTGGCATTATACCACTGCGCTGTTAATTTAATTCCTTCGCTTAATGAAATTTTCGGCTTATATCCAAGTTTTTCAATTTTTGAAATATCAGGTAATCGTCTGATTGTGCCGCCCGCTGCGAGTTTCCCTGGTATAATTTTAATCTTTCTGCCGTAAAATTTGGCAATCTCATTTGCAACGTCTTTAATTTTAGCTTCCTCTTCAGTACCGATATTGTAAGTGTTTAAAGTCTTCGCCTTTTTGAAAAGAATCATAAGTCCTCTTATAAAATCATCAATATATACAAATGACCTTGTTTCGTTACCACTGCCCTGGATCGGAAAGGGAATAATGTCCTCCTTTTTGTCCAGGAGTTTCTTAAGTCTTAAGATAAACTGTGGAATAACGTGCTCCCAACCCATTTGTGGACCATACACATTATGTGGTCTAAACACCACGGCCCGACGAAAATATTTTTTACCGTAGTTTAAAACATACAGCTCGCTTATAATTTTTCCCCCAGCATAAGAAAATCTTGAATTCCCCGAATCCGGTATTACCAGAGGAACGTCTTCCGGGGTCGGCACTACAGGAGGAATATGATAAACTTCTGAACTGGATGCAAAGAAAAATTCTTCTACCCCCCACCAAAGGCAAGCATCTACGATATTTATAATACCCCTTGTTGAAACGTCTAAAACTTGTTCCGGTATTGTATAGAAAAATTTCGTACCGTTTATTGCAGCCAAATGTATTACTGCATCAACATTCTTACAGGCCTTTCTCACTTCTTCGAAATTTCTTATATCCCCTTTTATAAACTCGATATGGTTTGTTAAATCTTTCAGGCTTTGGGGATTCCCCCTTGAGTAATCATCAAAAATCTTAACACTATCCCCATTTTTAATAAGCGCTCTTACTAAATTCGTGCCGATAAAGCCCGAACCGCCTGTAACTAGATAAGTTTTCATTTATAAAAAAACATTTGAATAAACTGGTAATTTTTCACCATTTGTAATATTCTAGCCGATATGTCAAAAGAGTCTACCAAAAGCCAACCTCAAAAACAAAAAATTTTAGTATACGGATCAACAGGCTTGGTTGGTACAAAGATAATTCAGCTATTATCTGATAAGTTTAGAATAGTAGCTCCGCCGCATTATCAACTTAATTTAGTAAATAAAAAGAAAATTTCAAGCCATCTCAAAGATGTATTACCAGACCAAATAATTTATGCTGCCGGTTTAACAAAAGTTGACAGTGCACAAGCAAATCCAAAAAAGGCATTTTATCTCAACTACCAAATTGTTGACTTTATAGCCTCGCAGGCATCGAAGTTAAAAGTGCCTTTTCATTACTTATCGACAGATGCCGTTTTCAATGGCACAAAAACTAATGCTCCTTATAGAGAAGACGATAAACCAAATCCCATCTCTGTTTATGGAGAGAGTAAATTAAAAGGCGAGATCGCAACACTTTCTGCCTCTTCCCGAAATTCAGTCATTAGAACGGAACTAATTTACACATCTTATTTCCCGCACAAAAAAGATTTTGCCAGAGTCGCTTACGAGTCGCTTAAAAGAAAAGAAATGTTTGATGGAATTATTGATCAGGTGATAACACCCACTTTTGTTGACGATATAGTATACTCAATTAGCTTAATTTTTGAAAAAAAAGCAAAGGGTATCTATCATGTTGCCTCTACAGATGCTACAACAAACTACGGTTTTTTGATTAAGCTAGCAAAAATATTTAACTTTGACGAAACGTTAATCAGAAAAGTAAAATTCGACGATTTCTTTGCTGGTAAAATTGCCAAAAGAGCGAAATATTGTTGGCTCGATACCGCCAAATTTCAAAAAGAGTTTAAAGACCACCCACTCAGAAGAATTAAAAACAGTTTGCTGGATTTTAAAAAACAGCTATCCAAGGTAGAATTACTGCCTATCGACCTTTAATCTTTGCAAGATACCCCATAGGTACCAATGGATATATTTGGGCAGCCATTTCATCATTTTAAATTTTGAAGTACCCTGAGTTCTTTCTCTCCAGATAGTTGGAACGTCACAGATTTTTGCTCCCATTGAGTTTGTTTTAATTAAAATTTCCATCGAAAATTCCCATCCCCCGTTAGATTCAATTTTAATTTTTTTCAAAAAGTCTTTTTTATACATTTTAAAACCATTGGTTAAATCTCTCGTCGATATTCCTAAAAGAACCATAGTCAATAAACCTGCAACTCTCGACAATGTTGTCTTGATAAACCCGCCGCCGATTTTGCTGCCGCCTTTTGAGTATCGGGTTGCGCAAACAATATCAAAGCCTGCTTGGATTTTTGAATACATCTTATTTATCGTCTTCGGATCATCAGCCAAGTCTGCAGGCATGACAACACAAATTCCAAAAGACGACGTTGTAAACCCTGTCTTTACTGCATTTATTATCCCTCGTCCGAATTTGTTTCTGACAAGTTTAACGTTTGGAAATTTCTTACGGATTAATTTTACCGGTTCAATTGTAGTATCTTTATCAAAGTCATAGACAATTAAAACCTCATGCTTTGCGTCAACCATTTTTTCGATTTGCTTAATCTGCTCGGTGATATTTTCGCCTTCGTTATAAACGGGTAAAATAATGGAAATTCCTTCAGCGGACTTTTTCATAGCATTGCTTTTACCTCCCTACTTTCAATACGTCAAAATATGGACCAGCGCGATCCATAATAAAAAGTGGAAAAACGTAGTGCGTATCAACTAAAAGCTCGGGAATTTTTCCATCATAAATAGAATTTTTTGTAGGCGAAAAATGCGCCGCTAGTTCAAATCTGCCTGTCTTATCCAGGTTCAATAATCTTCCGTCAGACCCGAGGTAGGAATCAACAACATATCTTACCGGAAATACAGCTTTTGCTTTTTCAAAAGCTTCCATCTTGGATAACGATTTATTAGAGTAGTCATATATATATAAAACTTCCCGAACATTAATAGGGTATGATTTTCCTACTAATTTTTCAGCACGCATGTAGTAAGATTTGTTATTTAATCTGATAATTTTTCGGGCATCTGTCCCGGAAACATAGCCTAAAGCTCTTTTTTCGGTTGAGGCAATGGGAATTCTAATGTCTATATTTTTATCAACCCATTTTCTTACTTGAACAAATGTTGGTTCTCTCAGAAGCAGAAGATTCCAATAAATTGAGTTAAAAGAGGCAACAAAAATTATAAAAACAGTAAATGGTATCCTTAACATTTTATAGCGTTCTATTAAGTTAGCTGCCTCAAATCCGGCAAATAAAGGTAATAATGAAATGCCAACCAAAGAATATCTCAAAAAAGGAGGAAAGATACTTACAATCAGCGAAAAATTAAATATTATAAATATTAAAAAAGCGAAAAGAATCCGCTTATCCCTACTTTTTTCAAATCTTCCCAGGATGAATTTAATGAAAAAGACGGCGGTCAAAATTACTATTAGTCCGTCTGTTAGAAAAAAATCTTTGGTCATTCTAGGTACCGACATTTCCCTTAAAGATATAAGTGGATTTTTTAGAAGGCCTACAGTAGGATTTGCAGGATCAATAATTTTTAAAAAATTCCCTCCAACTGAGAAATAATTTAAAACTAGAACCAAGAATAACCACAATAATGCTCCGAAAATATGATGAATTGAAATAATTTTTTTTCCAGCAAAAATTCGTATTAAACCCACCAATAAAATAACTATGCCCGCTATTTGATGAAAACCGAAGGCGATAGAGGCAAAAAATACAGAGAGAAGAAGATTCCGCAGCGCATGGTTTCTCTTTAAAACGCTTCTTAATACAAACAAAGTTGCCAGCAGGCTGAAAAAAATTGCCCCTGACCAACCTCTAGCAAGATGAGAAATATGAACTAGATTAAAAGAGACTGCCGCAAAAAAACTCGCCCACAAGGCTATCTTTCTGTTTTTAAACAATTCCACACAGAGAAGATAAATAGCAATTATGCTTAATGTTCCAAACATTGCCGAAATTATTCTAGGTATGAAGAGCATATAGCCTTCTTGGGTTACTAATAAAAACTCCATATCTTGTACCGAGTGAATCTTTCCGGTTAGCAAAAGTACACTAAATGCCAAAAGAAGGAAAGGAATCTGGAGATAAGCTCCAAGCGGTCCGTAATTCCCGATAGTAAAAGGAGTTTTTTCAGCTAGCATATTTAAAGCGCTTTGATGGTATATTGCTTCATCATTTGAAACAAAAAGTATAGGAAAGCCAATAGTTAGATTATTGATCCTTAACAAAAAGCCCAGAGTAATAATTGCAAGAAGAATATACTTCGGCTGCCGAAAAACAGGTTTAGTTAGAATATTTCTTAAAAAATTCCTCAAATTTCGAAACAACATATCTTAATTTTGCTTTATCGTTTCCTGGATAAACTCCGATCCAAAAACCATTATTCATAATTAAATCACTATTTTTTAAATCTGTGACCACACGGTGTTTAATATTAAGGTATGCAGGGTGGCGAAGTAAGTTTCCTGCAAATAAACTTCTGGTTTCAATTTTGTTATCCTGAAGAAAGTTAACGATATCCAGTCTGGAAAACGGGGCAGTTTTTTTGACTACAAGCATGAACCCGAACCAGCAGGGTTCGGTTTTTTTATCCCACGCGGGCAGGATGAAAAACTTTTCGTATTTTTTTAAATTTTTATACAAATAATCGAAATTTTTTCTGCGTGTTTTGATAAATACCGGCAGTTTCTCAAGCTGAGCTATGCCGATTGCAGCGGCTATGTCGGTACTTTTTAAATTGTATCCAATGTGTGAATAGGTATATTTATGGTCGTAGCCATACGGGAGTTTGCCCAATTTGTAGCCAAATCTTCTGCCGCAGCGGTTGTCTTGCCCCGTTCTGCACCAGCAATCTCGTCCCCATTCACAAAATGAGTTAACAATAACGTAAAGGTCTGGATTGTTGGTGACAACTGCTCCTCCTTCACCCATAGTTATCTGGTGCGCAGGATAAAAGGAAAATGTTGCCAAATCCCCAAAACTGCCGACATACTCTCCTAAGTATTTTGAACCCAGCGCATCGCAGCAGTCTTCGATTATCCAAAGATTATATTTCTTGGCAACTTTCTGAACTTCTTTCATGTCGAACGGATTGCCAAGAGTATGAGCCATCATTATGACTTTAGTTTTTTTTGAAACGGCCTTTTCAATAAGTTTGGGAACTGCATTTCTGCTGGCTGCATCTATGTCGACAAAAACGGGAACTGCACCGAACTGAATTATCGGGTTGATTGTCGTTGGGAAAGAACAAGCGACAGTTATGACTTCATCACCCGGCATAATTCTTCTTTTGCCAAGTTTTATAGAGGTGAGAGCCGAAAATGCTGCCAAATTGGCGCTCGAACCGGAGTTTACAAGTGTCGTGTATTTGACTCCCAGAAATTTAGAAAATTTTTTACAAAATTCTTCTGCAAAGTGTCCTTCTGTCAGCCAAAATTCTAAAGACGCCTCGACTGCTTTTTCAATTTCTTTCTGGTCAAAAACCCTGCCGGAAACTTTAACTGGGGTTACTCCCGGAATGAAGTTCTGGGGTTTGTGATATTTTAAGTAGTGTTTTTTTATCAGGGATTTTGGAATTACTGTCATTTGGTCAGATCTTCACCAACAGATTTCTTTTTTTCATTTAATATCTCATCAATAATGTATACGGGTCTTGACTTAGTTTCTTCAACGATAACTTGGATATATTTACCTATAATACTAATTGCCAAAAGCTGAATTCCCCCAAAGAAGACAATACTAACAACAATGGTTACGGCAGCTTTAATAGGATTTCCAAATAACAAGAAAATCAGCAGATAAGCAATGATAAAAAGAAATGAAAGTAAGACCAGAATAAAGCTAATATAGACCATCAGATCCAAAGGTAAATAGGAAAAACCGAAAAAGCTTCTTTCGGCATGTTTAATGTACCTGAAAAAATTATATGAACTCTTCCCCCTTTTTCTCTTTTGTCTTTTATATTCCACGTAATCAGTTTTAAATCCAACCCAGGCCCTAAGGCCCCTAAACATCCTGTACTTTTCCGGCAATGATTGAATTGCCCTTAAAACTTTTCTGTCTAACAGTCCATAACTTCCACTATTTACTGGAATGTATATGTCCGAAATTGCTTTAAAAATTTTGTAATAAGTTTTTCTTAAAAGAGTCATTATCAAACTATCCTCAATTTTTGTACGTATTCCCACCACAACATCAAACCCTTTTTCCCAGCGGTCGATAAACTGCGGTATCAAATGAGACGGATCTTGCAAATCAGCCTCGTAAATAATTACTGCATCGCCGTTAGTCTTATCTAGTCCTGCATGAACTGATGCTTCCGGGCCGAAATTCCTTGACAAAAAAATGCCAACCACATTTTTGTCTTTTTTTGCAAGATCTCGGATTTCTTTTCTCGTATTATCCAAACTTCTATTGTCAACAAAAACAAATTCGTAGGCATAATTTTTAATTTTAGTAATTACATTTTTTAATTCCCTATAAACTTGGAGGACATTCTCCTCCTCATTAAAACAGGGAATTACAAAAGAAATAATTTTTTTCCTATTACTTATCATTTGCCTTGTAGTAAATATTTTTTTAAGTCAAAAAATTTCTCAATAATGAGATCTGCATTAGATAAAAATTTTGCGGGTAACGTTGACCGTATCGCAATACAGTAAAGCCCAGCGCCTGAAACCGAAAGTATTCCTAGTGGAGCATTTTCAACTGCTACTGCCTCATGTGATTCTACTTCGAGCATCTCAAGAGCCCTCTTATAAGGGTCAGGACTAGGCTTTACTTTTAAATTCATATCTCCTGTTATCAAGACATCAAAAAGAGCCAAAAGTTTTCCAGGAGCCGTCTTGGCAAGTCTCAATTTAGTTGCTCCACTAACTAGCGCCAATAATTTCTTTGAGGCTTTTAGCCTTTTTAATATTTGTAATACCCCTGGATATAATCTTAATTTATTAAAATTAACATAGACATTGTCTTTATCGCGGGCAATTTTTAAAATTTGACTTTCCGAAAGTTTCAGTTTGTTATTTAAAACGATGGTTCTGGCAACTCCAGCTGGGTTCATTCCTTCAAGTGGTAGATAGTCATTTTTCCGAAGCGAAACCTTTTGCTTCAAAAAAACTTTACGCCAAGCACGAAAATTATCATACATACTATCAACTAAAACCCCATCATAATCAAATAATACTGCTTTTAACCTCTTGGGAAATTGTCGTTTATTCACACTGACCTTATCTTCTCCAGATTTCAACCCTATTCAGATTTAACGAGTTTTTATCAATCTTCGAAATATTTTTTTGGTACCACCTGTACAAGTATTCAAGTTTTTCATCAAAATTGCTAAATTTCAAACCTATTATTTCATCTTTAAGTCTTTGGTTATCACACGTATATTCATTATTTAACCCACTTTTCATAATTTTTATAGGTAATTTTTTACCAGAAATTTTGAGAATTTTTTGGGCAATTGAAACAAGATCAATAGGCACACCCGTACCTACGTTATAAGTTTTAAATTTCCCATCATGCGTCAGGAAATGGTCTAAAATCTTAGTAAAGTCCTCGACATAGAGATAGTCGAAAAATATATTCTGATTAATAGTAATCGGCATATTAAAAATTACTTTACAGATTGTGTTGGAAATAAAACGGTATTGCCAATTCTCATATTTCCCATAGAGTCCAAAGATTCTTAAGTTAACTATATTTTCAGACTTTTCGATGTACTTTGCGCAAATGTACTTGTAAAGGCCAAAATCATCCGATGGGATTCTTGAATCGAAATCAGTTTCTTTAACTTTGCTAATTGAAAGTTGCTTGCCATATTCGGCGCCTGAGCCGACTAAAATCATTTTTTTAAAAAACTGATCATTTCGAACAATATTGAAGAACATTCTTAGATTATAAGAAGTTACATGCTCAAAATTTGCTTCTTTCTGATTTCCACCGCGATTTGCTAAATGAATTACTATATCAATAGGGTTCTTTTTCATGAATTTATAAACAGCATCAGAGTCGACAAGTTCCAATTCATCGTGCGAAGGTGCAATGAACTGATATTTTTTATCCAAAAGTTCAAAAATATTTCTGCCAATGAAGCCTTGTTTACCCGTTAAAAAAATTTTGAGCTTTGCCATTTCCAGGTTGAAGTTTTATAGCGAAAATTTAATATTATACTGAGAAATTAGTTTTTTGAATTCTTGGTAGTCGAAGTTACTTATCGGAATTCCTGTTTTTATTCTAATCTTATATACTTCCTTTTCTGGGTCACCGGCGACCATAACTCTTTGATCGTTTGAGGCTACAGACTTCTTGCGAAGTGCATCGCAAAGGTCTCTTAGGCTCCTTTTAAAAATTTCCAACCTTATATAACGAGAAATATCTATAGCCATAAAGAAATGTCCGAGTCTACGTTTCTTATTAGTGAGTGGGTACATTGGTACGATTTTTCTCCCGTAAGGCATTCCAGATAAAAGGGAGCATAAAATTTCAATAGCTAAAGCTAGTCCATACCCTTTATACCCACCTATTGGATAGAGCCCAACTGCTTTCATGGGATCAGTAGTGATTTTTCCGTTTTTATCAACTGCCCAACCAAAATCGAGGGCCTTTTTTTTAGACTTATAAACAAGAATTTTATTCCAGGAAATTTGACTGGTGGCCATGTCTAAGCACAAGGGTTCTTCACCTGTCATTGGAGCAGCAAAGGAAATCGGATTGGTTCCTAGATATGGTTTTCTTCCGCCGTATGGCACTACCAATGAATCAACATTGGTAAAAGCAAAACCGATCATGTTCTTCTTTGCTGCCAAAAGCGTATAGATGGCAGCTGCCCCGAAATGTGACGAATTTCTGACGCTGACTGCTCCTAGCCCTGTTTTTTTAGCAAGCATAGTTGCTTTCATCATAGCTTCGATGCCAGCAGCAATTCCGAAGCCATCATCAGCATCAAAGATTCCACAAGAAGGGGCCGTTTTAGTAAAAATAAATTTTGGATTCTTTTTAATTCTTCCTCTCTGAGTAGCACGTATGTAATGGGGAATAAGTCTGATCCCATGTGAATCGACGCCCCTCAAAGACGTATCCACTAGGCCATTGACTACTAGAGTGCTAATTTTCCTAGAGACTCCCACTGTTTTAAATAATTCGTAACCAAAATTGCGAAGTTTAAGATGGGGAACTAATTTTTCTCGCATCTATTCCTCATCGATTGGTTTAATAATCATGTTCTTCAGAAACTCTTCACGGGGCAAAAATGGGTACATATCTTCCATAGGTTTGGAGATAACTTTCCCGTCGCTCCTGACGTATGAAGTCACTTTTGGAATTAAAGGTTGTTTAGGGCCCATCATAATTTCGCAAATAAATGGACCTGGTTTGGAAAGTACATATTTTAATTGTCTTTTTAAGTTTTTATGGTTCTCGATTTTTATGGAAGGAATACCGTAGGCATAGGCAATTTTTTGCATGTCTGGGAAACTAATGCCACTTTTAGGATTTGCTCCGACATAATGTCCTTTAAAAAAGTTTTCTTGAGTAATGCGAATTGCTAAATAGCCGTCATTATTGAGTACGAAAATTTTGATAGGCAACCGATGATGAACAATAGTTTGTAATTCTTGAATGTTTAATTGAATACTGCCATCGCCCGCAAGACAAATAACTCTCTTTTTGCTATTGGCAATACAGGCTCCGATGGCAGCTGGTAAATCATAACCCATCGAAGCACAGCCAACATTGCCTATAAGCCTTTGATTTTTCTTGAGTCTTATACATTGGTAGGTGCAGGTGAAGGCAGTGCCGTCTCCTACTACTATCACTTCATCATCTTTCATCACGTCAGAGAGGATATCTATAAAGTAGTAAGAATTAACATATTTTTTTTGTTTTTTTTGCTCGGGCAAAACTGGCAGATATTTTTTTCTAATCCGCTTACAGTAATCATGCCATAGGTCCCATGAAGGCAATCCCTTGTTTTTAATTTGTCGACTAAGCTCTTTAATAAAGACTTTTGCATCAGCACAAATCGGTAAATCCGCATGAACCGTTTTTTTAACAAGTTCTGCTTTGTCAATGTCAATCATCACATGTTTGGCTTCCCTGGCAAAAGTTTTATAGGAAAAACTAACTACCCAAATTGAGAGTCTTGATCCAATGCTGATTAATAAATCACAATTCTGAACGACAAAATTGCCAACTCGTTCCCCAAAGATTCCCGGACGGCCCAAGAATAACCGGTGGTCAGAAGGAATCAAATCATGGGCAGTAATGCCCGTTACTACTGGAATATTCAGTTTTTGAATTAATCGACCGAAATCGTCAACTGCTCCGGCAAGTCTGACGCCATTACCAGCCAGAATCAATGGTCTTTTTGACGCAAAAATTAACTTGACAGTTTGAGCAACCTTCTTTTTGACTTTACCTTGACTGTCAAGATCAAATTTAACCTCCCGTGGATTAAAGGGCTTTAACAAAGCAGGATTTACTCTTGCTGCTTGAATATCAAGGGGAATATCAATCCAAACCGGACCTGGTCGACCGGACATTGCTAGATAAACTGCTTTTTCAAGATGACACCGAATCTCTTGAGGTTTGGTTACTGTCACTGCATATTTGGTTACTGGCTTAACCATTGACACTATTGGTAGTTCTTGTATGCCAATCTGCCTGACCTTAGATTTACCTATCGTTGTTTCTAACTTAGGTTGCCCTGAAATAAATAGTGTCGGGATTGAATCAAGCCATGAACCAATAAGACCGGTTAAGGTATTAGTGCCGCCTGGCCCGGCGGTAACGACACAAACACTCAATTTTCCGGAAAGTCTTGTATAGCTTTCGGCAGCCATCGCCGATGCTTGCTCATGGTGATTGCAAAAGTAGCGTATTTTTGAATTAGAACCAAAAGATTCATTAAGATGCATGGCGTTGCCGCCAGTGATCATAAATACATCGCGAATGCCAAGGTCCACCAAATAAGAGACAAGATAATCAGAAAGTTTTATGAGATTATTTGATTTTTTGAGTTTTTCTGTCATGATGCGAAATTGTGAGGTATATGATATCATCACGTGCCAAAATTTTCGGCCGGCTTTGTATCTCCGAAAGCAAAGCAATTTCCCCACAGCTAAGAAGAATTTCTCCTCGATCATCAACTAATCCTCCTTTTAATATGCCCACTAAGTGAGCTGATTCTGTTTTCAACTGTTGATCAATATCCAATCCTCTTTCAAAAGAAATTAAAGTTAAATTGCAATCACCAATAAGTTTTCTATCTTTTTTCTTTAAAGGTTCTTTATGAAAATGAACATATCGATATTGCTTTGTTTTATTAGTCATCTTACTTTGTCCTTCATACTCTTGATTTTCTCGGCCATATTCGTCTTTTAATCTAATTAAGTCTTTCTTATTCGGGGGTGATTCAATTTCCATAATAAACGCCCCCCCCCTGGAGATAGTTTTAGTCCTGTGAAAGACGGCTTCCTCTATACTTATTCCTTCACACTTACCAAATTCAAACCAGCCTTCAAGTGTTGATACAAGAACCCTTCCAGAAAGCACCATCAGCGAAGTTTTTTTATTGGGATGGCAATGCATTGAGGTTGCGTGATTATATTTCAAAAAGAGAACCCATACTGCCACTTCCGGATTTTCATACATTAAATATTCATATCCCCAAGGCTTATTAACAATTATTCCTCTATAATTAAAAGCGTCTTTACTATGAGGAACTGCAGTCCTAAGACGAGATAAGTTTTCGATATCCGATTTGGATCTAAATATCCGCTTAATCATTTAGGATATTTTACTTATCAGGCTGACGGTAGTTTTCATCCAACTAGCAAGATTGTGTGGATGATCCGAAGTGATAATGTTTCCGTCAACGACTACAGCCTCTTGGTGGTAGATGGCTCCAGCGTTGATAAGGTCATCTTTCATGCCGATGTAACAAGTCGCATTCTTTCCTTTTAAAATTCCTGCCGAGATTAAAACCCATGGGCCATGACAAGTACTTGAAACAATCTTTCCAGTTTTATTCATCTTGCGCACAAATTGCAAAATTTTTTTTACTTGTCTGACCCTATCTGGAGCTTCATGCCCACCCGGGATAATCACTGCGTCGTACTTTTTAACAGATAGATCATTTATAAGTACTGTAGGTTTTATAGGGTAGCCATGTTTGCCTTTGATCTCACTATCGCTACTGGTGGCTATGTCAGTTTTTATTTTGGATTCTTGGAGTCTAAAATAAGGGTAGATTACTTCCGGGTCTTCAAAGCCCGGTCCGGTAATAATTACTGCCTTTTTTATTTTCATTCTTGCAACCAATGAGACTTATTTTTATCTACTAGGTCGGCTAAAAACAGGTAATCACGATCTGTATCGAGCCATCGCCAAAATCCATGATGTGGGTAAATTGCTAGCTGGCTATCTTTGATCAAATTTTCAAAGACTTCTGTTTCAAGCATGCATTCATTAAATGGTGAAAGATAGGAAAAGACTTGACTTTTAAAAACCATGAAACCGCCATTAATGTAACGCTCAATCAAGTGAGACTTAACATTGGCCGCATTATAAAAACCAATTGCCAAATTTTTCTTTACCAAAAGTTCTCCTATCCGGAAAGGAGGAACCACCCCACTGATTGTGGCGATTTTTTTATTTTTTTTATGAAATTTCAGAAGTTTTTCTAAATTGACATCCGCTAAACAGTCAGCATAAGTCACCATAAAATCTGATTCCTTGTCCAGGTATTTCTTACATCTGGCAATACGCGAACCAGTCAAAGCTGCTTCCCCAGTATCTACAAGTGTTATTTTCCATTCAGATTCGCCATGCCTACTTAATTGTTCAAAGTCATCGCCTTTGGAAAGCTCGATGCGTACATCACCAGTATACAGATCATAATTGGCAAAAAAATCTCTAATCATTTCTCCCTTGTAGCCAAGCGCCAAAATAAATTCATTAAAGCCAAACAGTGAATATCGCTTCATTACATGCCAAACAATAGGCCTATGTCCAAGCTTGACCATCGCTTTTGGGATGTAGTCAGATTGTTGAGCAAGTCTAATGCCTCTTCCGCCGCACAGAATTACTACTTTCATGATTGGATGTCATTATATAATAATTTATGTCTTCATCAAAAAATAGATGAGACCATATCAGTAGGAATGTTAAAAGATGAATTCGGTGTTGTTTAAATCTACTCAAGGAGAAAACTTTAGACTTAGTAGCAAATTTATATTTGTTGGTATTTTAAATACTATCGTTGGCTATGGACTTTTCGCCCTGCTTATTGATCTTAATATTTTCTATCTTTTATCTCTAACCATTTCCCATATCGCTGGTACAATTCATAGTTATCTTTGGAATCGACTTTTCACCTTTAAGTCAAAAAGCAGCATAGTAAAGGAGATAACCAAATTTGTCACTGTTTATACTTTTATTTATCTTACTAATTTTGTTTTACTATACGTTGCCGTGGATTTATTGCAGCTTAATACTTTGATTGCTCAACTGTTTATTTTGGGGGTAGTAACAGTGATCTCATTTTTAAGCCAAAGATACTGGACTTTTAGAAGATATTATTAGCTAGAACTTTTAACTTCTTGAAAATACTCCTTGTACCATTCGTAAATATCTTTGATCGTTTTATCGATGTTACTTGCCGGCTTCCAGGCAAGCATTTTTCTTATTTTATTAAAATTAATTGATTGCTGGGGTATTTCATTAATTGCGCTTTTGGTAATCCGGTACTTTATTTTTCTACCCAATTTTTTTTCAATCTTGCCCAAAAGTGCAAGGACCGAAAGATTTTCGCGTGATGATACATTGAAAACTTCGCCCTTTATTTTTTGGATATTTTTGGAGCAGACAATCAAAGCCTCAACAATATCTTTAACATAAACGTAATCTCTTATGTATTTGCCATCGCTTCTGACATCTAAGACATCTCTTTTGACAATTGCCTTGAGCGCTCCAGGGATAATCCGGCTAAAATTGATGTCACCTTCGCCATAGACATTTCCGAACCTTACCACAACGGTAGGCAAATTATACGTCTTAAAATACGTAGTGGTTATAAGATCACAGGCGGCTTTTGACGTTTCGTAAGGATGATCTCCCGAAAGTGGATCCTTTTCAGATGCTTTAGGAATTTTCCCATAGGCTTTATCAGATGAAACAACAATTATTCCTTGAACTTTTCCATATAATCTTGCAGCCTCCAGAACATTAGCAGTGCCTATGATATTAGTTTCAAAAGTTTCCAGTGGGTTATAATAAGCGGTTGGTACTATCGATTGGGCAGCCAGATGGAAAATGAAATCAATTTCGTATTTAGTGACAATGTCCAGTGTCCTTTTGAAATTTTTCAGATCTTTCTGGACTAAAATTACATATCTTGCAAGTCTTTGGCGCAAAAAATAAGACTTTGGATTTAGACTTTGGTAGGGGACAATAACATTTGCCTTGTCGTTAATTAACCTTTTAACTAGATGACTTCCTATAAATCCCGTTCCTCCAGTAACTAAAACATTTTTTCCCGTTAATCCCATATTTTCCAGGCAGGGTTTTCCTTCCAGAAGTTATTTAAGTCTTGGACATCTTGATAGGTATCCATTGAATGAAAAAATTCCTTATGGTAGTAAACCGTCAGTTGTCTTTTTTCTATTAATTTGTAGAAAACATCTTCTATCATCGAATCCGGTTCAATATAATTAAAGATGCTTTTTTTAAATACCATAAATCCAACATTAATTAAATTCTTAATTTTTGCACGCTTTTCAAATTTTTTAGCCATTCCGTTTTTGTCAATTTCTAAACCGCCAAATTTTAAAATTGGGTGAGCTACTGTTACAGTGCCGATAGCCTTTTTGTTTTTGTGGTAACTTAGAAGATTGGCAATATTAATATCAGCAACTCCATCACCATAAGTAACCATGAAATCATTGTCATTGATGTATTTTTTTAACCTTCTTACCCGTTCTCCAGTCAGCGATTCTTGCCCGGTATCAACGAAAGTAATTCTAAAATCATCTTTTTTTTCACCTTTATGATGTTTAATGCTGTGTTTATCCGTCACGAGCGTAAAATCTCCGTCATAATATTTTTTGTTAACAAAATAGTCTTTAATTAGATTTCCTTTATATCCGAGAGCAATAATAAAGTCACGGAATCCGAAGTGGGCGTAAATTTTCATGATATGCCAAAGGATAGGTTTACCTCCAACTTCCACCATCGGTTTAGGTTTAAATTCTGTTTCTTCTTTAAGACGATAGCCAATGCCCCCGCAAAGTATTACGACTTTTATTCTACTGGCTCTCATTTTTTGAACCCTTTACGTCATCTAAATAATGACTAATAACCGTTTTTGTTTCTCCTTGCATTTTTATCTTGCCACCATCCAGATAAATTGCTTTGGAACAGATAAGTTTTACCGCATCCATGTTGTGGGAAACAAACACAATTGTTTTCCCGCTTTTTACAAATCTTTTCATTTTATCGAGGCATTTCTTTTGGAAATTTTGATCACCGACTGCTAGAACTTCATCTATTAAAAGTATTTCCGGATCCATGAAAGACACAACCGAAAAGCCAATTCTAGCATACATGCCAGAAGAATAACGTTTTATAGGAGTGTCGATAAATTTCTCGATGCCGGAAAATTTTACGATGTCGGCATATTTTCCTTTAATCTCTTGTTTTTTCATTCCTAAAATTGCTCCATAAAGAAAAATATTCTCTTTGCCGCTTAACTCGGGGTGAAGACCGGCCCCAAGCTCAATAAAAGCCCCGACTTTTCCATTTACTGTTATCTGGCCGCTTTTGGGATAGGTAATTTTAGAAATAAGTTTCAGAATGGTGCTTTTTCCGGACCCGTTTCTGCCGATTATCCCCAGACACTCTCCCTCATGTACAGTAAAGCTTAGATCATTTATTGCCAATAGAGTTTCTCTCTGAAGGGTTTTGTGTCTATTTTTGCCAATTAATTTTCCTAAAAAAATCCCAAAATCATCCGAAAAGCGTCCATATTTCATTCTTGAGATTAAATAACTTTTTGTAACATTTTGAAACTTTATGGCTATGTTGTCCATTTATTCGAAAAGTAAATTTTTCTTTTTTAAATAACGTCGGCAAAAACTTTTTCCTTAATCTTAAAAAATTTGTATCCAAAGATAAAAAGTATTAAAGATATTCCAAGCGCTATTGCAAAATCATTCCAATTTGGAGCCAAGCCTCCAACCGTTACTTTCCTGAAATTTTCTACTACCGAAGACATTGGATTTAACATATAAAATGGCCTAAATTTTTCGGGTACTTTAGAAAGAGGGTAAATCACCGGCGTAACAAAGATCCACAGTTGTATCAAAAGAGGAATTACAAATTTAATATCTCGCCACATTACATTAAGTGCAGAGGTAAATAGAATTAGCCCAGCGATAAAGATTGTTTCCAAAAATACAATGGGAATTGTGTAAACTACATTTATAGTGAGTGGGACATTGTAAATAACAAGCATCACTATAAAAATTAATGCACTAATTAAAAAATCCATAAAACCTGCAATTATAGATGCAAACGGAAGAATTTCTCTTGGGAAATAAATTTTAGTCACCAAATTCCCGTTATTTATAACTGCCAAAGACCCGAAAGAAAGACTAGTGGCAAAAAAGGTCCATGGCATTAAAGCACTGTAATAAAAAAGAGGGTAAGGGACCCCTTCGGAATTAATTTTTAAGAAGAAGCCGAATATCAAGGTGAACATTATCATTAGAGAAAGAGGCTGAATCACTGCCCATGAAGCCCCAAGAAGTGTTTGCTTGTACCTCACCTTTATCTCTCTATTCGTAAAAGCAAAGAGCAGTTCTCGAAACTTTATCAATTCTTTTAAATGGATAAACATTTTTTAATTTTGACTAAGCCATTCAATATACTTGGCAAGTCCCTGCGGTAGTTCTGTTCTTGATTCCCACCCAAGGAGTTTTTTTGCTTTTACTATATTTGCCCAGGTAACTTCAACATCACCGGCTTGTTTGGGCAACATTTTAATTTTGGCCTTTTTGCCAGTCGCTGTCTCCAGCGTTTTGATGAAATCGGCCAAAGTTATCGGATGGCTATTGCCAAGGTTAATGATTTCAAAATCGAAGGCTACGTCTAAGGCTCTCAGAATGCCATCGACAATGTCGTCAATATAGGTGTAATCGCGACTTGTTAATCCATTACCGAATTGACCAATTTCTTTTCCCTTCAATATAGCTTTAGTGAAGAGCGCTGGTGCCATATCAGGCCTGCCACGAGGACCATAAACGGTAAAGAGTCTCAAGATGGTTGCCTTAAGACCAAAATTACGGTGAAATGTTTCTACAAAAAATTCGGCTGCTCTTTTGGATGCGCCATATGGGGAGATAATGGCACCACATGGATCATCTTCAGAAAATGGCAATCTTTTGGAGTTGCCATAAACGGACGAAGAAGAGCCATATATAAATTGACCAACCCCTGCATTACTTGCGATTTTTAAAAGATTGACTGTCCCCAAAACGTTTACCTCGGCATAAAGTAATGGATCAGCAATAGAAGCTCGAACACCTGCTCTTGCCGCCAGATGGATAACTTTTTCCGGTCTTTCTTGGGCAAAAATCTCACCAAGCCTCGAAAGATCAAGGATGTCCATTCGATACAGCCTGAACTTTTTGTAAGACATGGCGGATTGAATATTTTTTTCTTTAACAGCCGGATTGTAATAATCGTTAAAATTGTCAATGCCTATCACCTCATATCCCTCACCAAGTAATCTCTCAGTCAGATTTGAACCAACGAACCCCGCACATCCAGTAACAAGTATTTTTTTCATTCTGACGTTTTTAATTTAAAATAGCCTGCATTCAATAAATAATTGTATATAATTTCCGCGGCAAGTTCATGCCCTGTTTTATTCCAGTGATAGTCCTGACTAAAATACAACGGGAATTTACCACTTTGTTTAAATCCCGGTAATAAATTAATCGTTGGTATATCATGCGAATTTAATCTTTCAGTCAATTCATACTCAAAAGGTTCTCGTGTGTCCGAAAAGTTTTCATCAACGCTTATTAACGTTCTGCCAGGCCATTCTTTAGATGAAACCTGAATCGCATCCGGTATTGCTATAACAACAAATGGAATATTTTTTTCTTCAAGTAATTTTTTCATATTAACTAAATTAGTAATTGGTATTTTCCACAGCTTCTGCCAGTCGTCCTCACTAATGTCATCTCCTCTTATTATTGAGTAAATATCATGATCTATATCTCCGGTAAGGGATTGGTTCTCTTTTTCATCTCTTACTGTATTTTTTATAAAATTTATCGTGAATTTATAAATTCTTATATTTTCTCGAAGCCACTTTTTGATAAGATAAACCGTTTTGCTTTTTTCGATTTCTTGATTCTTTTCAATAGCGGCAGACTTATTTATTTTTTCAAAATCAAATTCTACTTGACCACTTTCAATCTTTGCTAATATGGCATCCTCACCAAGATCAGGGTAGCTAAAGATTAATTCTTCGAATCTTTTGTTGTCATCGAAAAAGTCTGTAATGGTAAACGCATACATCATGAGATCTGGATTAAATAATAACCCTACTTTTTTTAAATATAAATATTGAGTTAACGGAGAATGTCCAAAAATTGCCAGGTTAATAATATTAATATTTACGTTTGGGTTATTTTCATTAAATCTCTTTTCGATAATAGTTGAATATCTGTCTTCAAGCTCTACTCCATGTCCTTGAGTAAAAGAATCACCGAGCAAAACTAATCTGTATTCATCATCTGGTTTGTAAAAACTTAAGTCCTCATCCCTAATGCCTAAATTATTGATGGAGAATTCTACATCCCATTCGTCTGAAATTTGTCTGCAGACCGTATTCGGAATCATTACGTTATGAAAATATTTATCCAAGCTTGAGCATTGTCCGCCGTCGCTAGATTTATCTTCAGTAATTCTAAGATACACATCGACTGTTAAAATCGAGAAGAATAATCCAAAAATAAATAAAACCAATTGAAATCGATACTTTTTTAAAACTTTCAAAATTTTATTGAGAAGCACAATACTATAAATAGTCTTTGAAATATTTAATCGTTACTTTAAGTCCTTCTTCAAGTGAGATTTTAGGTTCCCAATTTAAATTCTTTTTTGCTTTGCTGATATCAGGTCTGCGCTGGTGGGGATCATCTATAGGTAGATCTTGAAAAACTATTTTACTTTTGCTGTTGGTGAGTCTCTTTATGAGTTTAGCGAATTCTAAGATTGTTCTTTCATCGTCATTTCCGATATTAAATATCTCGCCGGGTCCTCCTTTTCTCATTGCTAGGATTTGTCCTTCGACTTGGTCGTCAACATAACAAAATGATCTTGTCTGTTTCCCGTTACCGTAGATTGTGATTGGCTTATTCGAAAGAGCCTGCTTTATAAAATTGACTACAGCTCTTCCTTCGGCAATATTCATTCTTGGTCCATATGTATTAAAAATTCTGGTGATTATGGCATTAAGACCTTTCTCTCTGACAAATGTTGAAACAATCGTCTCGCCAAATCTTTTTGCCTCGTCATAAACAGATCTTGGGCCTGTGGGGGAAACATTACCTCGATATCCTTCTGACTGAGGCGAAACTTGTGGATCGCCATAGACTTCGGAAGTTGAAGCAAAAGAAAGTTTGGCTTTATGTTTAAGTGCCAGCTCACACATGTTCCATGTGCCGATTGTATTAACCTGCATAGTTTCAAATGGATGGTTTAGGTAGGAGAAAGAAGAGTTCTTGTTTGGATCCGCAGGAGAAGCCAGATGGTAAATTTCGTCAATTTTTCGGAATTTATTGCTTTTGAAAGGTTTTACGACGTCATGATTGAAAAAGAAAAAAGTTTTTCTTCCCAGTAAATGTGCAATATTTTTTTGCGAACCGGTTATAAGATTATCTAGACAGATGACGGTATCACCACGATTGACCAGTTTCTCACACAGGTGTGATCCGATGAAACCAGCGCCACCAGTAACTAGAATTGTCTTTGTCATACCTTTTACGTTTACCCGAGGTTTTTAACCCGTGGTACTCGTGATACTTTGATACCCCCAATCATAAAATTTTCTCTAGTGCTGCTACCATATAATCTATTTCTGACCTTTTAAGTTTAGGATACATCGGCAATCTGATCAAAGTCGCAGCCACATCCTCCGTTACGGGCAGATCTCTTATTTTATAACCCAGTTTTCTGCCCATCGGGGAAGTATGAAGAGGCAGATAATGAAAAGAGGCCTCGATTCCATAAGTTCGCAAACCCGCAATTACTCGATCTCTTAATAGTCTCGGTACTCTAATCGCAAAAATGTGCCAGTTAGGTTCAGTTTCCTCGGTAATTTGCGGCAGAATCAATTTCGAGGAAAGTTTTTTTAACTTTTTTATTAAGTAATCAGCATTCTTCTCTCTGAGTCTGGTTATTTCCGCCAGCTTCTTTACCTGCTCCAGCGCTATTGCTGAGAGAATATCAGAAAGTATTAGACTTCTTCCGACCGAAACCCAGGAATACTTTTTTCTTTCACCTCGGATAAAAGAAGACCGATTTGTTCCCTTTTCACGAATTATTTCGGCGCGCTTAAAAATCGCAAGATCCCTAGTTACAAAGGCACCGCCTTCTCCGCTGGCTACATTTTTTGTGCCGTGGAACGAAAAGCATCCCACATCAGATAGCGTCCCTAAGTAGCTACCGTCATATTTACTGCCTAAAGCATGAGCAGCATCCTCGATTACTAAAAGTCCATGATCTCTGGCAATGTTCGAGATAGCGTTCATATCGCAAGCCATTCCGGCATAGTGAATAACCATAATTGCTTTGGTTTTTTTAGTGATTTTTTTCTCTATGTCGACAGGATCAATGTTGTAGCTTGTAATGTCGATATCCGCAAAAACAGGTTTGGCTCCGCAAAGCTTTATTGCATTTGCGCAGGAGGAGAAGGTAAAGCTTGGAAGTATAACCTCGTCGCCTCGCTTAACAAGACAGGCGCATGCAAGCTCCAGCGCCGCTGTTCCGGAGCCGGTCGGCAAAACATATTTTATGCCAAGATAGCTTGCGAGTTCATCTGCCAACTGTTCACTATAGGCCAAATCGCCGATGCCTGTTCCTTGGCGCATGGCATCAATAACCGCTTTTTCTTCTTCTTTTCCCCAAAAAGGTTTATGCAAGGGGATGATGTAATCAGTCATAAATAACAAGGTCTAAATTTCAAATTACAAACAATATCAAAATAACAATCATTAAAACTCAAAACTGTTTAGAATTTATAATTTTGGATTTAAGATTTGTTTGGAATTTGCTATTTGTTATTTGTGATTTTAAACGGATCAGGTTTTTGATGTAGTCAATTGTGTCGGGTATGAGTCTAACTGTGGATTTTTTATCTCTTCTTCGGACAAAAAGTACCGGAATCTCACTAATCGTAAGTCCCATCCAGTATGCTTTGGCGCATATCTCTGTATCCCAGAACCAATGGTTATCTCTTACCTTGAAAAGCACAGGAAGTATCCTATCTCTCTTGAAAAACTTGTAGCCGGCTTCGGTATCGGATATTGGAATTCTGATCGATGCCTTTACCAAAAAAGAATAGATTTTTGAAGCTAAAAACCTTGCAAGTGATTTATAACCGGCCTCAAAATACCTTTTTCCAACAACCATGTCGTAGCCTTTTTTAATTTCATCTACGAAAATGGGAATATAATTTTCCGAAATTTCCAAATCAACATCCAAATAGCCGCAGATTTCTCCTTTTGCTGCCCTGATTCCATCGGATACGGATTTTCCTCGTCCATGGTTTTTGTTGTGGATTAAAAGTTTTGAATTCTTGACCTTTCTAGCGAGAGATTTTATCTCATCTAAAGTATCGTCCGAACTTTTATCCTCAACAAAAATAATCTCCCAATTAACTTTTAATTTCTTGAGAGCCTCGACAATCCTTAAAACGCTTTGGGCAAAAGTCGGGCCTTCATTATAGCAAGCTAGAATAAGGGATAAATCGATCTTAGCCATTGCACATATTCTAAGGTAAAGGAGGGCACTTCTCAAATCGACTGAAACATGTTTTATAATTCTTATCCTTGAACCAAAACTTTATTGCTTCTCCGGTGCCCAATGATATGTAGGCTTCCTCAGATGTTGAGATTTCGGTTTCGTCAAACACTAATATGGACCCTTCTGGTAAATTTTGTTTTTCGATATCATATAAATATACTTTTGCTAAATTACTTCTTTTAACCACCCAACTAAAATTTTTTGTAAGGCTAATATTAGCCATAGCTATTGCTACAAACGCCAAAACTGCGGCTAAAGAAAGAAGTGGCTTTAATGGTTTTAAAGCAATTGCTAGGAATAATGAAAATCCGAAAATTGAAACATTCATATAGTGAGGAGATAAATGAGAAGGAATAAGAATGAATGGAAAAAGGCCGCTTATGATGATCAATAAAGAGAAAACAACAAAATTAACATTTTTCTTATCTTTAGATAAACTTTTAATTAGCAATACTGCCATTGAAAGGAGCCAGGCTAACAAGAGAATCGTCAAAAGCCTATCGCCGGATGATTCCGCAAAACCGGCAATTCTCAAAAGGTAATATTTAGCGGCCCCAAAAACTTTAGTTGATAGCTCTAGTTGATAAACATCAAAGGTTGTTTTTGAAGTAAAGAAAGCAAATTTTATAGCCAGAAAAACAACTGATATACCTGCAATTATTGCTAAAAATTGCTTGTCAATTTTTTCTCTTTTGAATACGAAGCCGTAAGCTGCAAATATCACTAAACCAACGACCATAGCTTCGGATGCAAAAATTGCGAATACAAAAAGTAGTAAGGAAATACCTTTTCTTTTAATTAGAAAACTCCACAGAGAGGTGGCCAATAATAAAAAGCCAACTGTTGGAACCGTACCGGATATCCAAAACATTGAGACAAAATGGGCTGGATGAACTAGATAAAGGATAGGGACAGCTAACGATAATGAATCGTTTTTGATCACAATCCTCCCTATTTTGAAAACAAAAAAGGCTGTCAACCCATGAATTGCTACAGTTAACAAGTGAAAACCTATGTAATTTTTCCCAAACATATTACCTCCGATAAAATAATAAAGATTATGGACAGGCCTCCAGTGAGTTATTGGTGATCCAAAAACATTTTTGAGGTCGTCGACAAGGTTATTTTGTGAGAAATGCCAAATAAGGATGAAGTCGTCTTGGGCGAAGAAATTAAACAAAGACTGCCGCCATACCAATGCAGTTATTATAAAAATCAAAAGTAGTACTATTAAATTCTTTTTCACAGGACAAATTTTAGCACCATTGAAATCCAAAATCGTGAACAACTTACATTTGTATTATTAGTATAAATTCGTATATTGGCATCGATACTAATATACTAATAGATGCTAATCATACGGATTTATTATAATCTCCATATGTTATCTCTGTTAAAGCTTCTTTTAGTAGCCGCATTTCTTAATGCTCTTTCTTGGATAATTCTTATCCCTATTTGGCAGTATCCCGATGAACAAGCACATTTTGCCCAAGTTCAAGACCTGGCAGAACTTGGGAAAGTGCCTACTGGAGTCCCTGATACTTCTTATGAGATAGCACTTTCCGAAAAAATTTTAGGCACCGAAAGAGATAATTTAGGTAATAATAAATATACATATCATCCAGAATACAAACCAGATTATTCAACAGGCTTTTACGGTCCTTTTGAAAAAGAAATTTCATTACTGCCAAAATCAGCGAGACGCGAGTTTGTTAAAAATGAAGCTACACTTAATCCTCCGCTTTATTACCTTTTAGCCTCTATCTTTTACCGTATTTTTTACGATGCTGATTTATTTACCAGAGTTTTTGCGGTAAGGATTATGTCCGCCTTTATTTTTCTTGGGACGATTTTTGTTGCCTTTGGTATTGGTAAATTAATATTTGAGCAAAACAAAATTCTTCCTCCAACTCTGGCAGCTTTGGTTGCTTTCAAGCCGATGTTGGTTTTTGCGTCAACCGGAATTTTGCCGGATCCTTTAACAAATTTACTTTTTACTATTATTATTTATTTATGCTCGCTTGTTATTGTTAACGGAGTTAATTATAAATATGTCTTGCTTTTAATTGGTATGGTAATTGCCGGTTTATACACAAGACAACAATTTTTGCTTTCCACTC
The DNA here is from genome assembly GCA_001774945.1 of Candidatus Curtissbacteria bacterium RIFCSPHIGHO2_12_FULL_41_17. Classification (GTDB taxonomy): domain Bacteria; phylum Patescibacteriota; class Microgenomatia; order Curtissbacterales; family GWA2-41-24; genus 2-12-FULL-41-17. The sequence continues at coordinate 69,186 of MFBL01000043.1, forward strand.
CAATTATATTTTTGATTTTGGCTTATGACAGATTACGTGCAAAGAGAAATGTAAAATTACTTATTATTCCAATTGTATTTCTTATCGTATTTATTATTATTTCTAATTATCAATCCAATGTGTACTTTTTTAATAGTTTGCATATTCCCGAATTACTGCTATTTGAATTAGGAAAATTTTTAAAACCTGATTTTTTTGAATATTTAATTGCAGCGATGAAAAAAAGCTATGCCGAAACTTGGCCTTGGTATTGGGGAGTATACAGGTGGTTATCTTTTACACCGCCGCATTTCGCTTACGAAATAATAAACAGACTTGTTTTAATCAGTCTAATTGGATTGTTGTTTAAAATATTCCAAACCATACGCTCAAGAAAGTTTGACCAACATTTTATTATTCTACTGTTTATGATTATCAGCACATTGATTTATTTCAGCGCTTTTATAATTTGGGATTATTTTTTTATGAAACATAAAGGATATAGTTTTGGCTTTCAAGGAAGATATTTTTTTCCTCTCATTATTGCTCACTTGGCAATATTGCTTTATGGTATCGTTACAGTTGTAAAATTGATCGGGGAAAAATATTTAGGCTTAGTTCTTACTCTGCTAGTCACCGCTATGATTCTCTTCAACAACCTCTCCCTTTTCCACGTCGCCGCTTCATATTACGACACATCTAATGTAGACTCTTTTATCATTCAAGCAAGCCAGTATAAACCTAATCTTATAAAAGGACAATCAATGATAGTGGCTATTCTTTCTTCCTTAATAGCGCAAGGCCTGTTTTTATTCTATCTCTTTAAACATGTTTTTGCTTACAAAAAAGATTAAAAATAAAAGATCGTATATGTTTTGTTTGAAATACGGCGCGCTCCTTCTCCTCTTTGTCTTTGCCTTCCTGCAGTTTGCTTTGATACTAAGGCATAAGTCGCCATACATTTCTGACAGCTACTTCTATAAGCATCTGTTCTACCAAATGAGGGGTGATTCTTATGATCAAGCAAGGGAAAAAGTAGTTTCTCAGCTAAATATAGATCAGTTGGATAAAATAGGAAAGAAGATTTTTGGTGATGAAGAATCATATAAATATTCATACTCCTTTTTCACCAAAAGGCCCCTTTATCCCTTTTTAGCTCTGTTGTTTAATAAATTGGGATTTAATGAGTTTCTAAGTTTTTTAACTCCCGTCTTTCTGGCATATGCTGGAAGTATTTTACTTTCTTTTTATCAGTTTCGGTTGGGGTTATCATATTTCCAGGCAATTTTTGCATTGGCATTATTAATTGCTTTTTACCCATTTCTTGATTGGTCAACGTATTTTTTAACGGACACCATTGGTTTTTTCTTCTGGCTTTTACAATTAATATTTGCCTACAAATTTGTAACTGCAGGCACTCTAAAATATCTAGCTTTATATGTAATTTCTATAGGTATCTCTCTACTAAATAGAGAACAAAGTATTCTCATGTTGCCTCTAACAGTTACTCTTTACTTATTTGTGGTCATATTTAAAGATAGCCAAATTTTGAAAAATCGCTTAGCAATATTAATTAAAAGCACACTAGCTATTGTTCTGTTTTATCTTGCAATAACCATTATTTTTAACCAAAGAACAATTGCAGAGTCTATAAATTACCTTCAAAATGATTATGCATTTTTTTCAAAGACATTTAATTTGTCAGAAACAGCCGGATATTTGATTAAAACAATAATATTTACCCACATCGTTTTCTTGATTGACTTAGCAAGACACCATTGGTGGTTTACCTTTGTTGTCTTAGGATTAATTGGTGTTACAAGGATGATTATTTTTTCGGGGAAAAAACAATTTATTAACCTACTGCTATTATCCTCTGGTTTGGCTTCATACTCCTTCGTTTTCATATACCCAGTGTTAAGCTATAGATTTTTTTATCCTGTTGTGATAATGATTGTTTACTTTTTCGTGAAATTTATATTCGAATTCTTTGAGGAAAGACAAAAATTAATCAAATAGAATAGCAATGAAAGCCCTGAAGGAAATAGGTGCAGGAAAAGTAATAAGGTTTGCAATTTTTAGTGTTTTGCAGGCAGTTTATCATTTAGGTGTCGATCTTATTTTTAACTTTCCCCAAACAAGAAAATTATTTTTGCAGATATTGGGTTCAGCCGTCGGTAAAGATTCAATCATCATGAATGTTAAATTTTTTAATTGGCATCACACTGGTTTTCGTGGCTTAAAAATCGGTAAAGACTGCTTTATTGGTGACGAAACGCTGATTGACCTATATGACAAAGTAATTCTAGAAGATCAGGTAACCATAGCCCAAAGAGTTACTGTCTTAACCCACTTGAATGTAGGCTACAGTGATCATCCACTCCAAAAATTTTTTCCGAAAACATCAAAACCGGTAATCTTTAAAAAAGGTTCAGTTGTTGCAGCTGCCTCAACGATTCTGCCTGGTGTTACTATCGGAGAAAAATCTTTTGTAGCGGCGGGGAGTGTAGTAGCGGATGATGTTCCTCCAAATTCGCTAGTTGCCGGGGTGCCAGCCAAGCTTGTTAGGAAGCTTAAATAATGGCAAAAGATTCTATTTATGATTTTTTGCGCTCTTTGATGTTACCGCTAGCAGAGATCGATAAAGCTCTTCCCAAACAAGGAGTAATTGTAGATTTGGGTTGTGGAGAGGGGGTAATTGCAAAATATCTGGCCCGAAGAAAAACAAGAAAGGTAATCGGGGTTGATAATAGCCAAAAGAGACTGCAAAACTCTACTCAAACAAATCTGACCTTTGTCTTAGGCGATATTAGAAGTTACAGGCTAAAAGCACTGGATGCAATTGTAATCTCGGATGTACTGCACCATCTTAGTTATAAAGATCAGAAAAAGTTACTTGTTAAAATTGCGTCAAATCTTAAAAAAGGCGGTATTTTTGTCATCAAGGAGATAGATGCTGGTGAATTTATTAGGAGCAGACTCTCAAGAATTTGGGATTTTGCCTTTTACCCAAAAGACAAAATCTACTATCAGCATTCAAACAATTTAGGTAACTTTTTAAGAAGTTTGGGATTTAATTTGAAGATTGCCAGGGCTTCCAGAGTTTTCCCCGGTTCTACCACCTTATATATATGCCAAAAGCTTTAGAGAAAATTATTAAGATTTGGCCAATTTTATTGCTTGTCCTTTTCACTTTTATTCTAAGGGTTATAAAAATCGAGGATTTATTTTATTTCACATATGATGAATCGATTCCCGCCTTCGTAGGAAGACGCTTACTTCTTGAAAAGCATCTACCGTTAATTGGAGGGGTGACTCCTTTTAATTTCCACCTGGCACCTTACTTTTATTGGTTGCTTTCTCTTATTTTGATTATTGGAAAATTAAATCCGATTGCTTGGGGTTGGGCCGCAGCAATTATTGCAATGTTTACAACTTTGATGATGTATATGGTAGGTAAGACTTTCGCAAATTATAAAGTCGGTTTTTTGGCGGCGGCATTTTGGACGTTTTCGTATTTGGCTAACGTTTACGACCGTCATTTTTGGGCTCTTTATTGGGGACCTTTAGTTTCGCTAATAGTTCTTTACTCCCTTTACAAAATAATCACCTGTTCTGTCATTCTGAGCCCTTCGAAGTCATTGCGAGCGAAGAATCTTTTAAGAACATTCGATAAATTCACAATTCTTTTAGGTATTGTCATAGCTTTAAGCATTCATGCTGATCCCTCAAACGTGGTCTTTCTTGCGCTTAGTATTTTAGTATGGATAATTTACAAATTGCCTATCAAAAGGAGTACTTTTTTGGCGGCAGGATTCATCCTTTTCTCTTTTTTACCTCTGGTAGTTTTTGACCTTCGTCACAATTTTGCCAACACTAGACCTGTCGCGGAGTTTATTCTTCAAGGAAGAAACAATCCAGGACTTAACACTCATAAGTTTATTAATAATTCTTTACTTTTTCCACGCGCCGCAAGTCGGCTTATCTACACTTTTGGTGATAATGAAATTGCCAAACAATATTCTTATTGTCAAACTTTTGTCAGTGGAAAATTTAAAGCGATCCCAATTCCAATTCTTGTTATTTCAACAATCACAATATTGGGTTTTTTAATTTGGTCAGTAGCCAGGCGCAAGAATCAACCTCAATGGTTTGTGATGAGTTTACTCCTTGCTCTTTATTTTGTTGGAATTCAAATATACGGCACAATATTTCGGGCAGATATATTTGAGCACTACATTACTGGTACTTTTGCCCTCTTTCTTCTAGTTTTTGTATTGCTGGTTTCCAAACTCCCCAAAAAATTATGGCTTGCAGTGCTTGGCATCTTTATTCTTATTAACTTGCTTAAATTTTCACTTGCCGCAAACAGCCAAGGGTTATCTATAAAGCGTCGGGCTATTGAATATACAATGGCTCAGGTTGGTAACAAACCGTTCTCGCTCGACTCCCTGTCTACATGCTGGAAGCTTAACGGTTACCGCTATCTTTTTGCTGTTTTTGGCCACGAGCCTGTCAAAAGTTACGTAGACCCAAACTTCTCCTATCTTTACGGGACAACCCCGGTTGCCGAAAGGCATCCACTCACAGTTGTTGCTTTTGTTGTTCATGATTTTGTCCCGGAAACTGCCGAGTTTTACAAAAGATATGTCTTCCTCAAGTCCCATGAGACCAAAAGCGCCATCTTTGGTATTATCGAAGTTATCATTATGGACAACTCCACGGGTTGGTTTGATCAAAATTAATATTACATGATCAATCAAATTAAAGACCTTATTTTTACTGACACTGGCAAAGATACCGCAATTGTTTTTACTGGCACAATTGTTAATGCTGCGGTTGGCGGGATTTTCTTTATTTTGGCACCGAGAATCCTTGGTCCCGCCGATTACGGCCTATTCTCAGTTGTAATAGCGACTGGTATTATGGTTGCCAATCTGGCGAATCTTGGGATTGATACTGGCGTACTGAGATTTGTTAAAGGAGAAGACTCAGAATCACAGAAAATTTTAAAGCTAGCACTGGAATCATATTTAGTAATTGGCCTATTAGTATTCGTACTCGGTTTTGTCCTATCGCTTCCTATGGCACGTATTCTTGGCCAACCAAATATTAGTCCGCTACTCAAAATAGCTTTTTCCGGTGTTATATTTGTACTTCTTACTGATTTTGTTCAAGCTGTACTTCAATCGAAAAAAAAATTTCTGGAAGCTTCTATTGTAAATATTGTGTCCAACGTATCGAGACTGCTTATTTTATTGATCGCCGCTTACTTTTTTCAGATAAATGTTTATTTTCTTACTTTTCTATTCTTTTTTATATACATTGTTTCAGTCATAACCGGAAAATTATTTGTGCCTTTAGATTTTTTAAAAGAGAAAGACCATAGAGCCCATTTTAAGAAATTTTTTGCTTTTAACTCCTGGATTGCTGCATCCCTTGCGATCTCCTCCGTTCCTTTGGACAATTACTTTCTGCTGAAATTTGCTGGTCCTGTGGCTACAGGAATTTATGCTGCTCCCTATAAAATCCTGGCTATTACCGACCAACTTGCTGGTAATTTTTCAAGAGTTTTGGCACCTCGATTTTCATCTTTTACAAATGATACCCAGGCAATTATTTTCTCCAAAAAAACAATCCCAATTGTTTTATTTGTTATATCGGCAATATTAACTGCCGGAATATTAGCGGAGCCGATTGTAAGAATCTTACTAGGTAATGAATATATTAATTCAATACCGGTATTCAGAGTCGTTGCCGCTAGCTACGCTTTTTACTTTGCGGATACGATTGCTGTTAGCTTAATAGTTTATTATCTTGGAAAACCAAATATAACCTTTCTTATTACGATAATCGTCATTATTATTTGGGCTATTTCAAGTTATATCCTTATTCCAAAGTATCAAGCGATCGGAGCGGCATTCGCGGATTTAATATCGGGAATTACTGCCCTCTCTCTTTTTACAGGTTTTGTAGTTTGGCACTTTTCAAAGAAAATCAGGACTCATGAGTAATCCAAAACTCTCAGTTGTTGTTCCTTGTTATAACGAAGAAAGCAGAATTGTAGAAGGCCTCAATCACTACTGGTCATATTTAAAAAAACAAAAATACCCCAGCGAGTTGATTTTTGTTAACGACGGATCGCAAGACAAAACATTAGAGCTTATGCAAGAAAGCGCAAAGGCAAACAAAAATATAAAAGTAATTTCATATCAGAAGAATCGTGGAAAGGGTTACGCGATTGTACAGGGCGTTAGAGCTTCAAGAGGCCAATATG
>MFBL01000044.1 GCA_001774945.1 Candidatus Curtissbacteria bacterium RIFCSPHIGHO2_12_FULL_41_17
ATGAAGTAATTGCCGAAGCAGAGAAGCATGGGATTACAATGGTTTTTACCGGAGTACGGCACTTTAAGCACTAAAGATGAAGATAAAAATTAAAAACATTTTGATCGCCGTTTCTGTCAAATCAAGTATCGATGGAGTTTTGCCTGTCCTAAAAGAATATGGGGTAAGGATTTGGGCGACGGAGGGGACTGCAAACTACATCAAGTCAAAAGGTTATAAGGCAACATCGATTGTTTCCGGATTTGATTTTGACGGAAGGGTTAAGAGTCTAGATAAAAATGTTTTTGTCAGAATTTTGGCGGATAGATCGAATAAAAAACATTTAGACGAACTACGAAAACTAGCAAGTTATTCTTCGAGCGAAGCGAAGCGAAGTCGAGAAGTTTCTCTAGCGGGTAGTTCTCGACCCTTCAATAAGATTCAGGGCAAGCAGGCTCGAACAATAAATACCTCTGATTGGGAGCCTTTTGACGCCGTTGTTGTTGAGCTTTATAAACTCGACGAGACCAATTTTCCGGAAAGTATGGATATAGGCGGCATGACTTTAATTCGCGCAGCGATTAAAAATTTTTCAAATATCGCTTTAGCATTTGACGAGGAAAGTATTAAAAAACTTACGGAGCATTTAAAAATCAATACCGGATCGACTCAATCGGCATTTAGAACAGAGCAGGTTAAAAAAGCCTCCCGCTTTGTTGCCCAAAGATGTAATCTGGAAGCAGAGATGTTCTAAGATGACGAAGGAGATTGTTGGCACAAATGGAAATGTTATAACTGCCCTTACTTCTTCTGTTAAAGAATCACTAAGTCACTTAAGAAGAACACAGCTGCATATTATAGTCTCCTCTGGGCATGAAGATGTGCCGGTCAGTTATACGGACTTACCAAGCAAGTGGATTGTTCCTACCAATTGTAATCGGATTATCTTGACCCGTCGTACCCTTTCTTTAGTTGGCAGGTGGAATGACGGAAGCGTTAGTTGGGTTGACCAGAGTGAAAAGAGTGACAATGGTAGTGCAGTGAATATCGGTTATGATCTAGATCTTCACGGACTGGTACCATGCACGATACTAGCGGAAGACGGTAGACTCTTCCACAATTTAGGGAGTAAGGGTAGGGTACCAGAAGATTTTAAGCAAACGCTAACCGGCTATTTTACAAAATTAGTTGAGGATTATATATCCATGAAGGAGTTATGAACGAAGACGCAAAAAGCCACAAAATAGCCGGGCGGCAGGCTTTGTTGCCAAGGGTACAGACAGGAAGCAGAATTATCTTAAACTCCTGTCTTGCCTTTTGCCCGTTTAATTAAATCGTTTCTTAAAGCTTCTGCTTCTTCAGTTCCTAACCCGGGGATCCTGCCTTCGCTCGAAGAAAATAAAGAAAACCCACTTGTGGTAGATTGACCAGCAGTTTGTATGTGTAGATCCGACAGTCCGAGTATTCTTGCCAGCAAACCTCTCATGATATCTATGTTTTGAATTCTTTCATATGGAATTGAAACATATCTTTTCCAGATAATACCTTTTTCAACTCGCAGTGAGTCTTCCGTAACCTCAAAACGCCAATTTTTATATGCTAGCTTTGCAAGTAGATAAGAAACCAATGGAATGAAAATAATGAGAACAATAAATGGCATTAGACCGAGGTTGCCAAAACCTACGGAAGCTTTAGGGGTGGGATCTCCTTTTTCAATATAAGTCAATACGGAGGACAATAAAATGGCACGAATAATGCCAGCTACAATGTTGAACAGCAAAATCGATATAAAAGCCGATATAATTAGGTATTGAAAAAATAATATCCAAACAGCTTTGGGATGGAGATATCTTGGTGTCGAAGCGTTAGGTCCTGCTGTAGGTTTGAGCGTTTCTTGAGGTATTTGATTTAGAACTGGAGAATCTGTCATTATTTTTACTATAGCATAATGAACAAGAAGTTGGCTTATTGGGTTGTGACTTTGGCAAACTAAACTGAAACCCCATAGTAGGGTCTCTCCCTTGACAGATTGTTGGAATAGGCTTAGTTTGAGGTTGTGCCGTCTAAGAATTCGCAAAAACTTTATTTAGAAAACGGATATTATCATATCTACAATCGAGGTGCCGGCAAAGGCGAAATATTTCTAGTGGATCAGGATTATAAAGTCTTCATCCATTTTCTAGAAAAATACTTGGATCCAAAATCTGAACGTACGCTTGCTTCAGAAGTAAAGCTTCTTGCATATTGTTTAATGCCAAATCACTTTCATCTCTTTGTTCACCAGACATCAAGAGACGGGATAGTAAAATTGATGAGGTCTTTGTGTACAAGTTACTCGATGTATTTTAATAAAAGGTATGAGAGATCCGGAACGTTATTTCAAGGAGTTTATAAGGCTGCAATAATAGAAACAGAACCTTATTTTTTACATCTTTCCCGATATATTCATTTGAATCCAAGAGAAATGACAGAAAATTGGCGAGAATACCTGTATTCGAGTTATAAAGTTTACTTAGGAGATATTAAGATTCCGTGGCTTAACCCAGTACCAGTCTTAAATTTTTTCAAGATGGCAAAAAGCAATAAGAGTACGCTTTCAAAACATTTTTCTTATCAATCATTTGTTGAGGATTATGCAACCGACCCGAAAGAAGACTTGCAAGAGTTAGCAATCGATTAACTTATAGAAAGGAGAGACCCTCTAAGGGTTGTTGGAATAGGATAATTATGAACAAAGAGCTTGAATTTTGGGTGGCGACTTCGGCAATACCGGGAGTTGGCACGGCGACTTTTAATTATCTTTTAAAATACTTCAAAACGCTCAAGAAATTTTGGCAGGCTAGTGATGAACAGATTAGAAAACTTAGATTAGACGCAAAGACAAAAGAGGCGATTTTCAAATTCCGCAATCAGGTTGATCCCAAAATTTATCTTGATGCAGTTTATGAAAAAGGGATTAAAGTTCTCTCTGTCGTTGATCGCGATTATCCTGCTAATTTGAGGCAAATTTCGGATGCTCCGCCGGTTCTTTATTATAAAGGTAGTTTAATACCAGAGGACGATTTGGCGGTTGCCGTTGTTGGTGCCAGATTTGCGACAGCGTACGGGCGACAGGTTACCGAAAAGTTGGTGATGGACTTGACGTTGGCAGGATTGACTATTGTCAGCGGTTTGGCAAGAGGTGTTGATTCGATTGCCCATCGGGCGGCGATGGATGCCGGTGGAAGAACGATAGCGGTTTTGGGAAGCGGCGTTGATTTAATTTATCCGCCGGAAAATAAACTACTGGCTGAAAAAATTATTCAAAACGGAGCGCTTGTTTCCGAGTTTCCTTTAGGATTTCCATCCGTTCCTTCCAATTTTCCGGCAAGGAACAGAATTATTTCCGGCCTATCTTTGGGAGTTTTAGTCACGGAAGCGGCAGCCGATTCCGGATCTTTGATTACTGCAGGGCAAGCTGCAGAGCAAGGCAGGGAGGTGTTCGCAGTGCCCGGACCGATTACTTCCAAAATGAGTGAGGGTGTCAATCAGTTAATTAAAGAAGGCGTTCATCCGGCAACAGATGCAGACGATATTTTGAAAATTTTGGACATAGAGAGGAAAAAGAGATCCTCCTTCGCCAAGGCTTCGGAGGACAAGCCAGTCAAGGATAAAACTCAGCAAAAAATAATGGAGACTTTGGATGGAGGAAGTAAGCATGTCGATTTAATCTCCCGGGAGACGGGGTTTCCTATAGAGAAAGTTTCGGCCACGCTTTCAATGATGGAGCTTTCCGGTCTTGTCAAAAACTACGGCTCAGGTATTTGGGGAGTGTAGATTACTTTTTAGCAATTTTTGCGCGGCTTTCTTTGTCAATTAGTTTTTTTAGCTCTTGTAAGACTTTGCTAAATCTTACCTCTTCTGTTCCGTGAACCAAATTGTATTGATATTCTTCTTTTACCCAAGTCTTAATATCTGCCAAATTATGCTGATCAATGGTTTCAAGTTTATCGCAAGTCTGGGCGAATTTTGCCTCGGTTGATTTTAATTCCTCGTATTCTAGCCACAATTTGAAAATTTCTTTGTTAGACTTTTTGGGTAATTGTTTGATTAGTTTTTTAAGGCCGGCTTTTTCGAGGTTGTGTTTGTTGGGCGGTCTTCCTTTCCATGCCGGAAAGTCGCCCACCTCTATCTCTGCGAGATCGTGAATAAGAAGCATCTTAATCACTTTTTCAACATTAACTTTTTTCCCAAGATATGGAGCAAGAAGCATGGCAAAAAGAGCTGCACGCCAAGAATGGTCAGAGTCCGATTCTTGGCGGCTAGTGGAAAGCCAACTATGTCTTAAAACCGTTTTTAGCTTTTCGGCTTCTTGTAAGAAACGCAAAATTTTTTCCAAATCCGATCCATTTTTCATAAGTTTTTAAATTATATGCTCTTGACAAGCATGATACAAAAGAAAGATATTGATCAAAGAACAAAAGTGACAGATGCACGTTTGAAACATCTATAAAATGAAGAATTTAGTCATCGTCGAATCTCCGACGAAAGCGCGGACATTGGGTCAATTTTTAGGGAAAGACTATCAGATTACGGCCTCAATGGGGCACGTCAGGGATTTACCGCGAGGTGAGTTTGGTGTCGATGTTGAACATGACTTTAAACCTCAGTATGTAATACCAAAGGAAAAAATAAAAGCAGTTAATAATCTAGTTAAAGTTGCCGCGCAAGCAGAACAATTGTGGCTGGCAACAGATCTTGACAGAGAAGGAGAAGCTATCGCCTGGAATTTGCTGCGTGTAATAGCCGAGAAAGGTAAAGTAAAAAATCCCCAATATCAGCGTGTAGTATTTCACGAGATTACAAAGGAGGCAATTAATGAAGCTTTTGAGCATCCCAGAAAAATAGATGATGATTTAGTTGAAGCTCAGCAGGCAAGAAGGGTTCTGGACAGACTTGTGGGTTACAAACTTTCTCCGCTACTTTGGAAAAAAGTTAAAAGTAGACTTTCTGCCGGGCGCGTCCAATCTGCTGCATTAAGGCTGGTAGTCGATCGTGAAAGAGAAATTTTGGCTTTTAAACCTGAAGAGTTTTGGGTAATTGAGGCTATGTTGGTCGGTCAAAGGATGGAGAGCAGAGGCCAAGAGTTTAGCGCCACCCTTATAAAAATTGAGGGAAATAAAGCTGAAGTAAAAAACAAAACGGAAGCTGATCAAATAGTTTCAGATTTAAACAAGGCAATTTACAAAGTTGGCGAAATAAAATCAAAAGACATTGTTAAAAATCCCAGCCCACCTTTTACGACGTCAACACTCCAGCAAGCAGCATCTACAAAGTTTGGTTTTGCGCCAAAGCGGACAATGAGGATCGCACAGGACCTTTATGAAAACGGACTGATTACCTATATGCGCACAGACTCGGTTAATCTTTCAGTCAATTTTGTCACCAGCGCTCGTAAATTAATAGAGGAAAAATTCGGTGGGAAATATTTACCAAAGCAGGCAAGGGCTTACAAAGTCAAGTCCCGTCTTGCTCAGGAGGCACATGAGGCAATCAGACCGACTAATGTACAAGTGACAAGTGACAAGTTACAAGTTGCAAGTCCAGCTCATCAGAAACTTTATGACCTAATCTGGAAGCGGACAGTTGCAACCCAGATGGAAACGGCAGTAGTTACCGAGAATACGGTGATGGTTAATGCTCTTGGCAATAAAAAATATATTCTTAGCGCCGCCGGCCAAAAAGTGAAATTTGACGGTTTTTATAAAGTGTATGGCAAAATTCCAATTAAGGAACAAGTCTTGCCGCAGCTTTCTACCGGTGAAGAATTAAAACTTAATAAATTAAATTCCGAGCAAAAATTTACCCAGTCTCCTGCGAGGTTTACAGAGGCGACTTTAATTAAAGAGCTTGAAAAAAACGAAATTGGCAGACCTTCAACTTATGCTCCGACAATTTCGACTTTGTACGAAAGAAACTACATCGAAAAATTGGAGGACAAAAAAATCGGCCCGACACCAATTGGCAAGACAACCGTGGATTTTTTAGTCAAGCACTTCCCAAAGATTGTTGATCTTTCCTTCACGGCAGAGATGGAAAATGATTTGGATTTAATAGCTCAAGGCCGAGAACAAATGGCTCCTGTGATTTCGAAATTTTGGGAAGAATTTGAACCTCAGGTGGCAAAAGTAACGGAAGAAGCGGAGAAAATGAAAGTGGAAGCGGAAGAGACAGGCGAAGAATGCGAGAAATGCGGCAAACCAATGGTAATTCGCTACGGGAGATTTGGCAAATTTATGGCCTGCAGTGGGTTTCCAGAGTGTAAAAATACCAAAACACTGGCAGCCCCAACTGGATTGACTTGCCAATTGTGCGGCGGCAGTATTGTGATGAAAAGAACCAGACATGGGAGGATGTTTTGGGGCTGTTCAAATTACCCGAAATGCAAGTTTGCGAGTTGGAAGAAACCAGACGTTGAATCGAAGAAAAAAGAATCAACTTCTGAGTGATACAATAGTTCTTGGTTTTTACTGCTCCTAAAACTTCATGGCAAAAAATTCTAAAATTAAAGTAATTATAAAGAAATCTAAGGAAAATGAGATGGTAATGGTCGTTTCGCGTGAAGACCTTTTTGCGGATGAAATCTGGAATGGTATTAACTCCGAGAATCTTAAAAAATACGTTAGTCTAATTTTCAAGAAACATAAATTTATGAGACGGGGCGATGCGGAGGAAAATCCAAAATGGAAGCAAATAATTCCGTATATGTTTTTTGAAAATGTAAACGATATTTTTTTAATGCAGCGGCGCGGTGATCATACCGAAAGCCGACTTGCGGATATGTACTCACTAGGAGTTGGAGGACATATAAACATAGAGGATGTCAAAAGTATCAATGGTATCAAAAGTATCAAAGGGGAGAAAGTAGTTATGGAGTGGGCAAGACGGGAATTTGAAGAGGAAATTGATTATTCGGGAAATTACAAGACAGAATTTGTGGGGATTCTCAATCATGACGCTAACGCTGTTGGGATGGTTCATGCCGGGCTGGTTATTAGAGTTACTGGTGACTCCGATGGTGTTAAGGTTCGTGATGAGCATAAGACGGGAAGGCTTGTTAGTCTTTATGCGGCCGGCAAATATTACAAGCATATGGAAACTTGGAGCCAA
>MFBL01000045.1 GCA_001774945.1 Candidatus Curtissbacteria bacterium RIFCSPHIGHO2_12_FULL_41_17
CCATGGAAACTGATTTCCCGTATAAATAAGCCGAGTAAGGTGTAGCGTTGATACCCGGAGATCCGGGTATTCGGGGAGCCACATCGTAAACAACAATTTCCAGTTTAGGAAATACTGGTCGAACCAATGTCTGCAGAGCGAATGGACCAATAACGCCCGGGGGACAAGATTTTCGGGCGGCTTGCACAAATCTTTCACCCGATGCCATTGAATCTTCTATCAACGATTCGGGCAAAGTCACCGCAGTATGACCCATCTCTTTAAAAGTAATCTCTATGCGTTTTAGGGCTTCTTCCTGTTGGGGTACAGGCAGTCTCAAGAAACCGTCAAGGTTGGTCTGTCTTCTCGTATCGGTTCCAATAAGTTCCAGTCTTTTTGAAAGGGGTGAATAGAAAAAATTAAAGTTCACAGGAGTGCCGACTACGAATTCTTCGATGACGGCGTCATCGAGACCCTTTTGAGAAATTAGGCCGCTTTTAACTTTCTTCTTGCCCTCTTTGAAGAATTCTTCAGGCGACGATGCAAAGAAAAAACCTCTCTCAAAGGACACTTCTTTTTGCTGGGCCTTAACGATAACCAGCCTGTCAATTTCCTCTGGATTTTTAAAAATAAAGGGAAATTTTATACCGGCCTTTCTTAGCAGATCATATTGATTTGGTTTTTCGGTTCTCTCTTCATATCTTAAAAGTTTCCGGTTGCCAAACATTGGTACCTTAAAATCATTTTCAATAGCATCATAATCATTTATATAAACTTCAAAAGAGCGATGGGGAACAAAAATAGAGTTCTTCTTGACAAGAATTTTTTGGATTTTGGGTGAAAGAATGTCCTTAAACTTTTCTACATAAAGAACTTCATCAACACAACCGATCGAAGATCGTCCTGAGTTTATCGAAGGACCTCCTTTTTGAGTTCTAAAATAATCCGCATAAGTTTTGTCTCGGCCTTTTTCGACAATAACTAATGTTCTAAAACCTTCATCTTTTGCTCCCCGACAAACATCAAGAGCAGAGTGTGATCCGATAACAGCGACTGTAAAATTTTTATAATTTTTGACTTTCATCTATATATCACCTGCCCCCTTTCTGGCCCAACCGAAATAAAATTAATGGGGATTTTTAAATAATCTTCAATTTTCTTTACAAATTTCTGAGCATTGATTGGAAGGTTTTTGAAGATTCTAATATCTGATATATCTTGTGTCCATCCTTGTAATGATTCATAGGCTGGCTGGCAACCGGCCAAATAATCAGCGTCCCCTGATTGATATTCAACCGACCTGCCCGATCTTTTATAAGCTGTACAAATTTTAATTTCTGTCAATCCCGAAAGAACATCAAGTTTGGTCAAAGCAAGACTCGTCAGTTTATTGTCATCACGAGCAGCCTTTATCAAAACTAAATCAAGCCATCCCGGGCGGCGTTCTCTACCCGTTGTGGTTCCAAATTCGTGACCCCTCTTAACTAAGTAATCTTTAACTCGGCCAGTGACTTGGGTAGGAAAAGGTCCTTCACCGACTCTGGTCATGTAAGATTTAGTGATTCCAACGACCGCGTTAATTTCTGAAGGATGAATAACAAATGATCGCCAAATTCCGATAACTCCGGGATTTGATGATGTAACGAATGGGTAAGTACCACTATCAATATCCAGAAAGAACCCTTGAGCTCCTTCAAAAAGGATATTTTTATTTTCTTTCTGAGCTTTTTTGGCAATTGCAATAGTTTGGCCAACATGCGGCTTTATCAGTTTTTCGAAGCTTTGATATTTTTTAAAAATATCGGCATGCTTAAGTTTTAAATTAAAAAATTTATTTTGAATATTAATTTCTTCAAACAATTTCTCTTTAAAATCGACGGCAATTAAATCTTTGACACGAAGGCCTACTCTTTCGGTTCTATCTGCATAAGTCGGGCCGACTCCACTTTTTGTGGTACCAATTTTTGCCTTTCTCAATTTTTCGCGAAGACTATCACGCAAGATGTGCCAAGGCATTGTGAGTGATGCATTTTCATCAATCACTAAATTTTTGGATGTGACTCCCACCCTTTTTAGGGCTTCCAGTTCAATTGCCAGTGAATCACAACTGACAGCAACGCCTCTTCCGACAAGACAAATTGCTTTTGGGTTAAAAATTCCAGAAGGGATTATGTGAAAAGCGAATTTGCCATACTGATTAACCACCGTATGTCCTGTATTGGCACCACCTGCATATCTGGCGACAACATGGGCGCGATTTGCCAAATCGTCAATCAGACGACCTTTTCCGGAATCACCAAAATCGACTCCGATAACTGCTATTATCCCTGCCCAATTTTTAAGATCTATATTTTTCATAATTTAAATCCTGAGCTCGCCGAAGGATCATTTAGTCTAAAATTTTCGAGAGTTGACCAGTTTTTATTGCTTCGTTTATCTCCATGGCTATTCGTCTGCCGGTCGAAACTTCCTTATCGTAATACAAGGATGAATAGGGGGAACCGTCTATAAACAAATTAGTCCCGGCGACAATCCGGCAAGAAATTTCAATAATCGAAAATTGTTGCTCGGGGGTAATAATTGTCTCAAGACAAAACGGGCCCCAAAGGCCACCACTTATTAATTTTTTGGAAGTTTGAACAACTCTTTCGCCCATTTCGAAAGCCTCGGCAAGTAATGACTCCCGAAGGGTTAAGGGACTATTACCAACAACTACAAACGAGGGTTCAATGCCAAGCCCCTGCTGGTTTTGTGAAGGAATTCGTCCTAATGAATCAACATTTGTTTCGTAGCGTTTATCGATCGATAAAATTTCAAGTTGATTGGTGAGTGGTGAATAAAAATAATGAATGTATAAAGGGACACCGATAACATATTCTTGGATAATATATGGTCTGGCTTTAAAATTTTTGATCTTCTCGCGAAATTCTTTTTTGTTTTTGGCGAAAAAATAACCGTGGCCGCCGGCAGCACCATAGGATTTGACCATTACGGGTCTGTCGATTTCGCTTGCCTTTGTAAATCGGCGAGGGACTGGCACACCCGCTTTCTCCATCCAGAGTCTTTGTTTTAATCGATCCGATTCCCAATCCAAAACTTTCTTATTGCCAAAGTAGGGAACTTTAATTGATTTGTTTTTGGTCACCCCCAAGTAAGCTACGAAGGAACCGTGAGGAATAACTATCGCCTTTTCTTTTAAAAGCTGCTCCTCGATTTTGGCAAAAGAGGCAAAGTCGGCAATTTCAATTATTTTGTCAATGAATTTAAAGCGATTGTAAAGAGAGATTCTGTCGGGAGTTGCTACACAAATTGTTTTAAAGCCTTCGTCTTTTGCGCCTTTTAAGATTTGCAGCGCTGAGTGTGATCCTAAAGTTGCAATTTTGTACTTTACGGAACCCGTCATTGAAGTATTCTACACACATTTGAGGCAAAATGCAAAAATTTTCTAATTGGCATATAATAATTTTGATGCCCCTTATCAACTGGGCCAAAAACAATAAGCTTTCAGTTTTTCTTGCTTTAATTGTTATCATCTTTCTTCTGACGGTTAAAAATAATTTTTTGGGGACAAGGCCTCAATATAGCTTGCCGCAAAAAGGTTTAGACACAACAGAAGTCGGATCCCAAGGAGCAGTCGGCTTACAACAACCTAGTCTGAGACGAGGATTTGAGCCGGTTTCCCAAACAAGTGAGCGGATTGTTATTCAAAATTCCAATCTTTCATTAGTTGTTCAAGATGTCAGAAAAGTCGGGGATGAGATTGTAAATTATGCCAAAAGCGTCGGCGGTTTCATGGTTTCAACTTCTTACAACAGGCCGACGGATGCGCCTTTTGCAACAATCACTGTTCGTGTTCCAACAGATAAGTTAAATGAGGCACTTGAACATTTTAGATCACTCTCGTATAAAGTTGCCAGCGAAAATCTTGTCGGCGAAGATGTTACTGACGAATACTTAGATATTGATTCAAGACTTACAACACTTCAAAAAACAAAAGATAAATTCGAGCAAATTTTGGAAAAAGCGACAAGTGTTGAAGATATTTTGAATGTTCAGCGAGAATTAATTAATTTGCAGGATGAAATTGATTCTCTAAAAGGCCAGAAAGAAGCACTCGCTAAAAATGCCCAGCTCACAAAAGTAACTGTATATCTTTCCACCGATGAGCTAGCTCTTCCATACAAACCGGATAAAGTTTTTAGACCTCAGGTGATCTTTAAACAGGCTGTCAGAAGTCTTTTGAGTACTGCAAGAGTATTGGCAGAACTCGGAATATGGATAGTTGTTTATGCGCCTGTTTGGATTATCCCGGTGGTTGCATACTATCTAATCAGAAAAAGGAAACAGAAAAAGGGGCAAATTTCAAAAGCAGAAAGCTAATTACAGAAAGAGCATTCGCTTGTAAACCTGCCGAGTGAGTTCTACATCTTTTTTGCAGTAGGTATAAATTTCCTCGTAACGCTTTTTTAGATAATAATCATAAACCATTGAACCATCCATTAGGTCTTTTGAGGTGGGTAAATTCAGGGCGATTGATAAATTGTGCAGGCTGGTTTGGGAAAAATTATCCCACCTGCTCCACTCTTTGGCTGTGTCAAAAATATTCTCTGTATTGAATTTCTTAACTGGTAACATTTGAGTAGGCCGAATATTTTTAATTATTGACCGTTTATATAAAAAAGGGATGTCAAAATCTATAATGTTGTGCCCAATAAAAACATGGGCGTCTTTGGCAATTTGCCACCACTTTTTTAATATTTCTTCTTCTTCGCCTTTAATGATATCGGCAGGCTCATTATCTTTTGCAAAACCTATACAAAAAATTCTGCCGAAATCACCACTAAATGCGCTTGAGCGAAATAAAGCTTCATCGTCATTGACAATTTCTTTGTTGCGAGATTTCTTGCGTTCCGATTCTATTACGGCTTCTCTTAACTCTTTCGGTGCGGGGATGGTTTCAAGATCGAAAAACAATTTCATTTTTCACCTATTTCAATTTTTTATGAATTGATTGCAATTATATCAATTATTACATTTATATTCCCTCTTCCAATCGACACAACATATGAAATTATAATATTATGGTTGCGTTAATCTAAGATGAAAAAAGTTTTTGTCTTGATAGTATTAATTATTCTTGCAATTGGCATTTATTCTTTTTCTAAAAAGAAAAGCCCAACTTTCGATAAAACAGTATCCAGCTCTTCTAATAATTCTCAAGAGGCTGTAAACGTCTTTGCCAAAGGCTTGGAAGTTCCCTGGGCACTGGTCTTTTTGCCAAACGGCCGGCTTTTAGTGACAGAACGAAAGGGTATGGTCAAACTGGTTACTGCAGATGGCCAACTGCAAGATACGCCGATTCTGGCAATTCCCGACGTCAAGCAAACGGGAGAAAGCGGTCTACACGGGATAACTTTGCACCCCGATTTTAAAAATAACCAAAAGGCCTATCTTTACTACACTTATAGTTCAGACGGAGATAAATCTTTAAATAAGGTTGTCTCTTATAAATTTGAGGACGGAAAACTGACAGAACCTCAAATGATAGTTGAAAATATTCCAGGCGCAGTCTTTCATGACGGAGGAAGAATTAAATTTGGGCCGGACGGCTATCTTTATATAACAACCGGAGATGCTCTTAATCCTTCGTTCGCCCAGGATAAAAATTCTTTGGCCGGAAAAATCTTAAGAGTTACGGATGAAGGTAAACCTGTATCCGGCAATCCGTTCGGCAACGAAGTATTTTCTTTTGGACACAGAAATCCACAGGGAATTGCCTGGGATGCTGACGGAAATTTGTGGGAAACAGAACACGGCCAAAGTGCTCAAGATGAAGTAAATCTTATTAAAAAAAGCGAAAACTACGGCTGGCCAGACGTTCGAGGAAGCCAAACAAAAGAAGGAATCTCTTCACCTATTATTCAAAGCGGCAGTGACACTTGGGCTCCAGCCGGACTAGCATATCTTGATGGATCACTCTTTTTTGCAGGACTACGAGGTCAAACTTTGTTTGAGGCTAAAATTAATGGTGAAAAATTAAACCTTATCAAACATTTTGAAAAAGAGTTTGGGAGAATAAGAGATGTTATCGTTGGCCCGGATAATATGCTCTACATTTCAACGAGCAACCGCGACGGCCGAGGCTCACCGGCAGAGGATGATGACAAAATAATTCGCATCGATCCTGCCAAGCTTTAAAATTGTAATTAGCCTCAGCATAAAGTAAAATCTTAGTGTGCCAAGAAATCTGAATCTGAGAGCAGAAAGTGCTACCTCTAAAATTCCACTAATTGTAGGGGCAAAAGCTTACGCAAAATTAAGAAGAGAAGTAACTGCCGCCGGAATTCTTGACAGAGACTATAAATATTACGCCATAATGGCAGTTTTTGCCTTTGGCGGTTTTATAGCTTCTGTTTATCTAATTTATATTACTTCTTCACTGTTTTTACTTTTTATACTTGGACTTGTTTTTACTTTTTTTGCAATCCAGATTGGAGGCTTCTTTCATGATGCCGGCCATAGAGCAATCTTTAAACCTGCAAAAACTAATGACATCGTCGGTCACATTGCAAGCTTTTTCTTAGTCGATAGCATAGACAGGTGGATGAAAATTCATAACATGCATCATGCAAACACTAATGAGGAGGATAGAGATCCTGATCTGGATGTTCCACTTCATTCATTTACGCAATCAAGATTCATGCAAGAAAAAGGGCTTGCCGGGGTTTTTAAAAGATATCAGGTTTTTACTTATTACCCACTGCGTTGTCTAATCATAATTACAAGAAGAACCTCTTCTTTTATTTATTTAGCAAAAGGTTTAAATTTTAAAAATTCTTGGAAATTAATTAGTTTCGCTATCGGATTTACTATCTGGTATATTTTGCCCTTTATATATTTTGATACTCTTAAAACAATTGTTGTCCTTGCCTCGATTAATATCCCCCTAGGTTTTTATCTTTCTAGTGTATTTGCCCCCAACCATAAAGGCATGCCCGAAATCAAAAAGGGAATGAAGCTTTCATTTTTGGAACAGTCGATTATTACCTCCCGAAATCTAAAAGGCGGATTTTTAACTGAGCTCTTTTTTATTGGCCTAAATTTACAAATCGAACATCATCTCTTTACCAATTGCCCGCGCAACAAATTGAAGTTAATAACTCCGTATGCTAAGAAACTTTGCCATGAAATGGGTCTCGAATATACGGATGTCGGAATTATTGAAACTAATAAGATAATTTTGGACGAACTTCGAAAAGTTGCTCTTGCCGCAGGCTAACACGCAATTACTCTATTTCAAATATTTTATTTCTGGAAGAAAAACCTGAAACTAGTCTAATCCGTGATTGGGCTATATTTGCCAGGCCTTTAACCGGTGGTTCTTTTACCCAAACCTCAAAATCATTTTCTGAAATCTTGACTACTCTTTCCTTACCAGCTAAAGGTTTCGCCTTGACATTTATTCGCATATACCTTATTTTAACTTTTTCCTAATTTCTAATTTTCCCATACTTGAGGCGTCTTTGGCATTTTTGATCATTTTGTCTGTCCTAAATGTTGAAGGGATTCGAAAGCCCAGTTTTTTGAAGTTTTTCTTGAAATTAAAAGTCATATTTACTCTGT
>MFBL01000046.1:0-14656 GCA_001774945.1 Candidatus Curtissbacteria bacterium RIFCSPHIGHO2_12_FULL_41_17
TCAGACGGACTAATTTTAACCAACAAGCATGTTGTTTCGGCAGATGGCGAAAAGTACATTGCCATTATTAAAAATAACGATGGAACAGAAAAGAAATTTGACGTTAAAGAAATTCATAGGGATCCTTTTAATGATTTGGCTTTAGTTAAAATTGATCCTTCGACGGCTCCCGCCATAGGCGGGCAGGTAGGACAAGTGCTTAAAGCGGTGGATTTGGGTGATAGTGAGCACTTGAAGGTCGGCCAGAAAGTGATTGCAATCGGAAACGCACTTGGTCGATTTGAAAATACGGTAACCGTTGGTGTTGTTTCGGGACTTGGGCGTGGTGTCAGCCCTATCGATCCTTCGACCGGTATTGCCGAACGGCTTGACGATTTGATTCAGACCGATGCGGCCATTAACCCGGGCAATTCCGGCGGGCCCCTGGTAGCAAGCTCCGGACAGGTGATTGGTATTAATAGCGCCGTTGCTTCTGCGGAAAATATCGGTTTTGCGATTAAAATCAATATTGCCAAACAGTTAATTGAGGATTTTAACAAGTCCGGCGGCAAAATTGTCAGGCCGCTTTTGGGAATAAGATACACGCATATTAGTAAGGATACAGCGCTTTTGAATGAAGTGCCCGAGGGAGAATATGTCAGGGAAGTTGTTAAGGGTTCTGCCGCAGCAGACGCGGGGATTAAAGTAGGGGATATAATTACACATCTGGACGGCCAAAAATTAACAGAAGAAAACACGCTATCTCAAGTTATCAGGACTAAAAAAGTCGGCGACAGTATCAAAGTGAGAGTTTTTAGAGACGGGGCGACACTTGATTTAACTGCCAAATTAAAAGAAGCACCGCAGGAGTAAAAACAATAGTTGTGGACAAAACGGTATTTTAGCGCTAAAATGATGCAGAAGCCCCCAAGAGGGCTCTTTTTAAAATGGCAATTAGACAGGAAACAGAAAAAGGAAAAAGTTTATTAGCATTTAAAATCGGCGGCAGTGCCTTAAGCCCCGACCATGTAATCACTCAACTTCTTAAAGACGGAGAATTCCCGATTGTGATCGATGTAAATCCAGACAGTGATAAAGGCGTCGAAACAAGTGTTTCCGTCTTTGTTTTCTCTCATGCTGATCGAGATGCACTACTTATGTTAATTCACCGTCCGCGACCGGAAGCGATTCGTATTGCTCTAAGCGGAGTTGGGGATTTGAAGCTTGAAGGGTGCGGTTTTGATGAAGAGACTGCAAAAAGAATTGAGGCGTTGTATTGGCAAAGCCATGCGCAGTTTCTACAAGCGCAGGCAAAAGATAAGTATTACAGTGAACATCAAGAAGAACCGGATAAACAGCGTCAAGTTCAGCTTCAAACTGAAGCAGGTGAAAGTTTAAGGCGATCACGAAGGCTTTTAAGAGGAGGTTTAAAAGAAATCAGCGAGGAGGACGTCAGGGTACTTCTCGAGGGGGATGTTAATCAATTTTTAGCGCAGAGAAACGTTGCCAGCACGCCAATTTGACAAAGTAGTCTTGATTGATAGAAAATTCTCCAGAGATGGAAAGATTTATTGCCAATACTTGCGCCCGCGAGACCAACCCTACTTTAGTTATTGGGCAGATCCTTAA
Organism: Candidatus Curtissbacteria bacterium RIFCSPHIGHO2_12_FULL_41_17; assembly: GCA_001774945.1. Lineage (GTDB taxonomy): Bacteria > Patescibacteriota > Microgenomatia > Curtissbacterales > GWA2-41-24 > 2-12-FULL-41-17. The sequence goes on from MFBL01000046.1 coordinate 1,609, forward strand.
AGTCAGAGGTTACGACATTGACCTTGTTGAAAAAGGATTGGGCGGTTCTGGAATTGATTTAGAAGGCTTTGTGGCTCTTACAGGTGATCAGACAGCAAGAGAGTTGCTTTTTGAAGTTTCACAAACACCGATTTTTGAACTGTTGGCGGAAGCTGATACTTTTGGTAATCTTGACGCAGATTCTTGTTTGAGTCAAGGCATCGATCAAACTGTTGTCCAAAAAATCGTCGTTTTCTCTCTTGAGCGAGCAGCCGCAAAAGATGAAGAAATGGCGGCGTCTTTAGAAGCTAAACCAGATGTTTTAGTCGGTGGCTTGCGCCAATCAGCTAAAGATTTGAGGAAAGCGGCCGAAGCAATTCTTGCCTTTTATGGTTTGACCCGACTTAGGCCTGACGACATCCGTAAGTTACTCGAAGATGAAGTTGGCAAGGTTAGAGTTTGACGATTACTTCAAAAAAGTTGTCAGAACACTCCCGAAGAATCTACCGAGTATAAAATATATATTAGCCCAGATAAAAGCGGCGACTGTTGTATAAAGCCAGAAGGTTTTATAGGAAACGCCGAATAGACCGGCGGCAAAAGGGGTAATTGTGCGAAAGCCCGGAATCAGTCTTCCAATAACTATCGCAAAACCGCCGTATTTTTCAAACCACGCCTCTACTTTTTTAACTTTATCTTTCGTGATTCTAATCTTCGGGCCAAACTTTAAAAGCAGGGGGTGACCGATTTTTTTGGCGATGGTAAAAAGGATTGTCGATCCAATCAAGGTTGCCGTCACCACAGATGCAACTATTAAGAAATAATTTGATTTTGGAAGAGCAGAGGCGCTTGCAATAAAAATATCACCAGGGATGGGTAGGGGAATTCCTGCCTCTTCAATTAAGAGAATCAAAAGCAGTCCAAAGTATGAATATTTTTCGATCAATTCTATTTGAATAAGCTTAACATACTTAGTGAGTGTTTCTTGCCGCAAGTCTCATCTCCTGTTGACTTTAGCCTATAGTTAATGTATAATTAGTCGATTATGACAGAAGGGCAGCCCATCCCAACCGATTGGCTAAGAATAACCGAGCAGGCTCTAATCTCAGAGGAAGTAGCCACGTCTTTCGTTGGTGCTTCCACTGAAGTGAGGGCGAGGTTTCTTAGTGTATTACAACAACAACTCGCAAGCTTAAGAGAGACTGATCTTGAATTGTTGGGTCGGGAAAAAGGTGAGCTTACTGGGCGACTAGGCCTTGATGTGGAATTAAGCTCTCGGGAGATTCAGCATCCAGAGGAAACAATCGCTGCCCGTTTTCGTGATGGGAAATTACTTAGGCTCCCAGAAGTTGGTGAGAGTGAGGTGCAAACCCTAAGACCTCAAGAAAGAAGAATGGTTACTCTGATCAATCTTTATCGTGAGCATATCGCTAGATTCGGAGATCAGTCTGTTGCCCATTTGTGTCCAGACGGAGTGCTGTTTCTTGATTTAACTGGCGGTATTGGCATTAGAAAATACGAGTGGCGGGGCGAGCATTTTCGTCAGGAATTCAAGGCGGATACAATAGATGAGCTGCGCTTGTTACTCCCGCAACTTGAGCGGCTTTCGAAAACTTGGCTAAGTCGCCGTTTATCTAGAAGTCAGTATGATGAAGCCCTTGGATTTAAAGGTAACAAATCGGCGATATACAACGAAGATTTCGCAAAGCGCCGCTTACTTGAAAAGATTCGATCTAAACTTGAGGCTTGGGATGCGATACCCCAAGAGCCGATAGATAAATAGCTAACAGACCCTAGTATTTACCATACTCTAGAGTATGGTAGTTAGTTGTTTCGCAACGAATTGATAATTTTTTCTAAATTTCCTTCCATTATGTTTTCTAGATCATGCCAAGATTTGTTTATACGATGGTCGGTGAGCCGACTTTGCGGGAAGTTGTAGGTGCGGATTTTTTCGCTGCGGTCGCCGGTTCCTAGCTGTGAAGAGCGTTCATCGTGAATTGTTGATCGTCGCCTGTCTTCTTCCATCTGGTAAATTTTGGACCTTAAAATATCCATAGCGATTTCGCGGTTTTGGGCCTGACTTCTTTCGGTTTGTGATTTGACTATGATTCCTGTGGGAATATGCTTAATTCGAACAGCTGTGGAAACTTTATTAACATTTTGTCCGCCGTGGCCGCCGGAGCGAAAGGCTTCGAATTCAATATCCTGTGGATTAATTTGGATTTGTGTTTGGGGTACTTCCGGCAGGACGGCGACTGTTGCCGTTGATGTATGGATCCTTCCGGAACTTTCGGTTTTGGGGACGCGCTGAACCCGGTGAACCCCTGATTCGAATTTAAGCTTGTTGTAGGCATCGCGGCCGCTGATTTTGACAACGACCGTTTTAATGTTACCCAAACCTCCTTCTGTTCTATCCAGTTCCTCAAAACTCCATTTATTTCCTGTGGCGTATTTTTGATACATCCTAAGTAAATCAGAAGCAAACAAACCGGCCTCATCGCCTCCGGCGGCAGCCCGAATTTCTAAGATGATGCTGGATAAGTTGGTAGTTGGTAGTTGGTAGTTGGTAGTTGGTTTTTCAAGTTGAGCTTTTTCGGCTTCAAGCCTGGCGATTTCCTCTTGGGCTAACTCGGACATAGACGGATCATCCAAGAGCTTTTTGGCTTCGGCTATTTTGGAATCAATTTGTTCAATTTGTTTTTTTAGATAGTCGTTCATGCGAATTTATGCGAATTGTTTTCGAATTAATACGAATACAGCTAAGAAGATGCTTGTTTTTTGGCCAATGCGATCATTTCGCGAAGACTTTCGGGTCTTTTGGCTTTTTGTTCTTGGGCAGTAACTTTTTTAATTCTTTCTGCCTGGATAACTTTGGCTTTTTCCTGTTTCTTCTGGAATTTTTCAACTCTGCCTAAAGTATCAACAAACTTCATTTCGCCGGTAAAAAAGGGATGACACTTGCTGCAAATTTCTACGCGAATCTCCTGCATGGTACTGCCCGTAGTAAACGCATTACCACAGACACAAGTTACTTTGGCGTCCTCAAAAAACTGCGGATGAATATCGGCTTTCATAATTTCGGACCTTCCTTAAATTTATAAATATCTAATACGTTAAGGTTTGAAATTATATCAGAGGAGCGCCATTGGCATGAACGGAGTCGAGCCGACTCGACGAAGTGTGCCAAGGCGAACTGCTGATATAATGGATATTTTAGCAAAATATAGCTTTGTTTACAATCTAATTTTAGCTTCTATGAAGCGGGTGGAATTTGCGATGGAATTCTGCAAGAACTACACCCAGAAAAATTAGAATTGCACCAAAAATCAGAAAGGTCGGGAAGCTTTCATTTAAAAGAAGTACCGAAAATAAAATTCCGGAAAGAGGCATTAAGTAAAAAACAAAAGAAGCTTCGCCGGCAGAAGTTCTGGAAAGTCCATTTTGCCAGGCGACATAAGCAATAAGTGACGCAAAAAGTATACCGTATAGAAGTCCTAAGAAACCTTGCAGATTAACTTGATTGTACCAGGTTGGATTTTTGAAAAACTCAAAAATAAAAAGCGGAGAAAAAACAAGTGCTCCTATTGATGTCGTATAGAAAGCGACAATTGCAGGCGGGTATTTTGTTAAGACTTTTTTGGAAAATATTTCATGCCCCACCCAGGCAAGTGCTGAGGCAACCAAAGCCAAGTTACCGATAGTCGATTTTAGGTTTAAATGAAGGATTGGTACTCCAACAATAAAAATTACCCCAAGCATTGCCAAAGCAGAGCCAAGTAAAAGTTTTATTGTAAATTTTTCCTTTAAAAAAAACTGAGCTAAAATGAGAGTAAAGATCGGCGTGGTAGCAAGTATGATCGAAGCATTTATCGCAAGTGAATATTTCAATCCCAGGAAGAAAAAAGCTAAATTTAAATTCGTACCAAAGACAGCTGCCAGAATTAAAGTTTTAATATCAGCCTTGTCTATTTTTATGTGTTTTACGACAAATGGAAGAAGTAAAACGCTTGCGAAAGTCATTCTTATTGTGATTAGAGAAAATATGGGAATTTGCGTAAGGGTGAATTTCATAATCGGAATAGTAGCTCCCCAAAGAAGAGCCGCTACGATAAGATAAATGAAGGCTTTGTTGGATTTCACTGGAGGGCTTCTACCAGTCTATCAATACCAAAGGAAAAGCCAATAGCGGGGATATCTTTGCCACTAAACATGCCGATTAAATTGTCATACCGGCCACCGGAGCCGATTGACAGGTTTCCGTAGGAAGGCACTCGCAATTCGAATATCGCACCGGTATAGTAATCAAGACCGCGTGCTAAAAGGGAATCATAAGCATATTCGTCCTTGGCGACTCCCGATTTTTCTAAATTCACAAAAATTGCCTCAAGATCTTTAGTCGGTTTTTTATTTCTCATAGTTGTAAGTAGGGACGCGGCTTTATCTTTGGCAAAACCTGTTTGGACAAGCTCATCGATAACTTTTTCTGGACCTATTTTTTCAAGTTTGTCCAGAGCGATAACCACTTTTTTGTCAACACCTTCAAAATTTTTGCGATCATTGATTTTCATTTGAATGTTGGCAAGACCGACGGCTTTGACCGCTTTAATGGCTGCGGCGATGATGTTGGCATCCTCTGCAAGATCGGTTGACCCTACAGTGTCAAAATCAAGTTGAGTGAATTCGCGAAAGCGCCCGGCTTGGGGATTTTCGCCGCGAAAAACCTGGCCCTGCTGCCAGCGGCGAAATGGCAATTTCGGGTTATGATTAGCAACGTAGCGCGCAAGAGGAACAGTCAGGTCGTACCGCAGGGCCAAATCCCTGCCGCCTCGATCGGTAAATTCATAAATTAATCTTTCCTCCTCGCCGTATTTGCCTTTTAGGGTATCGGCAAATTCGACAGTAGGAGTTTCGAGTGGCTCAAAGCCAAATTCTTCCAGAACCTTCACAATTTGATCGATGGCCTGGCGTCTTTTTTGGGCAAGAGCCGGTTCAATATCCCGAAATCCTTTGGGCGTCGGCGGGCCTTTTTGCATATGAATTTATAATACTACAAAAGAAGTTAGGGCAATAGCCAGATTAGATCGATTATGTCTTTATCTTCCTTATGGAAAATAGAAATTACATTTTTGTCTTTTACGACAGCTTTAGCGTCAGCCTCTTTGCCTTCAAGAAAAAAACCAGATTCTTTGCCAATTGTAAGCTCCAAAGTGGAACCGGTGGAAAGATTTTGAACTTGCAGACGGCTTTGTTTGACAGTGGCTAGAGTTTTAGCAAGTACTAATTCTCTTGTATTTAAAGGTACGTTTTCGCGCAAAACCTCAATCTTATTTGCTTTTAGGTGATTATCATTTTTGTCCTGCGGCAGGAACCCCTGGGCAATTATAAAGTCCCCGATTCTGATTCTTCTAATAGGGGATAGCGCGGCTTCCTCGGGATTATCCTGCGAAAAGGTGAAGGTAGAGTTTAAGGTCCGGACATCCTTTTCATCAGAATTTGAGCTGACGGTGATTAAAGTGTCCAGAATTTTTTTAACAGATCCTGCATAGACAATATCACCGTCTTGGGTGTTTTCTGCAAAAAGGTAATTAAACGTTGTGGTACCTTCCAGAGTTAATTTATCTGAAATTACGGCCATTTTAACCTGATTGAAACCCTTGGCAAAAGTCATTTCAGCGGACGCAAAATTGCCATCTTTATCTGATCTTGTAACTGTGGCGAAGCTATTTGCGTAAAGTGCCACAAGTGAGTTTGCTTTAGTTTTGCCTGCGAATTTCACTTTTTGTGAAGTTAAAACTGTAAGATCGTTTGGGGTGATACCAGACTCCTTAGATGGTTGGTTATTAAGGTTGGCTGTTTGATTTTGCGTCTTTGATGTCGGCTGCGGCTGCCTTTGCCAAAGCCACCAGAGGCTGAAGATAAAAGAGGTTGTCAAAATTAAAATCACAATATATTTGGCGATGCGGTTTATGAATGAAACAATGATCATTGTGAAGCACGAGAATTCTTAGGTATTTTAGCTTAGCACAAGGTTTAGGAAAGCCGCAATTGGGTCTTGGGTTGGTCAATTATTTGTGCTATTATTTTTAAACCTTATGGTTGATATTTGGTGGTACGGCCAGGCATGTTTTAGAATAAAAGGCAAAAGCGCCTGTATAGTTTGCGACCCTTACGATCCTGGTTTCACCGGTCTTTCGCCTTTAAAGCTTGAAGCAGACATTATTACTGTTTCGCATCAGCATCAGGACCATAACGCAACTTCGGCAGTCAAAACAGCAGAGGGTAAAGATCCTTTTGTCATTGCCGGTCCGGGCGAATATGAAATTTCCAAGGTCAACATTGTGGGAATCGACAGTTTCCATGACGATAGCGGAGGCTCGGCACGCGGCAAAAATACTATTTATTTAATCAACATTGATGACGTTAATATAGTTCATTTGGGAGATCTGGGACAAAAAAAGCTTAGCCAGGAGCAGGTGGAGCAGCTTTCTTCTTGCGATGTCCTTTTGATTCCTGCTGGCGGTGTTTATACAATCAGCGCAAAAGAGGCACCGGATATCATTGCCCAAATCGAACCAAAAATTGTAGTGCCAATGCACTACAAAGTCGAGGGTCTTAAATTTGACCTTGAAAGTGAGAGTAAATTTCTGGAAAGCTTTGGTAAGGAAAAACTCGCGCCAGTCAGCAAACTTTCAGTTTCAGTTGAAAGATTACCGGAAGAGGTAGAGATAGTACTATTAGAAAAGCAATAGATGAATTATGACCAATAAGCAAAGCTTTTCTTCGAATAAAAATCCTGCAGGTAATATTCCTCCACAAGATATAGAAGCGGAGAAGGCGATTATCGGGGCGATTCTTTTGGATCGCGATGCCATTCTTTCGATAGTACAGATATTAAAATCCGAGTACTTTTACACGCGAAACCACTGCGATATTTTTTCTGCAATGATAGATCTTTACGAAAGACGTGAACCTATCGATTTGGTTACCTTAACTGCCCAATTAAAGAAAAAAGGGGTGCTTGACGAGGTTGGCGGGGCTTCTTATTTGGCAGAGCTGGCATCAATTGTACCGACGGCTGCCAATATAGTTGTCTATTCTCAAATTGTAAGGGATCACTACATTAAAAGGCAGCTTATTACCACGAGTACCAAAGTCTCTCAAAGTGCTTTTGACCAAACAACAGATATCAGGTCAATTCTGGATGCAGCAGAACAGGCGGTTTTTGCTCTGTCGCAGCAGCAGCTTCGGCAAAACTTTATGCCCCTAAAGGACGCTTTAGGTGAAAGTTTTGACAGATTAGAAGAGCTTCACCGCAAACCCGGGGGGCTGCGGGGAGTGCCGACCGGCTATTGGGATTTGGACGGTAAGCTTGCTGGCATGCAGGATTCTAATTTATTGATTCTGGCTTCGCGGCCGGGGCAGGGAAAAACCTCTTTGGCTTTAAATATCGCTTGCCACGTAGCCGTAAAGGAAGGCCTGCCAGTGGGTATTTTTTCTTTGGAAATGAGTAAAGAAGAACTGGTTGACCGGCTTCTGGTTGCGACGTCGGAGGTAGACGCCTGGAAATTGAAAACAGGTAAGCTTGATGATAGCGATTTTGACAGGCTTCAGGAGGCTATGGGGATTTTGGCGGACGCGCCCCTTTTTATAGACGATACGCCGGCTGCCAATATTTTGGAGATGCGTACCAAAGCCAGGCGTCTTCAGGTGGAGAAGGGCCTTAACTTTTTAATCATTGATTATCTGCAGCTTGCAGTCGGCAGGCATCTGGAAAACAGGGTTCAGGAGGTTTCGGAAATTTCACAAAGCTTAAAAAATCTGGCAAGGGAACTTAAGATTCCGGTCCTTGCCTGTTCCCAGCTATCGCGGGCAGTCGAGCAGAGGGGAACAAAAAGACCTCAGCTTGCGGATTTGCGCGAATCAGGCGCGATTGAGCAGGATGCTGATGTGGTTATGTTTATCTGGCGGCCGGATCCGGAAAACATCGAGCAGGTTAAACTTGATATTCAAAAGCACAGGAACGGGCCAACCGGGGATATCGATTTAATTTTTAAAGCAGACAGAGTCAAGTTTTATTCTGCCGAAAAAAGAAGAGCCAGGCCACAGGTTGAAGAACCTCCAGCGGTTGCCGAGCTGTAGATTGTGAAGATATGTTGACCAGCCTCGCATAGCTCGTCTAGGCGGGCGAAGTCGAAGGCCACGACCTTGAGTAGTTCGACCCTGCTCACTATCATGATGTAATCGAAGGGTCGCTAGATCCTGAGTTCTACCGAAGGAAGAACTTTTTGGGTTTAGAATCAAAATAGCTTTATATAAAAAGAATGGTAAGTTTGGATTTAAGCTGATTGAAAAAGACGTTTTTGGTCTTCGTTAGCTTTTCTTACGACTTCTCTCAATAGTTTCTTTTTTGACTCAGCACTTTCCACTACAAAGAATTTAGAGAAATCAGTTTTTGGAGTAGTCTTTCTTGTCTTGTGTGCCATTTTAGTTAAGAATCTGCGTTAATTCTTCACCAGTATATAATTTTGGTAGTAATTTTTCAAGGACAGTTATATTTAACTTTAGTGTTTGCAAGCCATCAGTAAAATCTTTAATCACTAAATTAAGTTTAATTCTGGCACCAAACTTCTTTTTAACAGTAGCCGCGTTCTCAATTGATTTTACATACGCATTTATAAAAACATCTCTGGGGACGTTTCTAAATTCTTTCTTTTCTCTTATCTTGGTAAATTTCCAAGAAATAACAGGATCCTGATAGAGAAAATATATTTCGATATTGCGATTGTGCTTGAGAGATCGTTTGATATTTTCAATTGGATCGGCATAGGCAAAAGTACCATCAATAATTACATTAAGTCTGTTCTTGCAAACATAATCATATAGAAAATTAACTCCTTTTGTTGCCGCTTTTTGAAAAAGATAAGCCTTCTTGCCTACGTAACCTGGAATTATTTTACGAATCTCGTCTGCATCTATAATAACCGGTTTTTGTTTAAACAGTTCAGCGAGCCTTCTTGAAAATTCTGTTTTCCCTGCCCCAGGGGAACCTGCCATAAAAACTGTAGTTGGATACGGATCTTGCTCATAAAGGGAGATGTCAGCAAATTTTAGAAATAGGTCCTTTTTGTGTTTTTTAATCCAATCAAAAGCATCAGCCTGAATTTTAATCTGTCTTGTTACCATAATCGCATGATAACAAATTCAAAGCCTAGGATGCTTTACTTAAAAATGCGGGCAGTTGAAGAACTTTTTGGGTTCAAACGAATCTACATTATTCTCTGCAGCATATTGACTAATCTCCTTTGGATATCGGCTATTTCTCTGTCTTGAGGAACAGAAAGTCTTCTAACAGGTCTCAGTGTGTCATGATGCAGAAGCTGGGGTCCACCACCGAATATCTTTTCAATTACTCTATGTTGTAATATTTGCATCTGGGCATATCCGAAGCATTCTGATATGGTTCTTCCTAAGTCAGTTACATATCCGTATTCCAAATCCGATCTCATATAATCTAATCCAGCTGACAAGCTACACAAAGATCTTAATTTCTGCCCATGCGGAATAGAACTTAGCCCTCCTTTTTCTACTAAGTACCCCTGCGCTCGGGCCCTAGCCAGAAAAAGTTTCACTCTTATCCCTCTTAAGTCATCTTCCGTAAATGATTGCATAGATTCCCCTAAAGCTCCGTCAATCCTCTTAATGGCAGTCATTGATTCGCCAGCAAGTACCATTGTTTCTGTTTCTTGTTGGACGTTAATAACCAATTCTCTTGCAGGTTGACTCAAATTTTCCAGTCTTAAAGATGGTTTGGGATCGAGTGATTCACCTTTTAGAAGTTTTTCTGCTACAGCATTTTCTCCCGCGTCAGTTTTTAGTTCTTCTATAGGGTTAGGTAGTCCAAACCATTTTTCAGTTACACTGACTAGGTTAACCAGGTTTGACCTGAAAAATCCTTGCAGTTCTTGCTTGTCTTGCTCAGAGAGCCTTCTTTCGGCCGACATTAGATAGAATTAAAGCAGAAGAAAAGCAAGTTGTCAAACTATAGGGTGAGGTGCCGATGGTCAGTTCTCCTTCGACTTTGCTCAGGATGAGTATAAACTCCGTCGAATTAACACTTCTAGTGGTCAAAGAGAAGGTTGTTGCCTGCTTCGTTTATATACTGTTTCTTGGTATAATTTAAGCCTGTGCCGCGGCGGCGGAAAGAGTCGTTCTTTGCTTTGCAAAGAAGTGACAGAAGCTGAGGTCTTTTTTAGCTAAGAATCAAAACTCACGGCTGGGTGCTGGAATTGGTAGACAGTTACGTCTCAAAAACGTATGGGATTTACTCCCGTGAGGGTTCGACTCCCTCCCCGGCCACACTAAGTGAGGGCTTGCCCTAAGATAAATCGGTGGGTTCGACTCCCACCCGCGGCACTTGCTATAATTACAACACTTAATTTCGACGAATGACTATCCAAGAAATTTACGAGCTGGCAATTAAATTAGGGACAGAAGCTGATCCACGCGGCAAAAATGGTGTTGGTAAATACTTATCTCGCCAGAAAAAAGCCTACGATGAGCTGCCAGCCAAGAAAAAAGAAGATTTCGATTTAGAGAGTCTTAAAAACCCCTATTCCGACACGCGTGTCTTATTCGGAGATTTAAAGAAAAAGGTCAAAAAAGTAATGGCCGGAATCGATTTTGATGCCGGTGAGGTCGTATTGGCAGATCGCCTAAACGAAAAAGGCGAAAATATTGATCTTCTGATTGCCCATCACCCCGCAGGCGGCGCCCTTGCCTCACTTCATGAGGTGATGGATCTGCAGGTTGATTTACTGGCTTCATACGGGGTGCCGGTTAACGTTGCAGAGGGAATGATGACCGAAAGAGTTGGAGAGGTCCGCCGCAAATTCGGGCCGATCAATCACTATCGCAGTGTTGATGCGGCAAGACTTTTGGGATTGCCTTTTATGTGCATTCATACAGTTTGGGACAATATGGGCTGGCGCTTTATGGCCGATATTTTTGAAAAAAGAGAACATGACACAGTCGGCGATGTGATGGATATACTGCGGTCAATTCCGGAATACAAACAGGCAATTAAATACAAAGCCGGACCCTCAATTTATGCGGGCAGTGAAAAAAACAGAGCCGGAAAAGTGGCAGTTGCCGAGTTTACGGGCGGAACAGAAGGCGCAAAAGAAATTTACGAAAGATTATCTCAAGCCGGCGTTGGCACCATTATTTCGATGCATACTTCAGAGGAACACCGTGTGGAAGTAAAAAAACATCACATAAACTTGATTGTGGCAGGCCATATGGTTTCTGATTCCATCGGGGCTAATTTATTTTTGGATGAGCTTGAAAAACGAGGAATTGCTGTTGTGTCCACTTCAGGGCTTATCCGAATTAGCCGCGTCAAGACCCGCAAGTCCCGATAATGCTTTTGGTTACTGAACTTAGAGCCGGTAAAGTCTTTGAAGAAAAAGGGCAGTATTATCTTGTGCTTACCTATGAACATATCAAGATGGGCCGAGGCTCGGGGACAGTCAAAGTCAAAGTGAGAAGTCTTTCAAGCGGGGCAACTGTTGAAAAATCTTTTATTACCGGAGCAAAAGTTGCGGAAGTAAACTTAAACCGCAAAAAAGTCCAATATTTGTACAAAGATAGTCAGGGCTGTCATTTGATGGATATAGAAAGTTATGAGCAGTTTGCGGTACCTGTCTCTTTAATTAGCGATATCGGCAAGTTCTTAAAAGAGGGGATGGAGTTGACACTTGGAGTTATTGACGATAAACCGGTGTCCGTTGAAATTCCTAAAATAATAGAGTATAAAATCACCCAAACCGGCGGTTCCGCCCGCGGCAATACCGTTGGCGCAACTTATAAAGATGCCACTCTGGAAAACGGTTTGACAGTCAAAGTGCCTTTATTCATCAAAACCGGCGAGGTGATCCGAGTTGATACTCGAAGCGGAGAGTATGTTGAGAGGGCAAAATAATCTTCTGTCTACAAGGGGGTGAGATTTATGTCAGAAAGAACAGCGACTCCAAGAGAAAACATTAGAGCTGTTGGCAAACGGAACAGGTTGTTGAGGAATGGACCCAAGAAAGAGGGTACTCTGATACTCAATCCTTTGCGTTGATAAGGTATGCCGGAACTGTAGCTGAAAGAATGGCCCGTCAACTTAGGCTTGGGGTGAACCCTGAGGGAGATGCACAGGTTGATCTAATGTCAATCAAAGTACAAAGGGAAGCTTTGGACGTTCCGCCTGCTGATATTGCTATTGCAGAAATGGTGGTAATCGAAAATGTATTGAGAATGGTACTACAGAAGACTGGCGAACTTCCTATAAAGTAGAATGCTTGCTTACGTTGGTCAATATGTCGAGCGAGCGAAGTGATTAAGAAGCGGGGATTAAGGCAGCCAGGACATTGCCGACATCTGCGAAATTAACAGTCATCAAAAGTAAAACTCCCACAACCACAATTTGCGTAACCAAGCCCCAAGGCAGTTGAGCCCGTGATTGCAGTTTGTGGCCGAGCCAGTCCAGCCAGGAAAACGGGGGAACTTTAAAGCCGAACATCCACGAAGGAGCTTCGATCCAATCCGGAAGCTGAGCGGCAATTACCATAGAGAATAAATAGATTGGATTAGTTTGACTAAAATTTCTAAATAAAATTAAAACCAGCGCAAAACCTAAAAGGACATCAAGCGCTGCCTCAACTTTAAGCCTTGTCATGGATTTATTGCGGTGATTTGTGCCTGCGTCCCAATGGGGAATCAGGTCGGCAATAAAATGAGAAAGTACGGCAATTGGAATTCCCAAATATGGATTGGCGATTATGGTGGCTAGGCTTGCTCCGATTAGAGCGTGTGCGGTGGCTGTCATTCAAAAAACCAGATTTCTCTGGTTCACATTTGTAATCATAACACAGTTAAGATTTTGAGTCCACTGCCTGACCTGTCTTCCATGCTAAGCTTTTATATATCAGCAGGTCGCACTTCGATAAACTCAGTGCGCTCCTCTGATATATCTTTCAGATTTCACTTCGTCGAAATCTTAAGATATAATCATTTAATGTTT
>MFBL01000046.1:14668-28839 GCA_001774945.1 Candidatus Curtissbacteria bacterium RIFCSPHIGHO2_12_FULL_41_17
TTTCCCGCAAATTTTTCGACAGTAATGAATGTTTCTTTAGTCTGGTTGGCCCCAGCGCTTTTTTTGCTGGGTATTTTTTTGGGAATTTTTCTATTTTGGCGAGCCGGCAGACATGAACTAATCGAAACAGAGAAGCTGCTAGACACAGCAGTAGTTTCTCTTTTGGGTGCAATTTTATTTTCCAGAATCTTCGATTTTTTAATAAGGTCCCAATTTTATCAGTGGTCTTTTAAAAAGTTGATATTTGTCAATGCTTATTGGGGATTTGATTATTATGGCGCTCTATTTGGTCTTGCTGTTTCCGGTTTAATTTATCTTGCGCTTAAAAGAGCAAATTTTTTGCAAATTTTTGACTTGGCGGCAGCCCCAGTTGTGTTTGTACAAATAGTCTACTATCTTAGTAAATTTCTCGGGGCAAACTTAATGTTAAAACAAGTATCTTTTAATCTTAATAAAGATTTTTTCTATTTTATTTTTTATTTTCTAATTTATTTTGTAATTGTACGGTTATCTGCAAAGAGGAGGCATGCAGGGTTTTTCGGCTGTTTTTATCTGGTTTTTGTTGCCGTTTTCAATCTCACGCTTAGATTTTCCTTTTCTTTGGGAAGAATACCCAGTGGTAAAGAAGGGTGGCATGCGGTCTTTGAAGCTGCTGTTTTAATCCTTGGATTATTTTTATGGTACTTTTTGGCAAGAAGGAAACTCAAGGAGGATGTTAAATCCCTTGTTGCCTTTTTTCTGCTTTCAATATTTAGAACAAAAAGGATACTTACCTCGCAAGAGGAAGCCGGGAAATTTGCCAAGACGGTTTTATTTGTGCCCCTTAATCTGGTAAGATCATTTTACCTCGCTGTGAGGTTTGCGGTTTTGGAGATTTACTTAGGATTTGTTGAATTTGTTAATGTGTTTAAAGGGAAAAAATGATCAGCCTTAAAGTTTTAAAAGCTAAAGTTGCAAAACAGCGAAATACAGTCATAAGTGCTCTTAGGCGAATTAAGCGTGATGACCCATTTAGCAATCAGGACAGGTCAATAATTGTCGAACCGGGGACCGATGCCGCCCAATTATTTGGCCATGAGCAGGCAGTAATTTTGGAGCAAAAATTAAAAAAAGATTTAAAGGAAATCGAGATGGCTCTTTCCAAAATTAAAAAAGGAACTTACGGAATTTGTGAGCGTTGCGGCAAAAAGATCGATTTTGCCCGCCTAGAAGTCAAACCGCAGGCAATTTATTGTTTAAAATGTGAGAAAGAAATTGAAGCCAAAGGTTAAGTTTTTGGCAATTGCCCCTTTTGTAGTTTTTTTTGATCAACTTTCCAAATATATTGCAGGGGATATTGTGCCGATTATTTGTAACAAGGGAATTGCTTTTGGGATTGGGCTTTCTGGTAGTTTTGGCATCATCATAGCGCTGACCGTACTTCCTTTGATTTTTTATTTGATGATCAGGGAGAAGAAGATACCATCTGCAATCGGGTTGTCGTTGATTTTTGGCGGGGGAGTTTCCAATCTTGTTGATCGGTTGATGTTAGGGTGCGTGCGGGATTTTATCAATTTACCGAGTTGGACTCGGTGGCCAAGTTTTAATCTTGCCGATAGTGCAATTAGCATTGGGGTTCTGATCATTGGTTATCAATTAATTCATCGTCATGGCAAGAAAGCTTAATATAATTTTTGAGGATGAGTATATTTTGGTAGTCGAGAAACCGTCAGGGCAGGTGGTTAACCGATCGGTAACGATAAAGGAGGAAACGCTTCAGGATCAATTGTCCCAGTATTTTCATCTAGGCGAAAGTTTGGGAATAGGTGGGCGAGCTGGTATCGTCCATCGGCTTGATCGGGAAACTTCAGGGCTTCTTTTGGTCGCCAAAACCCAAAAGGCTTTTGATTTTTTGCAGAGGCAATTCAAAGAGAGGACGATTAAAAAAGAATATTTGGCTCTTGTACATGGTTTGATCAAAGAAAAACAAGGTACGGTTGAGTCAAGATTGACTAGAATTGGTAAGTTCGGAAAGTTCGGGATTGCTGATCGCCGATCAGCTGATGGCAGGGAAGCGAAGACGGACTATAAAAAAATTTCAAATTTCAAATTGCGAAGTTTTTCTTTAAAAAAGCAAATTTCAAATTTAGAAAATTTATCTTCCAGTTTCTCCAAATCTCGAGTTAATTACTTAATGCATCATGCTTGCGATTACACATTACTGAGGTTGTATCCTAAAACAGGCAGGACCCATCAGGTGAGAGTTCATTTAAAAAGCATCGGCCATGCGGTTGTTTCCGATTCGATCTACACTCCAAGAAAGCTTTTAGCCTTTGATTTAGCTTGGTGTCCGCGGCTTTTTTTGCATGCCGCACAAATTGAATTTACGCATCCAAAAAGTAAAAAAATCGTCAAATTTAAAAGCCTCTTGCCAAAAGAGCTCAAAAATGCGATTCTAAATCTTGAAGAAGTTAAATAACTGCCCATGGAGAACCTTTTTTTTCAGTTAGCTACTGTTTTAGTCTTAGCTAGTGTTTTTGGAATAATTGCCAGACTTCTTAAGCAGCCCTTGATTGTTGCCTATATTTTTACCGGAATCGTCATTTCGATTTTTGCTGTTTTTAAGAGTTTTGATAAAACTTTTTTGGACGTTTTGGCAAATTTCGGCATCGCATTTTTGTTGTTTTTGGTAGGAGTTGAGTTAAAAATTGAAGATCTTAAATATGTAGGTAAGGCAGCAATTTTAACAGGTTTGGGACAGATATTCTTTACGGCGTTTGTGGGTTTTGTAATTATTAGTGCTTTAGGTTTTGCCCCAGTGCCTGCAATTTATATAGCGACGGCTTTAACTTTTTCTTCTACAGTTATTATTGTTAAGTTGCTTTCCGAAAAACATGATTTACAGTCGCTTTACGGCAAAATAGCAGTAGGGTTTTTGCTCGTACAGGATTTTGTGGCAATTCTGGCTTTGATGTTTTTGTCCGGATTTGCTCTAGGGAAAGTCCCTGATATATCCGGAATCATTTTAATCTTTATAAAGGGAGCGATTCTGTTTGGAGCTACCTATATAGCCTCTAAAACACTTCTGAAGTATCTTTTTAGGCTTACGTCGGCCTCTGTCGAATTGCTATTCGTTTCCGCGATTGCTTGGGCATTTCTGATGTCTGCTCTTGCTCAGCGTATCGGATTTTCTATAGCAATCGGTGCTTTTCTGGCAGGGCTTTCTATAGCTACATCGCCTTACCGGATTCAGATTTCTGCAAGAGTCAAACCGCTGCGTGATTTTTTCATCGTAATCTTTTTTATTCTGCTTGGTGCTTCAATGTCTGTCGGAGCCTCAGGTGTGAATGTGGTACATATTATTATCCTTTCAGCCTTTATTCTTATCGGTAACCCCTTGATCGTTCTGGCAATCATGCTTCCTTTGGGATACAGGAACAGAACTGCTTTCTTTGCTTCTGTGACGGTAGCCCAGATTTCTGAATTTTCGCTGATTTTGATGGCAGTGGGACAGGGTCTTGGTCATTTAACAACAGAAATGGTTTCCTTGGTTGCAGGTGTAGGCATTGTGACGATTACTTTGTCTTCATATTTAATTCTTTATGGAGACAAAGTCTATCGGTTTATCGAACATCCTTTTTCAAAGTTATTTCCAGAGAAAGCTCATGATCCTTATGTTATTCATAAGGATTTATTAAAAGATCATGTGGTTTTGATAGGAGCGGAACAGATGGGTTCGGATATTTTGAATTTTCTTAAAGGAAAAATAAAGGACAAAGAACAGATAGTGGTTGTTGATTTCAACCCGGAGATAATAAACAGCCTTCGTGCGGCAGGTTTCAATGCGGTTTTTGGGGATATCAGTGACCCGGAGGTACTTGAAGAACTTGAAGTTGGCAGGGCAAAGCTAATTATTATAACGGATCCTGATATAGCAGACAGTGCACTTTTAATTAAATTTGCCAAAGAGAAAAATTATAGGGGCCCGTTTGTGGTTACAAGCTATTGGCTGCATGATGCAATCAAGCTTTATGAGATGGGTGCAGATTATGTGGTGGTGCCGGAGACTATAGGTGGCAGACATGTGAGCCGGGTTTTAGCGGAAAACTGGGAAGATCTTGGAAAAATCAAAAAGGCTAAAAGCAAACACTTCGAAGAACTTCTACAGCACAAAATTTTTTAACAGATTGTTTATTCTTTTCCTGCTTTGTTAGAATGAAAATAGAGGTTATTTGAAGCTGACTACAAAGAGAGGAGGCGAAAAGTAGTGGGAAGCTTTGGCGGATATTATAAAGGTGAAAAGAGGAAGAAGAAGAAAGAGTCCTTAGAAAAAGAGGCCGCTATGCGTGTCAAAATTTATACGCCTCCAAAAATTGAGATAATCGGGAAAAAAGGGAAGTAACTGTATTTTTAAAATCGGGCAGCTAGGATAAAGGAAATTATGGTGGACTATCCTAACAGTCGAGCTGCTTGGAAGAAAAGAGATACTCAAAAAAGAGGTCGGGAGTTACTTTCGATTTTTATCGTTATTGTTTTAGCCTTGGCTATTTTAAACGGTCTGGTAAAAACCATTTCGCTTAAAAAATATTTGGGCAAATCAAACTGGGACAGCCAAGCATCATTTGTTTCGTACTTAGGCACAACACCCCCTGCTGTTTTTATTTTTCAGAAAGAACCAAAAAGAATTGCTCTTTTTAAATTAGACCCTTCTAAATATTATTTTTCGGGAGATTCTAAATTGCCCTTGGTGCAACTCTCCAAAGTTATAGATGATAAAAACACCAGCAAGCTGGTAAACATATTGGCAATTTCAATAGGGACAGATATTGAAAATTATATATTCTTTCAGAATAAAAAATTAGACAAAGAAACAGTTGATGCAAGTTTTAAAGATTTTGCGTCAATTGCTACGCCATTTAAAATTTTATCCGGTAAAATTTATAGTAACACAATGAGTACAAATGTTTCTCAAAAAGACCTACTTTTACTTTGGTGGCAGGTAAAAAGCTTAAGTATTAATAGGTTGGAAATAGTCGATTTGGCGGCTGCGTCAGAGGAGATTAGTGTTGGCAATAATCAAAAAGTTTTAGGAGTAGACGAGGAATCATTGCATTTTAAAATTGCCCCATATTTAGAAAATCAGAGTTTAAATAAAAAAAGCCGGAATGTAGTAATTGAAAATACCACTGATGTTGCGGCTGCGGCAACTTTGGCAAGTCAATTTGTAAGCGGTGTCGGGTTTGTGACAACGACGATAAATGTTACAGGTACTCCAACCGAAAAAACGAAAATTGTATCATCCGACAGAGATAATTACTCAGTGAGATATTTGGCAAAAATTTTCGACTGTGATATAGTTGTCGCGCCTGCTTCGCCACGAGGCGAGCCTAAAGAGCCTGAAACAAAAGAAATTAAAGTAATCTTGGGCAACGATTTTTCTGACAGATACTTTAAATGATTTTTGTAATTTTGGGGATTATAATTCTATCCATTTCTTTTGTAGCAGCCCTAGTTTCGCTTATCAGGGAACAAAAAAAGGGCGCAATTAAAGAGGTAGATGTTTCCTTAGAACCGCAGTTACAAAATACTACCCAAACTAATCCGGATATTGCAAAAACTGCTCCCCGAATTCAAAGTCAAAACACGCCTGATGAAAATACCGGTAAACCTGAAAAATTCCCCTGGGAGGGACTTCCCAATGAGAAACAAAATGCAAAAACCAATTCAGGAGAGATTCAAGATCCGCCAGCTGAAGAAAAGTTGGGTGGAGGTTTTTCTGTTTCTGAACTGGCTAAGAAGAAGAACGAAAATTTTTAATCGGATTCCAAAGAAGAACTTTGGCCGGTCGTAAATGACGGCTGGTTAATAAACTTCCCGGATCTTTTGACTTCTCTTAAAAAGATGGTTAAATTCTTGGGCGTGGCAGCTTTAACGTAGGCGTCATAAAGGTTGCCTCCGGCAATAAAACTAATTAGGCGGTGGGCTAGGTCATCGGGGAGGGCGCCCAAATATACTCTGTTGGTGGTGGAAATTGAAACGGAATGATTTTTGGCATTTATCATGAGAGGATCGCCGCAATTTAATGCTGCCAAAACCTGAGGCGGAGCCAGATTCAAAAGATTAATTATCTTCGTTTTTCCGGGTTCGGACAAAAACAGTTTTGTAACATCGCTTGAGATTTTAGGTTGATGATTAGTGTTACCGTTACTGATGCCGTTGGTTTTTGCGCCTGTAGATTTGGATAATTTGTCCAGGTTTTTAAGGGCAATGATGTTGTAAGGATTGATCGAAAGCACCCTTTTATATGTTTTTTGGGCGAGATTGACTTTTCCAAGACAGCTTTGGGCCAGTGCCAGGCGGTTGAGGGCCTCTACGTCACCGGAGGAAACAGAAAGGATCTTCCGGTTTAATTTGGCAGCTTCTTTCCAGTTGGCGGCTACCGCGGCTGAAATTGCTTGTTTTGCAAGGACTTCTGCACTTAGGCTTGCGTCTGTGAGTGTAGTATCCATTAAAATTTGTACTATGTCAACTTAGAACAGGCTGAATTCAGAGTCAATAGGTATAAATTTTGAAACAATTTTGGATAATTTGAGTACTCATGGTGTTCAAGTGTTGAAAATTTTTGAAATTTTCTAATTTTTGATGTTTACTTATTAATACGCATCGAGTTATTGAACCTTTAAAAGCCGGCTTAGAACAGGACCGGAACAAAAATTAAATTTGCATATTTTAGCCCATAAGAGTATATTTCACTCTATGTCTGAAAGGGGAGAAAATAAGCCTTCGCAATTTGTACCTGCTGCCCATTTGCAAGATCTTTATCGGGAAGCGGTAAGCAAAGGATGGATAACCTCGGATATTCACAGGTTAGGTGCTGTCAATTGGTGCGAGCAGATAGACCTAACTAACTTAGAATCATGGTTACTTCGGGTTTTTGAGGAGACACAAGCATCAAATGCCGACTTCTCAGAAGTGCGTTTTCGACAGATAAGGAAAGAAAGACAAGATTGCTCTTTGGATGGAATGTGGGTTGATGAAAAAGGCGAAATTGTCGGAAATGCACTTTGGTCTACCTACCAAAGCTTTCGCTCGAGTGCCGATCTGCAATTTACACTTCCATACATCATTCAATGGGTTAGGCGCAAAAAAGAGCTAGTTTACCCACTGGTACCAAGAGATGAAAGTGTTTTATTTTGGCCTGCACAAAATGATGAGGTGGTTGTGCCGCTTTTAACACAACATGGTTTTGATGTCGAAGTCGAGGATTATCCAGTCGCCCCTGAAGCTTTAGAGTTTGTAGACTCATCAATCCACATGGCCAGATTTCGTAAAGGGGTTATTGGTACCGCCCAATTTGCTGCTTGTGATCTGGTTATTGGACAGTTGTATTTTTGGTACAATACCACACGGCCGCATGGAGTTGCCGGGTTTGGCCAATATACAGAAAGAGTGACTCTTAATAAGTCAAGATTGGTAGCCCACAATTCTTTAATTTCCGGTCTGGATCCAGAAATAATTAAAGCAGAAGGTGGAATGCCTCTTGATGAAAGGTCGACAACGCCAGTTTTTAGAATTGATTCAGAAGCAGCTAACGTAGATTTTGTGGCCACAGCTTTTGGCGAGTGGAGCCGCCAAAGGGAAGAGGTCCAGTTGAAATTACTAAGGCCCTTGGAAATATCCGAATTTCCTCAACTAGTTTTGCGCTATTCCACACCGACTACTTGGAAGGGTGAACAACCAAAACACGGAGGTGGTTAACACCATCAAATTGCGGGATTGATTTCTTCTTGAATTCCTTTTTCAATTATGGAAATACCTATCAATTCGATGTATCGATACATTAAAACACTTCTTTTTTGTGGCCGAGTTTAGCTTTGATTAAACCTTCTTCGACAAAGTGCTGTCTCGGCTGTAGTCTGTATAAATATCTTTCCAATTCCTGAACCATTTCGATAAAAGCCTGCTTTTTTGAGTACTTTTGGATTAAAAGTTGAAAGCCTGACGATTTAATTTTAAGGAAAAGGACAAATTTAGTTACAGTAGAAGTAGATACTTTAAGCATAGAGGCAATTGATCGATGGCTATAACCCTTTGTCAGTAAAATCACAATGGCCATTCTTTTAGCCAACATGACCTTCTCGGTTGGAGAGAGAAAATCTTCGAGAAACGTTTGAACGTCCCTGGGTTTTTTAATGTCAGCTATAAGTTCCCAGAAATTTTGAAATAATCTGTTTTCGATCTGTTTGGTGAGAACTCTTTTGGAGACTTGACTCATTTGTATCGATGTATCGATACATTAATACAAAGGGGGAGTGTTGTCAATTAATCAAATTTTTCTCCTTATTAATTTAATTTAATATAGAGTATAATTTTTCTCGCGATGTCTGGACATAGCAAGTGGTCTTCCATAAAGCGGCAGAAGGGCGCAACGGATATTAAACGCGGGCAGGTGTTTACCAAACTGGCCAATGTCATTACCATTGCCGTTCGCGAAGGCGGCGGCGGGGATCCGGCTTCAAACTTTAAATTACGGCTGGCTATAGATCAGGGCAGAGCTGCCAACATGCCCAAGGAAAATATCCAGCGGGCGGTTGATCGGGGGTTAGGCCACGGCGGAGCTGGAGGGCAATTGGAATCAGTTGTTTATGAAGGCTATGGACCGGGTAAGGTCGCTTTAATTGTCGAGGCGACAACGGACAATAAGAATCGGACAACCGCCGGAATCAAGGGTGTTATTGAGCATGCCGGCGGTACATTTGTTTCCCCTGGCGCCGTTTCCTGGATGTTTAGCGAAGAAGGAGTAATTGCCATTTCCAAGAACGCTAAGAGTTTTGATGAAATTTTCAATTTGGCTGTTGAAGCCGGTGCCCAGGATGTCGAGGAAGCCGACAATGAGGTTTTGATTTACACTAAGGCGCCAGAGCTTGAAGCAGTTAAGAAAGAGCTTCTTGGAAAAGGGTTAACTGTTGCCAGCGCGGAAATTGCCAAAAAACCGACAACTACTGTTGCCATAGCTGATGCCGAGACAGCTAAAAAGATCTTAAATCTAATGGAAAAACTAGAATCTTTGGATGATGTTGCCAAAGTCTATGCCAACTTTGACATTGCGGATAAAGTTTTAGCGCAAGTCAAATAACTGGCACTTTTTAGTCTTCGGCTGGGACAACTTAGGGTTTAGACGCCTCTGGGCGTCGAATTTTAAAAACACCGGTCAATCTTTGGAAAAGTGGCGGTTGAACAGCTATTTCCGTTGGTTCTTGCGGCCCGATTGCAACCATTTCAGAGGGCTGAGGGTCTTCTTCCGAAGGGGGGATGATTCTCACTGGCCTCTGGCCATATGAGCCGTGCCATCGGTCAGGGTTTGAGGGATCTGCTATGGTTCCCAAACGGCGTCCTTTATATGATGCACTGCCAGGATCAGCCATAAGTCGAGGATCTTCTTCGTGATTCATACACCTCAAATCTAGATAATTTGGGCTAGGTTTGCTTGACAAGTTGCCGATCTTATCCTGACAAAAACCCCACAGTCCTTCGTTCTGCAAAGCAGAACTGCGGACTGCAAGCATGTTTTTTATCTGTCAAAATTCCCAAATTGCACACTCCCATCAAAACATTTATGATAGTTGACTGTGGCCAACTCAGTAATTGAAACGAAATACCCGCTTTCTTTTCGCCGCAAAGACGCCGAAAAAATGGGAGAGCACTTAAAGCTGTGCCACTCGGTTGAGATTGTCGGTCTTAAGCGGGTAGGTATTTCTGATTTCCTGCGTTTCTTTCTTTATCATAAAGGGATTGTCAAAAAATATTTGGGAGGTGACAAACGGCATCTTTTCATCGTCTGCGATCTTAATGATCTTGTCGAGAGAGAACTATACCCATTTTGGATCTTGACCTTCAAAAGGCTGGTTGATGCCGTTGATGATATTAAAATTGATCAGTCGATCAAAAAAGGAATAAACAGCCTGTTTCTTGAGGCTATTCAAACGCAGGATCTTTTCTTAGCTTGCGAATACTTGCGGGAAGCGCTGGTTAAGGTTGTTGAAGCAGGCTTTTCACCGGCGATTTTTTACATTCGCTTTGATCGGCTGATTGAGGCGGTTGATTCCCAGTTTTTTGCCAATCTTGAGGGTCTAGTTGATGCCTGCAATCAGAAACTTTCTTATGTTTTTACCAGTTTTCGCCAAGTTGACGATATCCTCAAAGGGAAAATCGATCGCAATTTTTTGCATGTTTTTTCCAACGTCCTTTGGATTAAGCCGGCAAGCCGTAAGGATACCGAAATTATTTTTAATGCCTTCAAAAAACGCTACAAGCTGAAAGTCAAAAAAGATATCGAAAAAAAATTAATTACCTTTTCCGGTGGACATGTGCAGTATTTACACCTTTTGATTTTAATTTTAGTGCAAAAGGTAGGGGAGAATAGTCAACTAGAGCCTGAAGACTTGATTTGGGAAGATGAGCGCATCAGGTTGCAGTCAGAAGAGATTTGGGAAAGTTTGAATGATCTTGAAAAAGAGGCAGTTTTGGGGATTCACAAAGGGAAAGGGGTTGCCAAAGATCAAAAACATCTAACTAAATATCTCTGGGAGAGCGGGTTGGTCAGCGGGTCAAATGGCAAAAGTGAGGTTTTTGGTGCGCTTTTTGACAATTTTTTAAAGTTTAAAGCCGGCGAAAAGGAGGAAGTCGAAGTGGTCGATTTTACCAAAAAAGAAAAAATGCTATATGATTTGCTTTTTGCCAACTTAGAAAAAGTTTGTGAGCGGGAAAAAATTATCGAAGCTGTTTGGCCGGAATCAGAAGAGCTTGGAGTTTCCGATTGGACAATTGATAGATTAGCTGCACGGCTTCGCGAGAAATTAAAGAAGCAAAAAAGCGAGTTTAGTCTTATTACCATCAAAACCCGCGGCTTTAAGCTTGCAAAAAATCCTTAAAGCCTATAAAATTCAGTGCTTATGAACCCCGAAAGAACTTGTTCGGCCCAACACAGAAAAGAGCAACTAGCCTTTACGCGAGCCCACGATTTCAGCTACCGGGTTTTAAGGGATAATGTGCATGTAAAGATTCATAGACTTCTTACGGATGAGGAAAAACCAGTTTGGGTGAGAGATATTAGGATGTACGTGGACTATATG
This sequence comes from Candidatus Curtissbacteria bacterium RIFCSPHIGHO2_12_FULL_41_17, assembly GCA_001774945.1. Taxonomy (GTDB): domain Bacteria; phylum Patescibacteriota; class Microgenomatia; order Curtissbacterales; family GWA2-41-24; genus 2-12-FULL-41-17. The sequence goes on from MFBL01000046.1 coordinate 25,780, forward strand.
ACTAATGGGTTAACACCAAGGGCAGCTCATTACAAACATCATAGAAGGAAGGTCGGGGAAGGGTATGCTCTTGAGAGGTTACATCTAATCCTAACAAGGCTCTGGCTTGGTGCCTCAGGCGGCATAAGGGCGGATTTTGAGCCGTTTGGTTCACTCTCAGTTGTTAAACCAAAAGAGAGGAAAAAACGTCCTGTTTCAATAGCACCTGTTTTCAAACCGCTTGAAAGGAGAATTGAAATGAGACCTGGTACAGATAAAATGCGGCAGTTTGTGCAGACTTGCTTTGAAAATGGTATACATACGCAAATATTTTTTGAGCAGACAAAATTTTATAGAGAGCAGTGGAGGAGAAATGTTTTGATGCTTGTTGATTATCTGTGGACGGATATGACATATGAAGAGGTTGGGGTTAGGCATGGAATGAAGTTTCGCAAAAGCAAGCAAGGTACTCAAGCTATTGAGTCACGGTTGAAGCGGAGTCTGCTGCGAATGGCTGAAAGATTAGGCTCAGACGGTTTGGATGTTGCCAAAGGTTTATCTTTTGCAAAAGAAAGATCAAATAGAACAAAAGATAGAATTAGCAAAGTTAAGGGTGGTGTTAGACTGAAAGTAATGCCGCTTGCAAGATCAGGGGCAACTAGAAAAGAAATTGCTGAAAAAACTGGATTATCACCTTCTCAGGTGACAACAGTCTTATACGCTGAAAGGGCAAAAGGAAATCTGCCCAAATCGCGTGCTAATCTTAACTGGGAAGCTGCCCAAAACTTAAGATTAGCAACTACTGATACTTCGATTGATGAGAAAGAAAAATGGTTGTGTCAACTTTCTGAAAGGGGTCTTAGGGACAGCACATTGACAGTCAACTTTAGGGAATTTTGCAGGAGTGGCAATTTACCTTATTTTATTCCAAAAGAAAAAGTTGAGTCTCTGCTAGAAGTGCTCAAAAATTTGGGTTTTGCTAACAGAACAGTTGTTCGGGGCGGTTTTAGAAAAATATACTTTTTAAGAGCTGATATGGAAAGAGCAAAGGGTATTCATGGAGCACATCAAATTTGGTGGGTAATTGGCAAGAAACCGCGGCAACTTGCTAAAATAGCCGCAGATGACCAAACGAGGTTTGCAGATCATCGATCCAAAAACTACCTATATTGACAAGGAAACCCAATTATCTTCAAAACCCGCGGCTTTAAGCTGACTCAAATTTGAAAATTGTGTTATTTTCACAAAAGTATTAATATTCGGTCATAAAATGGAGATATTAAGTCCAGTCACCCTTGTCTTAAAAGAAGAACCTGATAGTAAATTTATTGAGCAAAGTCTTGACGACCCCGCCTTATCATGTGCCCAAAGGCAAGAAATTTTTGATTCTTGGGACTATAGAGAACTTATGGTAGCGCATCGGCATGAGGTTGTTTGCTTCGGCCAATTTTTTGATTTTTATAACAAGACTACCCTTCGTAAAGTCGCGACAAGCGATTATCGCCAAATTGCTTTGATGTGGCGGGAGGAAGGAGTACCTGTTGGTGTATTCGAAAAAAAATGGCGCAAGCAAATTTCCTGGGGTCGAGCTTATTTTCTGGCACTAGTCGATGCTGTTTCCATGGGATTTCCAGGTAGCTTAGACAATTGTTAAGTGGGGAGTTGGTACAGGGTTTAAGTGGCCACAGCTTATGTAAGCAGTCAGTTTTTCGAGTTCTTCCCTGACAAACTGATTAAAAACTACCTGATTTGATTTAACTCCAAAGACAAAGTAGTTGACGAGCCGGCCGTGTTGTCTTAAAAATTCCTCCTCAAATTGGCGAATATAGTGGGGAATGCGCACAAAGTGCGGACTGTGGCTAACCAAGGCCACTCGATGGCAGCGGCGGAGCGGACTGTCCACCCTAGCTAGTTCTTGGTAAAAGGAGGCGATTTGGTCTACTGTAGTGGCAATCGGGTGATTTCCGTTTGGCGATTCTACTTCGTCTAAAATTATCACCTTTTCGTATGGCAGTTTAAGAAGACCTTTGGCAAACGCTTCTTGAAAAGCACCGTTTTCTTCGGGATTGCCATTGTAAATAAAATAAGGACCGAGTCGGGTAAGCTCTTCAAGGCTTAAAGTTGAAGGAGGAATTTGTTGGTCCGATCGATTGGCGATTCTTTTGGCGGCTAGTGCGCGGTACAATCTGAGGCTGGTGTGGATGCGATCTCTGTCCATAAATATCTGCCAAGGCTGCTCACCTTTCTTGAGGGGGATAAAATAGTTGCCAGGGCCAGCGAAGACCCAGACGGCATCGATGTCATTAGGTAGTTTCGGTTGATTTTGGGCTTCAATTAAAAGTGTCCTTCTTATTGCCGAATTTAATATTTCGGGACTGATAGGTTGTGCTTCTTTCATAAGCTGAGTTTTCTTTGGCGATTATAAACCCCATAGTAAGGGTTGTCAAAAAATTTAGTGGCACAAGTATCTATTTTAGGCTAAAATATCTCCATGGCTGATAAGATTCAGATAATCGATCCCAAAACGACTTACGTCGATGAGCAGGCAGAAATTGGCGAGGGAACGACTATTTATCCCAACACGACCATTTTGGGCAAAACGGTTATCGGAAAAAATTGTGAGATCGGGCCCAATTCAGTTATTCAGGATTCCAAGATTGCTGATGGTTGTGTCATCTTCGCTTCAGTAGTTAAGGACTCAGAAATCGCCCAAAATAGCGATGTGGGGCCATATGCCCACCTTCGAGGTCAAGTCAAAATTGCCCCAAATGTCCATGTCGGCAACTATGTGGAGATAGTCAGATCACAAATCGGCGCAGGTACCAAAATTGGTCACGTTTCTTATCTTGGGGATGCGACTGTCGGAGCAAACGTTAACATTGGTGCTGGGACAATTACTGCCAACTTTGACGGCAAATCAAAACACCCGACAATTATCGAAGATGAAGCTTTTATCGGCGCCAATACTGTTTTGGTGGCGCCGATTAAGGTCGGCCGTGGTGCTAAAACAGGTGCGGGAGCGGTCGTTACCGAAGATGTTCTCGAGAGAACTTTGGTTGCAGGCGTGCCAGCGAAAGAAAA
>MFBL01000047.1 GCA_001774945.1 Candidatus Curtissbacteria bacterium RIFCSPHIGHO2_12_FULL_41_17
CATCCTCGACTCGAAGGGGCGTTTATGCGGGACAAGTGCTGGATTTTATAAGTTGACAAAGCACTAAAAAGATTATATAATTCTTTAAGAATTGTTAAATTATTATGGCTAGACAAATAATTTTAGACGAAAAATTTACCAGTATTCAGGAAGCACAATCCGGTCTTTACAAGCTTTTGGAAAGCGCCAAAGAAACAGGCCGTTTTTATCGCGTCCTTAAGAACAATAAACCGGTTGGTGTACTTTTGCCAAACAAAACTTGGGAAAGCCTGATGGAGGATTTGGAAGCTTTGAGTTCCAAGAAATATATTGAATCCATCCGCAAAGCAAGAGCTTCCGACAAAAGATACACTTCTTCCCAGATCAAGAAAAAACTAGGCTTAGATTAACTTGTGGATTACGCATTTACCCCCCAGGCTTTAAAACAACTCGAAAAACTCCCCAAAGATATTCAGGTAAGGATAGTTAAAAAGCTGGATTTTTACTGCATGCAAAAATCGCCCCTTGATTTTGCAGAGCATTTGACAGACAGGAGTCTTGGCTCTTACAGATTTAGAATAGGCGACTTTAGAGTTGTTTTTGATATCGAACAAGAAAAGATTGTAGTCTTAGTAGTTGGTCATAGAAGAGAAATATACAAATAATTTGCACTAGGGTTCTCTTCTTTCGTAATCTTAAATAAAGCCGATGAAAATATACATTGCTTCCGACCATCCCGTACAGTGCTTACCTCAAGCCGGAGGCTTGCAGCCTCGCGCTCTTGAGGGGCGCATATACGGGACAAGTGCCGGTTTTCTATGAAAATATTTATAGCTAGTGATCACGCAGGATTTCATCTTAAAAGACAGCTAATTCAATATCTTAAAGTAAAAGGCCTTGAGGTGGAGGACTTAGGTGCATTTGAACTTGACGAGGAGGATGATTATCCGGATTTTATTCACCCCCTCGCCCTTCGAGTTGCTAAAGACAACTCTCAGGGTAAACTCTCTTTTGGGATTGTCATCGGAGGAAGTGGACAAGGCGAGGCGATTGTTGCCAATAAGGTGAACGGTATTCGCGCGGCAGTGATCAACTCGGCAAATCCGCAGATACCTCGACTCGCCAAAGAACACAATGATGCCAATGTGCTGGCTTTGGGAGCCAGATTTTTAACTCCGGATGAGGCTAAACGGGCAGTTACGCTTTGGCTCGATTCTAAGTTTGAAGGAGGCAGGCACGAAAGGAGACTAAGGAAGATAAAGGGTATTGAGGACAATAAGGATATTGAGGAAATTAAGGGTATTAAGTGATGATTAGAAAAGCTCCATTTGAGGATTTGAAAATTTGGCAGGAATCACATAGGTTGATGCTGATTTGTCACAAGATTGCGAATACATTACCGAAGGATGAATTTGAGAGAAAAAGCCAAATTAAAAGATCTTCTTCATCAGTCTGCGATAATATCGCTGAGGGTTACACTAGCTATTATTACAACGATAAATTAAAAGGATTTTATACTGCTAGAAAAGAAGCAGGTGAAACACAAAATCATTTGAAATCCTTATCATCCAAAAAACTAATCACAACAGATCTGGCTGATAGATTGGTAAGCGACTATCAAGGTCTTATTATTGGTATTAACAAATTCGCAAAATATATAATTGGTAAAAGGGATCGAGAGAAAACAAAAGGTATAGTCCCTAAATTTCCTAAATACCCTAAATCACCTTAATATCCTAAATATCCTATGAACAATCATCTTAAATCACTTCTTAAGTTTTCAAATAGGATGGACAAGAATCTAGTTAAGGTCAATCTTGTTTTTATCTTTATCTTCCTAAACATCTGGGATTTTGCAGTAAGCCGCGGATTTTTAAACGGGATGATTTTAGGAATTGTGATGTTTGCTCCGGCTGCCTTTTTATGGTTTGTCGGGACTTTTAGGGCAATTGCCTTGGTTACTTTAATTTCAATATTCGAATTTATGATGATTTTGGTTTTTGTACTTCAGGGCTTTGAGCTTGGAGGAGCATCATCCACTTTAAAATCTGTATATTGGATCCCGTTTTTGGCAATGGCTGGAGTTAATATGTATTGGGGATTAAAGATTTATTCAGAGAACCGGGAGAAGAAAATCAAAGTCTAGACACAAATATGTTTTTATGTTAATATGCTTAAATTATGCAAACTGCAAGGACAACAATTGAACTTGATAAAGAACTTCTAAAGCGAGCAAAGCAAAAGGCCATTAAAGAGGATAAAAACTTAAAACAGGTGATTTCCGAGGCCCTGAGGAGAGATCTTTTGGGAGAGAAACAAAGTAAGCGTAAGGTTAAGTTTAAGACTTTTCCTTTGGGGGTTAAGGGCACTTTAAGGCGAGAAGAGATTTATGATTGGCTCTAGCAATGACTCGGTGCTTTTTGATACCAACATTCTAGTCTATTCATACGATGTTAATTCCCCGAATCATAAAGTAGCCCAAAAATTACGTGATGCGGTTAATGAAGGCAAGATGAAGGCCGCAATAGCTCCACAAAATTTGCTTGAGCTTTACTCCACAATAACTAATGTAGCAAAGAACGAAAATCCGGCTAGTCCTAATGAAGCCATTTTAGAAGTCAAAAAATTTTTAGCATCCCGATTTGAATTGATAGAACTATCCGGTCGCGAGTTGGAAACTACGCTACTCTTGATAAAGGGCAACCATGTTACTAGTAGGCGGATTTTTGACGTTTATTTGGTAGCCACAATGTTGTCCAACGGGATTAAAACGATTTATACTGCAAATGAGCGGGATTTTGAGATATTTAAAGGAATAAAGGCGGTTAATCCATTTAAGTGATTTACTGTATGTGTCATTCTGATCCTGCGGCTCCAAAGGGAAAGGCTCCGGATTTCAATTTTTGGGGCTTGAAGATTTATTGGGACTATCGAGAGAGGAAAGAAAAATAGAGATAGAGGTGAAAGATGAATGGGTGAGGGTACTAAATTAGAAAAGTCAGTTCCTCATGCTGAACCTGGTAAGGGAAATATTTCAAGTCAGCCGGAAACAGATTCAGGACACAGAAGACTTGATTTACTTCGTAGGTTGAGAGACAGATTGACAGGCGTCCCGGAGAATCTTAGCGTGTCGGAGAATGAATTTGTGGGGTCGCAGCTAGGGAATTTACTGATAAGAGAGTCAGAGAGTGGCAACTTGCTCAGTCTTCATGATTTGCCTTCAACTATTCCTATCGATAATTTATGGGAACGATGGTTTGACCAGATGCGCTCAAGAATTAAGCCTAATGGTAAGGAAGTTGGAACGAGAATTTTGCTAAAAGATGGGAGAGTTGGTCTTGGAAAAATTCAAGGTGGGAGCGATATATCCACAAAAACTGGTGCCGAGGAGGACTGGTTAGGCAAAGATCGGGAAGGTCAAAAACCGCTGATTGATATTCATACTCACCCTAATGATACTGCCTTTGGCGGGGAAGATTTAACCAAGTTTTTATGGCTAAAAAGTCTTGGGGCTGTCGTGGTTGGTCCACAGAACACTTTTTTAGCTTTGCGAGCCAACGAAACCTCCAGAACTCCAATTACTACTTCGTATGAGAGGCAAATGTCTGCATTGAAACAGATAGCACTTGGGGCATTGCAGGGTGCAGTTGACCGAGAAAATCCACAATCTATCAAAAGTACTGTGGACTTTTGTCGGAGAATGAGAGTTGCCTTATATAGAGCAGATGGTCCTAATTTTAATCGTTTGGTTTAAAACTTAGATAAAAATGACCGCAAGAGAATGGTTTACTAGAGCCCAGAAAGAAAATTTTGCGATTGGGGTCCTTCGACTACTTCGATTACACTCAGTACAAGTTCGCTCAGGACGAAATTTTCCAATATGAATTTAAAAGATTATTTTGAGAAAGCAAGGAAGGAAAATTTTGCGATTGGAGCGTTTAATGTTGATAATCTTGATATTTTCAAGGCGATTTGTAGTGCCGCCCAAAAGAAAAGGTCGCCTGTGATGGTCGAGTTTTCGCCCGGCGAAGTCGGCTATTTTGGGCTTGATAATATTGTTGATCTGGTGGCCAATGCCCGCGACTTTTACCAAATCCCCATTCTTTTGAATCTTGATCATGCAAGAAAAGTCGAGGATTGTGTGGCGGCGATCGAATCAGCGAATTCCGATCCTGGATCGGAAATGAAGTTGCGATCCAGGATCGACAGAGCGAGATTTGATCTAGTGCATTTTGACGGATCGGAACTGGAGATTGCAGAGAATATCAGTGAATGCAAGAAAGTGGTTGAAGCAGCTCACGCAAAAGGTGTTTTGGTTGAGGGAGAAATCGATCGAATTTCGGGAACAAGTGAAGTTCACAGTGAAGAGATCGATCTGGCGGTTGTTAAAAATTCCTATACCGATCCGCAAAGAGCAGCGGAGTTTGTTGCGGAGACCGGTGTCGATATATTCGCGGCCATTTTTGGCAATGTCCACGGAACTTTTCCCATCCAGCCGGATTTAGACTTCGATCTTTTGGGGAAAATAAGATTAGCCCTGCCCAATACATTTCTTTCCCTTCATGGAGGTTCGGGAATTCCGGCTGATCAGGTAAAAGAAGCAATCAAAGTCGGCAAAATCGTCAAAGTCAATGTCAACACGGAACTTAGAATTGCCTTTCGCGATGCTATTAGTGAGAAGATGCAAGAGTCACCAGAAGAAGTTACCTACTATAAATTGACTCCGGATGTTGTTGAATCCGTAATGGCCGTGGTTGAGGGTAAAATCGACGTTTTTGGCAGTGCCGGCCGGATCTAGCGCAGTTGCACGGCCCAATCTTTTTTTGGTAAAGTAAAACTTCATAACCGAATGATAGCCCTCCTTCACTACCTACTTCGCGTAAAGCTTCGTGGGTCAAGAAAGTTTCGGAGGGTGAAAGGAGGTGTTTTTTAGTTGATTGATTTTAAGAAATTGGCAGCTTTAGGAATTGTTGCATCTTCAGCTTTAATACTTTCGGCATGTAACCCCTATAAGACTTCGTCAACCGGCGGGACAGGCCAGACAGGTGGTAGTGAACAGGCTAGTCCGGCAGTAGTTGAAGGCAATGTTATTACTTATTCAGATAGTGGATTCTCGCCGACAGAGCTTAAGGTGAAGGTTGGAGAGTCAATTACATTTACAAATAGTTCTATGGCCACCGTCCAGGTAAATTCGGCTGTCCATCCGACCCATACTTTGTATCCGGAATTAAATATCGGATCAATTGCCGCGGGCGAGTCCAAGTCGGTTACTTTTACGACGACTGGAACTAAAAAATATCACAATCATCTTAACGCCAGCCAGATTGGGACGATTGTGGTTGAATAAGTTGCGGGGCATATAATTATAGGTTATAATAATACCTTATGAATTTATCTAGAGTACCATTACTCGTTTGGTTTCTTGTGCCGACTTTTCTGATTGTCGGTCTTGGAGCGTGGTTTTTTTCCAAAACCACTAAGCTGTCATCGGAAGAGAACTCGGTACTAGCCGAGAAGGTTTCCAGTCCTGTTGAAGGAACCCAAGACTTTGAGGTCATTGGCAGAAACCATATTAGCCAGGGTGCAAGCGGATCCGGCTATAATTCCAACCCTCCTGCTTCGGGTCCTCACTGGGCGGCTGCTGCTAAAAATGGCGTTTATGACAGCTCTTTGGCGGACGAACAAGTGATTCACAATTTGGAACACGGACACGTTTGGATATCATACAAGCCCGACGTGTCGGACGATGTCAAAAACAAACTTAAAGAAATTGTCCAAAAGGATGACTGGAAGGTCGTACTTGCCCCCAGAGATAAAAACGATTCGGCAATTGCGTTAGTTGCCTGGGGTAGGGTACTTGCAATGGATGAACCTGATTATGCAAAAATTGAGGACTTCATTAAAGTTTACCGCAACCGCGGACCGGAGAAGACGCCAGAGTAAGATTTTAAAGCTCGGAAGCCTCTTTAAAAAAACGTTCGGTTAAGGTTATTCAAAGTTCGATTCTATTCTTTCAACCTCACTCAAGCCTTCGCTCGCCATCATCTAAATTACATTCGTAACTCAAATTGGGCTCGCTTCGTCATGTTTTTTAAAGCGACTTCCTCGCTATCCATAAGCGACAATCAAACCAAGGGTTTTTGCTTACTTTTTTGAAAATCTTCCAAGAATTTCGAAAGGCCAACATCAGTTAGCGGGTGCCATCTTATTTGACAACCGATAAAAACAAATGGTCTAATCGGATTGTGAACTTTTCTTTTTTAGGCGAATGGGTTTCTCACTGGCGGGCGTATTTGGCAGAATTTCTGGGAACGTTTGTTTTTGTTTTAATTGCATCCGGAGCTGTTCTTTCTAATGTTTTTTATTCTGAGATTGGCACTGTCGGGATTGCTTTAGCAACCGGTCTTTCAATAACTTCGATGATGTATGCAACGTTGCATATTTCCGGAGCTCATCTTAACCCAGCGGTAACTGTTGCCCTTTGGCTTGCTCAAAAAATCAAAGGGAATCTGGCATTTTTTTATGTAATTTCTCAAATTCTAGCAAGTTTTGCGGCTGCTTTGGTAATTCTTTTAATATTTGGTTCATCCAGCAGGGAATTTGCCCTTGGCGGACCGGTTCTTGCCGAAAGCGTCAGTGGACAAACCGGACTTGTTGTTGAAGCAATTCTGACAGCCGTTTTAGTATTTGCGGTTTTTGCTACTTTAGTTGACAGGCGCGGCACGGTTAGTTTTGGGCCTTTAGTAGTTGGGTTGGTGGTTACGATTGCCAGTCTTGTTGCCTTACCTATAACTGGTGCAGCAATAAACCCGGCAAGAGCAATCGGGCCGGAAGTTTTATCCGGTTCTTATCAGGCTCTTGCTATTTGGATTATCGGTCCTTTAGCCGGATCTCTTTTTGGTTTAGTTTACGATTT
>MFBL01000048.1 GCA_001774945.1 Candidatus Curtissbacteria bacterium RIFCSPHIGHO2_12_FULL_41_17
AGAATTTGGTTTAAGGAACATGGGTATTCAGGTAAAGGAAAAATTCCTCAAATGCCCAAAGAGCTGATTGCAGAAATTGCCAGCCGCTATATAGAAGTTTATGTAAAGATTACAGGGGAAAAGTTTGAGATTGATCTTACAATACCTCCAAAACAAAGAATTCTTGAAAATCTTTCTAAATTGATATGAATGTTAAGATTAAACGAAACATTCATATCATCCTGAACACAGTGAAGGATCTTTCATATGGTAGCGGTAGTTAATTTCGGCGGACAATACGCTCACTTAATTGCAAGGCGCACTAGAGAACTTGGTATAAAAAGCGAGCTCATATCACCGGACACTTCAGTAGAAAACCTCAAAAAACTTTCACCTGATGCTTTAATTTTTTCCGGAAGCCCGTTTTCCTGTTATCAGAAAGACGCACCAAAAGTCGATCCCAAAATTTACGATCTCAATTTGCCGATCCTAGGAATTTGTTATGGACAGCAACTGATGGCATATCAGCTTGGTGGAAAAGTCCGGCTTCACAGTGATAAACAGTTTGGTAAGGAAACTATTAAATGTGCCAAAAGCTCTCTTTTTAGCGGGCTTTCAAGTAGTCAAACTGTTTGGTTTTCCCACGGTGACCAGGTAGATAGCTTACCAATAGGTTTTAAAATAATTGCTTCTACTAAAAATGCTAAATTTGCCGCTATCGAAAATACTAAAAATAAACTTTATGGGATCCAGTTCCACGCTGAAGTTTCTCATACTCCAGGCGGGATGCAAATTCTTGCAAATTTCCTTTTTAAAATCTCAAACGTTAAAAAGGATTGGAACCTGGAGGTAGAAAAAACAAAGATCATCAAAAGACTAAAAGCCCAAATTGCAACAGACAAATTATTAATGGCGATTTCCGGCGGAGTCGATTCGTTAGTTGCTGCGACTCTTCTTAAAAAAGCGATTGGGTCAAACCTTTATTTAATTTTCATTGATACCGGACTTCTTAGGAAAAATGAATCTTCTGAAGTTAGGAAAATAGTTTCATCGGTGAGTCTCAAGAACCTAAAATTCGTAAACAAAAGAAAAGCTTTTCTAAATATTTTAAAAAGGGTAATTGACCCCGAAGAAAAAAGAAAAAAAATAGCCAAGCTCTATTTTGAAATCTTGGAAGAAGAGGCAAAAAGAATAGGCAATCTTAAATATCTTGGCCAGGGAACAATTTACCCTGACAGAATTGAATCTGCATCAACGAGTAAACATGCAGATAAAATTAAAAGTCATCACAATGTTACTTTACCTAAAGGATTAAAGCTTAAAATAATTGAACCGCTTTGTGAGTTTTACAAAGATGAGGTTAGGAAACTTGGGCGGATTCTTAAAATTGATGAGAATTTTTTAAGCAGACATCCATTTCCAGGTCCCGGTTTGGCAATTAGGGTCCTGGGAGAAGTTACAGAAGAAAGATTAAAAATCTTAAGGGAGGCTGATTATATCTTTACGTCAGAGCTCAAAAAATATGAACAAGGTTTATATCATAAGGAAGCTGGAGGCCTAAAGGTAGGACAAGCATTTGCGGCTCTTTTGCCAGTCAAAGCTGTTGGGGTGATGGGAGATGCTAGAACCTACTCATACATCATTTCATTAAGATCTGTTGATACCGAAGATTTTATGACTGCCGATTGGTCAAAAATTCCCCATGAAGTCCTCGAGAAAATATCATCCCGTATCGTCAATGAAGTTCGCGGTGTCAATCGTGTAGTATACGACATCACCCAAAAACCTCCGGCTACCATTGAGTATGAGTAAGCTCAAACTTTCCGATCTCGTCGTTGTGACCTCCAATGAGGGTAAAATTGGCGAAATAAATGAGATTTTAGGAACAAGCCATAAAGTTTCAAGCATCGACGTTCCCGAAATCCAATCACTCGATCTTGATAAGGTTATAACCGCCAAGGCAAAAGCGGCATACCAAAAAATTAAAAAGCCGGTTTTGGTAACTGACGTCAGCTTGGAAATTCAAGGACTAGGTAACTTACCCGGCCCTTTCGTAAAATTTTTCCTCAAAACCCTGGGAGCGGAAAAAACTGTGCAAATTGTCAAAGGCAGTCGCAGAACCAAGGTCACGGATGCAGTGGCAATATACGACGGTAATTTTTTAAAAATTTTTAAAGGTTCAGTCTGGGGAAAAGTTGTCTCCAAGACAAAAGGAAAAAATGGTTTTGGGTTTGATTTTGTATTTGTTCCAGATGGGTATGACCAAACGTATGCACAAATGCCCTCATCTTTAAAAAACAAAATCTCCCACCGCGCAAAAGCCCTATGTAAAGTTAAAAAGTATTTTGAGAAAGGCTAAATCAGCGGAAGACAATAAAGCGATACCCCAAGAAATTCCAAACCATAGAAACAATTGTCGCCAAAGCTTTGGCGAAATTTGCCCAAAGAGTGGGAGAATCAACAATTGTTGGTCTAAAAAACGTAGTTAGAATGTACACAATCGCGGTATTAATCGAAAGACCAATAACAGTAATTATGGCAAATGTTATAAAGTTTGCCTGCTTGCGGCTTGCAAAAACCCAATCTTTATTCCAGTAAAAACTATTAATAATAGCGAAAGATACGGAAACTGCATTGATAGGTATAATACCGGCTCCTTTGGTAACCGAAAAAATAACGCTTAAAAAATTAAGAATACCAAAATCAATTGCCGTATTTAAAAATCCGACAAGTGCAAATTTGGCAATTTGCCACAAAATGGCGATTTTTTTGCTAATCAAATGTACGAAAAACATTCCCAGCAGGGATAACGTGGGTATTACGACAAAAAGGATAATAAACGGAGAAGGAATTTTATTAAGCGTACCGGTATTTAGTAAAGTGGGAATTAAATACAGACCCACCAGCGCAGAACCCGCAAGTGTTAAAAAAACATCTCTTTTGGTCATTTGGTTATACTTTAATCTTAAATTTAAACAGTATTAAATTACAATATCTATGCTTTTTAGACGACAGACCAGGGTTGAGGAAATCGACAAGTAACAGAAGTTGAGTAGAAAGTGCGCTGGCATTGAAAAGTTTTTCTCGATGTGCGATTTTAGAGTAAGGACTTTTTATGTTTGCTCTGGCGGCCGCTTTCCCTTTTCTTCTTCTATTTTTACTATTGATTATCTTTAAAAAACCCGGCTATGTTGCTACTCCTATAACCTTTGTTGCAACAGTCATTATTGCCTTCTTTGTATGGGGAATGGCGCCTGTTTGGTTCTTGGCCGCAAGTATTAAAGGATTTTTGGTGGCCTTCGAGATAATCCTTATTGTTTTTGGGGCTATTTTTCTTCTGTTTACTCTTAAGAGGGCCAAAGCTTTTTTGGTTATTGACTCGCTCTTGCAGACAATTTCTAAAGACAGAAGAATTCAGGCGATTTTAATCGGCTGGTTTTTTGTTTCTTTTATTGAGGGAGCGGCCGGATTCGGAACTCCGGCGGCACTGGCCGCGCCGCTTTTGGCCTCTGTTGGTTTTCCTCCGCTGGCTGCGGTGGCTTTAAGCTTAATTGGGGATAGTACTGCCGTTACTTTTGGTGCCGTCGGAGTTCCGATGATAATCGGGATAGGAGAAGGTATCAACCCAAATCAGACGCAAAATATTGCCTCTTTGGTTTCTGAAGTTAGCAGAACAACAGCCTTTTTGCATCTTGCCATCGGCCTGTTTGTCCCTTTGGTAATCAGTGCCTTTTTAACTGGTATTTTCGGTAAGTCTTTTCGAAAGGGACTTGAGATTTGGCCTTTTGCTTTGGTTTGCGGATTGTCATTTACTATTCCATATTTTTTTGTCGCCCAATTTCTGGGACCGGAGTTTCCCTCCCTTGTCGGCTCGCTTTTGGGAGGGGGTTTTGTTGTCTTTCTGTTAAAAAAAGGGCTTTTTACGCCCAAAAGAACTTGGGATTTTAACGAGGAGTGGAGAAATAAGTCCCATATAGCAAGCGGGATTTCCGAAGCCGAAGATCTACAAATGCAGAGCGTTTTTAGGGCGCTTTTGCCTTATGCTTTAATTGCCTTAATTCTTGCCGTAACCAGGATAGAGTACTTGAAGATAGGGGGCTATCTTAGAAGTTTCAGTTTCTCCATTGAATCAATTTTAGGAACTGAAATAGGACATAATCTTGTTCTTTTATACTCACCGGGTGTATTTTTTCTTTTGGTCACCCTTTTTTCTTTCTTTCTTTTTCAACTTAAAAAAAGTGAAGCTTTGGGTCTAATAAATCTAACTTTCAATAAAATCTTTTATCCTTTTATTACCCTCTTTGCCGTCGTTGCCCTTGTGCAGGTTCTCATTTTTTCCGAACACAATGTCAATGATTTTCCTGGCATGCCGTTTCATCTTGCCCAAACAGCTGCCGTTGTCTTTCCGGGAGTCTGGCCTCTGGTTTCTCCGCTTGTCGGCCTCTTTGGCGGTTTTATGGCTGGCAGTTCGACCGTTTCCAACTTGCTTTTTGCCGATTTTCAACTGGAAACGGCTACTGTTTTGGGTTTTCCTGTAGCCTTTATGCTGGCTCTTCAGAGTGTCGGCAGCGCTGTCGGCAATATGATCAGTATTCATAATGTTGTTACGGCAGCTGCCACCTTGGGTCTTCATAAAGAGGAAGGAAAAATAATCAGATACAATCTTTTACCGGCTCTCGGCTATAGTTTGGCGGTCGGTTTACTGGCTTTGTTGTTACTCGCCCTCGGAATTTTTTAAGGATGTTAAAAATATTTTTGCGGCCCAGACTTTTATTTTTTTCTCTTATTCTTTTATTTGGTTTTTTAGGATTTGTCTTGGCATTTTTTTTGGGAAGGCAAAATTACGATGACAAAACTTTACAGCAGGCGCAAATTCACCGGGAGCAAACAGGCAGCGTCCTTGCCGAAATACCCCAGGAAAGTAACCAACAGGAAGAACCTAAAGATTCTTTTGGAGATATTTTAGTAACAAGGGTGATAGACGGCGATACCATAGAGATTGAGGGCGGTCAAAGGGTCAGGTACATAGGGATAGATACACCGGAAACTTCCCATCCTCAGAAGGGAGTTGAATGTTTTGGCCGGGAAGCATCTGCAGAAAACAGAAAACTTGTTGAAGGCAAAAAAGTTGTACTGGAAAAAGACGTTTCCGAAATCGATAAGTACGGGCGGCTTTTGAGATATGTTTATGCAAGAGACACTTTTGTCAATCAATATTTAGTTATTCAGGGATACGCTCATTCGTCATCATACCCCCGGATATTAAATATCAGGACTTGTTCGCTCAAGCAGAAAAAGAAGCTAGGGAAAATAATAGAGGCTTGTGGAGCGGATGCAAGGGTGACCAACAGCTTGCTGATTGCCCGATCAAGGGCAACATTTCCTCAAGCGGCGAGAAAATATACCACATGCCCGGCCAAAAATACTACGACAAAACTGTCATTGATGAATTGAAAGGAGAATGTTGGTTTTGCACAGAAGAGGAAGCAATCTCCGCTGGTTGGCGAAAATCCAAAATTTAGCCTATAAAAATTCGCAAAATTTGTAAGATTCTGGTAAAATCTAACACTTAAGATTTTCTTATCATGGAACGTATAACTGACGAATTACCAAAACATCTTTTTATACCTGAAGACGAAAAAAACCTTAGGCGCCTCCAGCGCAAAGTAGATAAGCTTGATAAGACTGTCCGCAGCTGGGCTGCTTCTGCCGTTAATATTTTACCGAGAGGTTTAGTTTTGCTTCCCGAAGAGGTTGGAATCCTTAATCTCTATCTTGCCGAACAGCGACGTAAAAATCTGGAACTTGATGCCGGGAAGGAAAGCCCAGGCCTTGGCAGGATTATTCCGCTGTTTGCCAATTCAAACGAACATGAGATGACTAGGACAGCCCATCGGCAAGTGTCCATCCGTTTACAGTCAGATATAGATCGCGCCTTCGAATATTTCTGTCACGACCGCAATATACCAATGCCTGATCCTTCATATGATTGGTTGATAGCTATTCGTCTGATGGCCCAGCAACTTTATATCGCATGCCGTGGCGATGTTAAAAATGCTACTAATACAAAACCGTCACGTTTCGAATTTGCTCTTATTGCCCGCGATCATAGTTTAGATGTGATCGGTAAGCGCCAGCGCATGATGGAGCTTATCACCCCACGCAGCTAATCATTCCAATTCCGACTTAAAATCCTTCATATTATATAATTGACATATGCTTGCCAAAGTAATTAGTGCAGCAGTTGTTGGCCTTGATGCCGTCCCAATCACAGTTGAAGTCGATATTGCCGCCATGGGTCTTCCATCATTCACCATTGTTGGTCTTCCGGACAAGGCAGTCGAAGAATCAAAGGAGAGAGTCCGCGCTGCCCTCAAAAATACGGGGGCTGACTTTCCCGCAAAAAGAATTACTGTCAACCTTGCCCCTGCCGATCTTCCCAAAGAAGGCCCTGCTTATGATTTGCCGATTGCTCTGGGTATTTTGATTGCCTCAGAACAGCTTTCTCCCCGCGATCTTTCAGATTCCATATTTTTAGGCGAGCTCTCGCTAGATGGCTCACTGCGGCGCATTTGGGGGGTTTTGCCATATGCCCTAATGGCTAAAGAATTAAAATTTAAAAATCTTTTTATCCCTAAGGATAACAGCCAAGAAGCGCAAATTGTCGACAAAATAACAGTTTACCCAGTTGTAAGCCTCAAACAGCTTTTTGAGCATTTTGCTACGTCCCACCTGCCGCAACTGAATCAAAAACCGATTATTCCGGCAAAGTTCAGGACACAAAAATACAGTGCAAATCTTGACAGCGAGTATGACTTCGAAAACATCAAAGGTCAGGAAAGCGCCAAAAGGGCTTTGGAGATTGCCGCAGCCGGAGGCCACAATGTACTGATGAAAGGCCCGCCGGGCGCCGGTAAAACTTTGATGGCAAGAAGCTTTGCCACAATTTTACCAAAACTGACTTTTGAGGAAAGCTTAGAAGTTACCAAAATTTATTCAGTCGCAAATTTGTTATCTTCCGATCAGCCGATTATTACCTTTCGGCCTGTTCGCAATCCTCATCATACCACCAGCAATATTGGCTTAATCGGCGGGGGCAATATACCCAGACCCGGCGAAATTTCCCTGAGCCACCGGGGAGTTTTGTTTTTGGATGAATTTCCGGAATTTCCCCGCCACGTACTTGAAGCTCTTCGCCAGCCTATGGAGGATGGCCATGTGACTATCTCGCGTGCAGCCGGCTCAGTCCGTTTTCCGTCAAGATTCACATTGGTTGCCGCCGCCAACCCTTGTCCATGCGGTTTTTTTGGGGATGAAACCCGTAATTGTACTTGTAATCCGGGTATGATTACCCGTTATCAGAAACGCATTTCCGGACCAATTTTGGACAGAATCGATATGCACGTATCAGTCCCGGCAATTCCACCTGGTAAGTTAACAGGCCAGTATCAATCAGAACCATCGGCAACTATTCAAAGGCGAGTCCAAAAAGCACGGGATGCACAACTCAGGCGATTTAAGGGGCTAAAAATTGCCTCTAATGCCGAAATGAATAACAAACAGCTCAAGGCCTTTTGCAATCTCGACGAACAATCGATTCTTCTCCTCAAACAGGCCATCTCCAAGCTCAATCTCTCCGCCCGTGCTTTCCACCGGGTCATCAAAATTGCAAGAACAATTGCAGATTTAGAAGACTCGGTGAAGATTAAAAGCAACCATATTGCGGAAGCACTCCAATACAGACCTCAGGTAGAAAATTAAGATTAATTAATTTCAAGGTTTATTAAAACTTTATTCTCCATTTTTCGATAGACTGCCCACACTAGCAATCTTTTAACTCTGGGTGAAAGCTGGACGGATTATGATTCGGTTGTTTTTTAAAAGAGTCTTGCCCTAATTTTTTTGAGGCCTTCGATAATCGCTTTGCGATCTTCTTTCTCTCTTGCAATATGGATAACAGTCGGCATTACTGAAGCAATAATAATCACTAACACGATGGGGAGAAGATAGCGGTCGGCATTTGGTATTAGGCTACCGAGATAGAAGCCCGCAAGAGGAAGGGCAACCGCCCATAGAAGGGCTCCGAGCACATTATAGAAAAGAAATTTCGGGTAAGGCATATTTCCTATTCCGGCTACAATGGGTGCAAAAGTTCTTATAACGGGCAGAAAGCGAGCGATGGTTACAGTTTTACCTCCGTGCTTTTCGTAAAATTGCTCAGCCCTCAGGAGATGTTTTTTGTGGAAAAAAATTGACTCTTCCTTATTAAAAAATCTTCTGCCTACTTTGTGGCCGAAGGCATAACCGACGGTGTCCCCCAAGACAGCTGCCAAAAAAAGCAAAGGGGTAAGAAATCTTATTTCAAAAAGACCCTGTGAGGCTAAAAAACCGGCGGTAAACAAAAGGCTGTCACCGGGTAAAAAAGCACCGATAAGAAGTCCCGATTCGGCAAACACTATGGCAAATAAGCCCAAATAGCCAACAGTTTCAATGAGCTTAATTAAATCTAGATGGAAAATATCCATAAACTTCCGAGGCCCTGTTAGGCCTCGGTGTTGTCCTTTAAGTTTACATGAGCGAGCAAGAATATTCCCAGTACTCGGAAGTATGTATTCGTTCTCCCTCGCATTCATCAGTGGCCTAACAGACCACGGTGTTCTGCGAGCGAATATAAAATGAGACTGCCTTAAATATTAATCTTAGCATAGATTTTGCTGCGGGGCTTGCAAAAAATTTGGGATTTAGTACAATTACGATTGTCTAACATCGCCTTGGGTGATGGGGAGCAACAAAGACGAATGGTCAAAAACTTGCGTCTTGAAGCTAAGAACCATCATCAATTATAACCGGCCAAGACAGAAAGGACCGGTTTTTTTATGAGAGCGACACGAATTTTTTCCTGGGCGTTTTTGGCAGTAGCATTCTTTATATTCATTTTTTTCTCGAAAATATCCTCCCTAATTACCGACTGGTGGTGG
>MFBL01000049.1 GCA_001774945.1 Candidatus Curtissbacteria bacterium RIFCSPHIGHO2_12_FULL_41_17
TTAACCTCTCGCAACCATTCTCCAAACCTACCTTCCTTCAAATAGTCGGGTACCCAATTTATTTTCTTATTCGCATTTATAAGTTCTTCGCGTAACTTGCTTATTCCTACAAACCAAGAATTCATAGCATAGTAAAGAAGCGGAGTCTTGCATCGCCAACAAAATGGATAACTATGCTTATACGGCAATACTTTGTATAACTGATTTTTTGCTTTTAAGCGGTCTATTATTGCCGGCTCCGCGTCTTTCACAAACCGGCCCGCAAATTCTTTCACGCGCTCATTAAAGCGTCCATTTTCATCCACTGTGTGATATTTAGGCAGTCCAAGCTTAACTCCCAAGTTATAATCGTCCTCTCCATACATAACCGCCGTATGCACTATCCCTGTTCCTTCTTCTGTAGTTACAAAATCCGCCTCCACCACATAATGTTTCCTGTCTTTTATATCAGAAAATGAATCAAATAGAGGCTCGTATTCTATACCAACCAAACTAGAACCCTCAAGTTCTTTTATAACTTTGTACCCACCCTCCAACACCTTAAGTAACGGCGTTGCTAAAATATAATACTCGGAATTCTGCTGAACAAGCGAATATTTAATATCCTTACCGATAGCTAAAGCAACATTCCCGGGAAGCGTCCATGGCGTTGTTGTCCAAGCCAAAAGAAAGGTTGTAGTTGGTAGTGAGTGGTGAGTAGGGTTTTTAACACGAAATTTTATAAATACGGAATTTTCAGTTACATCTTCGTATCCCTGCGCTACTTCGTGGGAAGAAAGTCCTGTCCCACAGCGTGGACAACGCGGAATCACTTTATATCCCTCATATAATAAACCTTTCTCGTGCATTTGTTTTATGACCCACCAAAGACTTTCCATATACAACGGATCATAAGTTATATAGGGGTTATCCAAATCTATCCAAAACCCCATGCGTTCGGTTAGGTTTTCCCAGTCTTTTTTATATTTCCAAACCGAATCCTTACATTTTTCATTGAATTTGGCTATTCCATATTCTTCTATTTGTTTTTTGTTATTTATTCCCAGTTCCCTTTCAACCTCAAGCTCCACCGGAAGTCCGTGAGTATCCCATCCACCCCTTCGCTCTACACAAAATCCTTTCATTGTCTTATACCTACAAATAACATCTTTAAAACTGCGCGCCTCAACATGATGAAAACCGGGGCGGCCATTTGCAGTTGGCGGACCTTCAAAAAATACAAAACTGCGGTTTTTTGACCGCTTGTCTACACTGCGTTTAAATGCGTGGGACTCTCTCCAAAATTTAAGTATTTGTTTTTCTATTTCTATAATTTCCATATCTACATTTTTTCTGGCGCGTTAATGCCCAATAGTTTTAGGGACTTCCCTATTACCAGGCCTGTAGCTATTGCCAGCGCCAACCTACCTTTATTTATATTAAAGGCAGTCGAAGAAGGATTGTCTTCGATAATCCTAAAGTCGCGATAAAATTGACTAAATATCTGCGCTAATTCATGTACATAAGTTGTTAAACGATGAACCTGATAATCGTGAGCAATATCTTCTATGATATCGGGAAACGCGACTAACTCTTTAATCAACTTCATCTCGCCATACTCCTTAAGCTCATTCATGTTTTTTTTACTTACTGAAAATTTATTAGAATCTGTTGCATTTTGTACTTTTTTTAGAATACTGCGGATTCTAGCGTGCGTGTATTGAATATAAAATACAGGATTTTTTTGTGACTGTTCGCGGGCAAGCTCTAAATCAAACTCCATTTGAGCATCCAAAGATTTGGTTAAGTAAAAATATCTTGTGACATCCAATCCTACTTCTTTTAATAAATCGTGCAAAGAAATTACATTGCCCCTTCTTTTGGAAAGGCGCATCTTCCCTTTCAGGGTAACTAATTGAGAAATGAGAATATCCAAATCAGTTATTTTAAAACTTTTCATTGCAGCTTTCAAACGCCCCACATGACCCTGATGATCCGCGCCCCAGATATTAATTAATTTTTTAAAACCTCTGCGCGCTTTGTCTCTGTGATAGGCGATATCTGCCATAAGATAAGTGCTCTCTCCGCTTCCCCTAATCAACACCTGATCTTGACTATCTCCATATTTAGTAGTTCTTAACCAAGTAGCTCCCTCTTTTTCGTATACCAACTTTTTTTTTTGAAGTTCATTAAACGTGTTTGTTACGAGGTTATTTTTATATAAACCCTCTTCCTCTTTCCAGATATCAAATTTAATTTTTGCTTCCTCGTGTAAAAACTTTTCAATGTCCTGCATAATCTTGCCGGCCAAAAAATACCCTGCCGCGCTTGCGGTTTTTATATTTTTTAATTTAGAAGAATACTGTTTTAATTTTTCGTCTAAGTATGGGCTTTTATACGAGGTTCCTCTTTTTAACGCTGTCTTTCCTAACTCCTTAATTTGCGCACTTTGACGAGCATTATTTATATAATACTCGCGCTTAATATCAAAGTTCGCAAAACTAAGTATGTTTGCTAAAACATCGCCATAAAATGCGGTACGACCATGTCCTATATGCAACTCCCCAGTTGGGTTAACGGACACGAACTCTAAGTTTAATTTTTCTCCACGACCAACATTAACCGAGCCAAAATTATTTGTTTTCAAAATATAAGAAACCTGCTGTTTTAAATACTCATTTGAAAAGTAAAAGTTTATAAAGCCAGGGGAAGCAACTTTAATTTCTGAAAATATTTTTAATAATTTCTCATCTTTTTGAAGTTGCTCTAAAATAACTTTCGCTATTGTTTTTGGCTTTCTGCCAGAACTAGAAGCAACCTGCATAGCAATGCTTGTTGAGTAATCTCCTTGTCCTTCACGATTTGAGCGTTCAATCTTTATTTTGTTGAAAGAACCAGCCGGCAATTTAGCGCTTTCTTGAAGTATTTTTATTGAATTTTTTACACTTTGGCGTAATTTATTGCGAACTTGCATGTACTCTAAGTTATAGCGTAAATTTCGCTATGTATAAAGGGGGTATAAAAATTTCTGGGAATTTTTTAGTTTATTTAATGTTATTCAATAAGTTGAACAGTATCGAAATATATAAAAAATCGTCGGTTAGGACGACTTTTTTGTTTTAGGTTAACTATTTATTCTGAAAAAAGTGACTTAGCGTCAAGGGCGGTATTTGTGGTAACAGAGCCCCCATCTCCGCCTTTAAGTAGAACAAAACCTGCTTCCCCTAGCACTCTTTTCATATCTGAAGCGGCATCAAATGCTTCTTTAGCTGTTGCAAACTTCCTGTTGCTTCTAATAGCAAAAATCTTCTCCCAGGTAGTTCCGTATGCCATCTTGCACCTCCCCTACATACTAAAAACATCTTAACAAATACATGATGGCCTGTCAATGTTTGATGCGCGCACCGCGAAGCCCCCGGTTTTTGCCGGGGGCGAAGTGGTGGAGATGACGGGACACTTTGTTATTTCACTAAATTAATCTTTTTTTGGTAAAAGCATACCCAGAACTAGATTTTAGATATTTCTCAAAAGCGTAAGCTTTTTCTTTTTCTACAAATGTACAATACCAAAGTAAAATATAAGGAGTTTTTAATTTAGTGGATTTAGTACCGTGCCCATTATGTTGTTTGACGCGTTTTTGTAAATCAGCTGTTGCGCCAATATAACGACTTTTGTCTTTTTCGCTTTGTAAAATATAAACATAGTACATATTGATCTGCCCCACGACGTACCACTGCGTGGTACTATGCGGGGCACCACTTCGCTTAACACTAGCACGAATTTTTTAAATTTTAAAATTTTGGTGCGTGCACCGCGAAGCCCCCGATTTTATTCGGGGGCGAAGTGGTGGAGATGGCGGGACACTTCGTTATTTCACTCGCTCACTTCGTTCGCTCTTTGACACCTTGCGGTTTCAACGCTCTTCGCTAATTAGCGAATCGCTGCTTCCACCACGGGAAACCAAAGTTTCCCGACCCCTTCTTTGTTCAATCCCCGCCATCAATTTCAACCAAAATAAAATAGTCCGCCACGCATGGCGGACTATTTTATTTTGGTGGACTACGTGAGAAGTGGTTGGAACCAAATTATGAAGGAATTGCAGCTTTGGCAGCAGGTATCCACGACGAATTCGTAATTTTACTAAAACTCCCCCTTATCAACCAATTTATTTAATCTCTTAATAACTGCCTTCGTTAATTTATTTTCAGACAGCCGAACCTTCATTTGTTGATTTTCTTGGAATCTTTCTACTAAACCCTGGCCTTCAAGCTTCTTATCAATAGTGCTATCCCACCAAGCTCCTTGCCAGAAATTATTCTTTGAATATAAAACATCTATGGAAACAAGGGGCCACGGATGACCATTATTCCATATATCCAAAAGACGATCTGCCATATGTTTCCCTTTTAAGGCCTTTCTAATCGAACGAGTTTCTTTCAATAATTTCTTGGTTATAAAATAAGATTTTACCCAAGCTTCAATTGGTTTATACATAAAAGCAGTGAATCCCAAAAAGATAGCACCGCTTACTACTGACAAAATAATGAATTTAATCATAATTTAAATTTTAACACATTATTTATCATAAACTTGCAATAGCGTCTGCGTTAATTGTTTTCAATCCATCTCTTTCTTGAACATAGGGAATTTTTTCTTCTTCAAATCCGAACCACAGATATACCTCCCGAATCAACTCAAATGCAACAGCTCCTATATCGAAATTATCAGTTAAAAAGGTTTTTTCAACCGCTCCATCATTATCGGGCGCATCTCTTCTTTGGTCTTCAAAGCCTTGAGCCAAACTGCCGAGTTGATATGGAAGTAAATAACTTTTTATGTCATCAAGGTGTAAATTCTTAAAATCAACCCGCAGTGTTATTTCTTCTGGTAAATTCTCCAGGTCATCCAAAACAAGCTTATAGAACGACACAAAACTATAAATAACCTCTATTAGAGCGGCTGAGTTTATTTTCTGTCTTTCTTCATCGTGCCAGGCAAGAAATCTATGGTCTGCAAGAGCAATAAAAACAAGGGTTCCATCCTTATACAAATCGATAACCTTCCTGTCTCCGTTTGCTACGCGAATCATTTCACCACGCATAATCCTTGCCTGATCCAGCGTCTCAATACTCCAACCACCTCGTCGTAATATAGGGGGAGTTTCTAAATGCCTTCTGATGCTATGCTCTGAGGTTAAAAAAATAGTTTGAAGCTGACTCGGCTGATTTGGGTAAGCAGAAATAGTTATAGTTCTTTCATTTCCCAGATAAGCGTGTTCAAGCGCGCGCGTTATTCTTTGCTCTATTCTCTCACCATTAGTCCTGCTTTGAACTTGAGCCTGATTATGTTGCGCTACACTCCTCAAGAGAACCTCGATTCCATCAAGTTGATTTTTAATTTGTTTTTCATAATGAAAACCTGATTGTATATATCTTTGCATATCTGCAATAGTTGCGGGTTTATTGGTGTCTCCTTTTCTCTGCGCGTACCCAAACAGTGTCTCTATTTTCCTTTCACCATCAAGAGTTTTTGTTATTAAAAAAGGTTTAGTAGATTCTTTTTGTTCTGGAACCGTAATAACCACCAAGCCCCTGCCCGCCTGAGACGTAATCTCAATCCATTTTACATCTACCCCCTCAATGTCCGGGTAAACCCAATCTCCTATAACATTTCTATATTGTATGGGGTCTACGAGGCTTTTATTAAAAGGACGAAGAGATTCAACTTCATCTCCAAAATGTTCGTCGCTTTGAGATGTTTTAACACCTATAAAAATAAATCCTCCTTCAAAATTGGAGAAAGAGGAAACGTCTTTAGCTAATTCTTTTTTTGATATATCGTTTTGCAACTGATAAGGGCTTGCTTTGCAATCGAACCACTCATTCTCAATTTCTCCAATAAGCTTATCAAAATCAGCGGCTGAAACAATTTCTTGTAATTTTTCTAAGGATAGCATACAAATTGAATTTAATTTACCTCTTACACTACACAAAAACAAGCGCCTTCGCAAGCGCCCCTTTGTTTTATAGAAAATAATTTTATCCTTCTTGCTCCTCTGTTTTACTGGGCCTAAGCAGTAACGCAAAAAGGTTCACCAGCTTTTCTGCCTTTATTTTTGCTTCTTCATAAGGAAGTTCTACATTAAATTCCTTCTTATAAAGTTCTTGAAATTCTTTTACGGCTTCGTCGGGTAGCATATAGGAAAATTACTTAAGCCCAAAAATCTAATAGATTCTTAATTGCTTCCTTAAATAATTCCGGAGCTTGAACGCCTAAAATCAAATCGCCTTGCTCATTTAAAAGAAACCCAACTTTAAGTTCCACAATCTTTTTTTCTACTCCCCCAAATAAAACAACGGTGCGAATTATTTCAAATCCAGGATAGTATTTCTTGATATATCTGTCCTCAATATCCTTAAAACCTCTTAACTCCTTAATACCGTCCTTACGGAACTTATATTTTTTACCTTCAACATCAATCACTTCGCTTCTTCCAAAGTCAATTAAAATTAAATCTGGTATGCTAATTATTTTCTTCTTATTTCCGGCTTTATATGCACGTTTATCAGAATACTTTTCTAAAGCAATAGGTTTTCCTTCTTTAGTTATAAAATAGCCTTTCTCGCAACCGGCGTGGTTTTCAAAAATAGAGTATCCTTCTGTAAAATTTTCTGCCACCAAATGAATAAATATAGTCCCTAATTTCTCCCCATCCATATCATACTTCCAATAACTCTTATGCATTACAGCTTTTGAAATTGTTATGCCCTGCAATGAGATATTTAAAGCATTGGCTATTTGAATAAACTTATTTCCACCCTCAACGTGTTGTTGTAAAAGACCGTGCCGAGTAATTTCAATCTCACCTTTCCAACCTAATCTTCGCAAAGCTGCAGCAATTAAACTCAATGCGCCGATGTTTGGATCGTGAGATAGTCCGCCACTTTTGAAGAGCCGACCGGAGATTTGAATCTTCTTATCAAGTTTTGTAAACAAAATTGGCACATTTCCTTTCGGAGCATTTTTCATACCAGCTTTTAGAGCAATGATCTCATCAATGGTTTTAAAAGGTTTGAAAATTTTAGGATCTAACTTTTTACCTAACACCTCAACGCCCAGAGTTAGCAGTAACCTTGTCCCAAAAATATACGTTGATGTTGCCACCTTTTTCTGATCTATCCTTAAATAATAGAGCATTATTTTTTTAGCATTTGGGTAATAGGTTTGTATAAAAAGAAATTTAATAGCTCGTTGATAAACACCGGTATTTCGGCTCTCCGAATCATCTGTTTTGGTTTCTTCAATCGCGTAAATAGGTTTATCCCTTAAAGTTGGTTCATTTTTTTGATAAAAAATTAAGAAATCTACTGCACTTGAGTTCCCTGAAATAGTTTTTATATACACTCTGTCTACATTATTGCAACGAAAACCTACGACCTCGTATTTAAAAGCAAACTTTCCATTTTCCAGAATTGGTAAAATGCGTATAGCATCAATAAAAACTGCAAATTCATAATCCTTTGCAAATTTTTCAAGCACTTTTATTAAAACCTCTTTTTTGGGACGCTCCTCTGTTAAAAACCAAAGATTCTTTTTCATTTTTTTAATATATATAACTGTTCCTTAACGTGTTTTTTTGTTTTGCTTGCCCCGTTATTGTTGCTTTTAAAACGTGGGTATTCAAATTCACTTAATTCAACTTGACCATATTGGGCCAATGTAGATATTATTTTTTTTTGAGGCATTATGCCCTCCGTGTTATAGCTCAAAATCAAGGCTCCGCAGTTTGCTTTTTTTGCTATTTTTGAAAGTTCACCTAATGCAGATTCTGGATTACAAAAATTAGATTTTTGATTACTATAATCCCTTAAACCGGTTACTCCTTTTATTTTCGGGTTGTCATACTTTGATATCGTTTCTAACAAATGATAGTTTGGCGCATATTGCCTCTGATTATATGGGGGGTCAAGATAATATATATCCGCTTTTATTTTATCTACAAGATCTACTGAATTGACATTAAACGCATAATTTTCTTTTTTGTTTACTATTTGAGGAACGCCACGTAATTTTAATGGCTTAAGCGCTCTTACGTCCCATTTTTTTTGAAATGCTCCATAAACACCGGTGATATTTGCATAGAAAGGAGCAGTTTCAATAAGACAGGCCACCAATATAAAATACTCATTTTGAGTTACTAACTTTTCCTTCCGCCAAATTTCAATTTGCTGCCTGATTGCATCTATTCTTTTACCATTTTCGTTAGTAAAATACATTCTTGCTTGTTTTAATCCAGACGTCCCAGCCGGCGTATAATTCTTGTAAATAAATCCTTCAACCGGGTCAATCTGATTTAAATACTCAACAACCAGCAATAAGGGCGAAGAAAAAAGAAAACCGCTCTTAATGCTAATTTTATTAAGAAGTTTGCTGAATTTTGGTTCTTCGTTATTTACAATATACGCCTGCTGCAAAACATACGAAAAATGTAGTAAATCTGACGAAAAAATTTGATAACCCAATTTTTTGAAATACTTACCAACACTTGCAGTCCCAGCAAAAAAATCAAAGAACGAATTTCCTTGAATGTTCTTTGATTGCATTACTTGGTGTATTTTATTAACCAAATTTTCTTTATTACCAATAAACCTCATACTATGTAGAATAATTCGTTATAAGCACCTCCACACTTGCATTTCTGTCCCTTACACGGGTTTGATAGTTAGAATTTGAATAATTGAAATCAATATAATTTATTCTGTAATTGTCCTTCTCTGAAATCCATTTTTTTAAAACATCATTTGATTTTCCTTTATGGTCTATGACATTTGATAAGGCAAATCTTATTCCCTTTTTGTTTAATTCATCTAATCTTTCTAATAAAGCGGTCTCCTCTTTCTCCGACCAACCCTTAAAACCCCTTTTCCCATCATTGTAAGTTCCTGTTGTTATAAGATACGGAGGATCACAATAGACAAAATCATTGTTAGACAAAAAAGAAAAATCAAATTCTTCAAAACAAATACCAGATAAGACAACGTCCAAATCTTTTAATCTTAAAATAAATCGCTCTAAATTTTCACGCATTTTATTATTAAAACTGCTTCTCTCCCTCCCAAATGGGTTATTAAATTCGTGATTATTGTTAAAACGTATTTGATGATTAAAAGAGTAAGCAATAAGAACAAATAAATCTAACGGATTTTTTTGTTCATTATATAAACTTCTCATTTCCTTATATCCGTCCTCATTTGTTAATGAAAGCTTGAACTGCCTTATCCTTCCATCTATATGCCCTAATATATCGCCAACATCTTGGGACTTAAAGATTTTATACATCTCAATCAAGTAAGTTAAGTTGTCATTTAGGTAGACGTGATCTGCATTTACGTTTATTCCCACATTACAACCACCAGCGAATAAATCCACAAAATTACCTATGTTTTTGGGAAAATAAGGCACTATCTGGCCTAAAATCTTATATTTACCTCCAATATAATTTAACGGTGACCTTATAAAATCACCGACAATAATACTATTTGGAGATAACGGAAATAAATTAAGCTTGGTCTGCATTATTTTTTAAATTCGTTAAGCTTAAAATCTACTTGATATAAATATACTTCAACGTCTTTGAGTTTCTTTAAGGCAAAGTAAAGGCGTTCGTCATAATGTCCGGCTATGATAATTCCTTTTGTCGGTTTTCCGCTTGTTTTCTTTTCTTCAAGCCAGCCCATATACCTGGTGAGTTGCCCAACCGTGTCGTCGCTGGTTTGGTTCTTTTTTAGCTCTATCACAACATACTGGTCGGTTTTTTTATCTTTAGCTAAAATATCAATAATACCTATATCAGTTCTATACTGCTGACTTACCAGTTCACCATTTTCCTCTATTAAATCATATTTATTGCCAAATTCTGTCTTGTCCCAATTTTCTATAATAAAATCCTCCAACTGGCTCTCCATATAGAATAAGCTGGGATCGCTAATTTCTTGACTTACTGTAGGGAATGATGCTTGAACCTCTTCTTCTGCTTCTATTTTGCTAACTTTCCAAAAAGATTTGAACTCTGCAGAGTAAGCGAAAACCGATACGGTTCTTGCCGAATAATGAATACCCGCGTTTTCAAAAAATTTTATAATATCACTGTTTGAAGCGGCTATTTTATTACCAATATCCTCTGACGAAAAATCTACGGTCTGTATACCAAGAAACGAACATAATTTTTCCCTATCATTCAAGGAAATAATGCTCAAATTATTAACCGGATAAAATGCCGCCAGCATTGCCCCCAGAGCATTTCCGCTTGGTCCTGTTAAATTATTTATATGTTTTTCTTCGTTAAGCTTGTATAGCTCATTTATATACCCAGCTTTTTGGGTCGTATCCTCTTCAAGAAAAATTTTATTTAATAAGCTTGAAAATTCTTTACGAGCTTTTATACCGTTAAACATTCTTCTCCAAGCCCCTTGTGCAACCATAGCTCGTGCTACTGCTTCGCTTTCGCGGGTATTACCACGCCCATTTCTATCTAAAATTCGTATAATTTGATCAACCTCGGCATCGTTCAGCTCGCTATTACCGTCCGCTAAAATCTTATTATCCCAAAAATCTCTAAACAGCTGACTTTGTTTCACCCAAATAGCATCCTTTGATTCAACATCATATATAGCAAGGAAGTTATTAAATAATTGTTTTAATTCTTGTTTCTCCATAAATTACAGTTTTAATGAAATATAGGTTTCGTATCCTCCACTCCGGGTTCAGCAATTGCTCTTCGGAGGCGTTCAATTGCGTCATCCCCTCTTGTGTCAGCCGGTCTATCCAACTCTGTGGATTGCTTGTCGGTTGTAATTAGAATTGGTCTTGCGTTTTCTTATAAATGTTTCTGTATTATTTTCCATATCATTTTTATCCTAACATAAATCCGCCTTATTCGGGCGAGTTTTCTCTAAAAAATACTTATCGCAGAGTCCAGAATTTTACGATAGTGTATATTACCAAACTGGGCCTTGCGTGAAAAGTGGTTAGAATCAAATTATGCAAGAAGCACAGCTTTGGAAACAGCGAAGGAGGAAACGTCTTTAGTGTGGGAACAAATTTTGCCACTTGATTACCCAGAGTTTTTATACGTGATTATTAGCGAAAAAATCCAAGTTCATCGTGCAGAAACACCGCAATTACCGCAATGAGATAGAAAGCAATAATAATAAGTGCGAGTACTGCCAACCCTTTTATTGTTACCTCGCTAAAGGGAGAAATTTTCAGTAGCCATTTTCCGAGTCTTGTTCGCCACCATATTTCCAAAACTTTATACGCTACTACCAATGCCACTCCCCATATCGAAAACGCTATTGCAGATGCCAACGTCGTTTCTAACCCTTTGCTTAATTCAACTCTTCCGGTAATTAGAAGAGAAAGCCCTATTAAGGCCAATGCGATTATGGTTGCTATTGCTGTTGGGGTATTCATATTAATTAGCTCTTGATACAAGCAAAAAGGTTTTATTGGATTATCAGAATGACCCAAATTTAAACGAGTATAGTAACACGATAAAAAAAGAGTTTTCCAACACTATAAAAAAGATGAGTTTTCTTACACGATAAAAAAAGCGAAGCTGATGTGTGAGAATTTTGCGGAGGAATATCTTTATTTAGGAAGGCACGTTGCAGGCGCCATCTTCAATCTAAAAAATTGTGTGTGATAAGCCCCAAACAAAAAGCCCACCACCAGGTAGGACCTTGCGGCCCAACATACGAGTTTCCTCGTATGGCGCAATCAGCGACCCTGATGATGGGGTGTTTGTGCTGATTGCGTCTTGTTAACCATATCTCGCAGTTTAAACTGTGAGGGTTAGGTCTGTTTATTTAATTCGTTTTTATAATAGCAGAAATAGACCTGCAAGAAAAGAAAGCTCTAACTTGAGCCTTAGATACCACAAGAGAAACTCCACTTGCTTATGAGAAGGACGAAGACTTGAGTGAGTTTTCTCACACTATAAAAAAGAGTTTAGTAACACTATAAAAAGGGCGAAGTTGAATAGGAGTATAGTACCTTTGCAAAATATCTTATACTTGTTATAATGAATGAGTCAGAAAAATTTAGTTAGAAACCGTTTTCGCTGGGAGATGTCCGGCGGTCACAACAAGTGACAAATGTTACCGGGTTTCGAAACAAAATAGTAATTGAAAAATTGCTGTTCTGTTTTAGAACCCGGTTTTGTTTTGTCACAACAAAATCGGGGTCTATAAGTCCCGATTTTATGTTATCTACAAAACGAATAAAAGAGCTGCTAAAAAAGCCGGATATGCCGGACGAGGAAGCAGAAGAATTACGAGATCGGGCTTTAGGCCTTGCGGAAATTGCCTTTGCCAAATGGTCAGCAGAAAAAATAAATAAAGAAAAAAATGAAGAGGCTTAAAAATACCCACCTAGACAATAAAGCCATTCAAAAATTTGGCCACACAATAGCAAGCCAAGGGTATACGCAAGTGCCGAATTTATTATTGGAGTATCAGAAAGAATTGAAGATAAGCAACTCGGAATTACGCTTATTACTGCATATTCTACAACACAGATGGGATAACAATCCCGGAAAGACACATCCTGCCCTAAAAAAGTTAATTAAGTTTTCCGGTATGAGTTCTGCAACTATACATAGAGCAAAAGACAAATTGATAGAAAAAGGATACTTGAAGACATTAAAGATGCTACGCAATCCGTACAGAACGCATTCATACGACATCACAGGCCTTCTAACGGCCTTGCGCGTAGAATTTCACAGAACAATGCAGAAGAAGTTGGAGTCGGGAGCTATAAGCAAAAAAGAATACGAGGGTTACCTTGAGGATACAAAACTTGAAATTGAGTATGAAAAATCAAAAAGTGAATTTGATGTGTTCCAAAATGAAAGTCAGGGGTCTTCCGAAATGAAACACTACTAATACTTAAGTATAAGAATCACTATACTTCTTATAACGGGTTCAATGTATTAAAGATTTAATACAAAAATAAATGGTCGCTTAATAGATTTAATTTATAAAAACAAAACTATGAACAAAAAACAAAAATTGTCGCTGACCGAAGAAGAAATTCTTAGAATTAAACTTGGGACCTTTGCGGAATTTGATAACCAATTGAGAAGAGAACGCGTACTACAAGGATTGAAACGTAAAAGATTACAAAAAAAAGACGTGTCAGCGTAGGAGTGTACCGATGCTGAACCCATTTAACCTAAACACACCAAAATGTCTGCTAACCATCAAATTATTGAGAATGAGGGCGTATCTATAAGCAAGAAGCGCCTCGCTAAAATCAAAAAGAAAACATTAACCTACAAAGGCAATGTTTATGGCTTTAATATTTATTGCCGTCATTGCAATCGAACAGTGTTTACAAGTTCGCAAATCATCGAGGGAAGACGAACTGACAACGAACAAAAAGGTTATAGAGATTGGATAGTTTTATGCACGAATTGCTGGAAAATAATCGACAGTGGTAAAAAAATTCATTTGATATAGGCCTATGGAACTGTTATAGTTAGGGCGTTGACCCAATCATATATTTGTCCGATTTTTTTAATGCTGACCTTAAAGCGGCGCCTGCCAGCATTACTACCTTCGGGCAAGTGGTTGGGTCAACCAGGCGTCGCTTTAATGTTGAAAGAAATTAACCAAAACAAAACTATGAAAGGAATAATATACACTCGTGTATCAAGTGATGAACAAGTTAAGGGCACATCTTTAGAACACCAGGAGGAGGTTTGCCGTGAATACTGTGAGAAGAAAGGAATTAAAATAGCCGGGGTATTCCGAGAAGAAGGCGCTTCGGCTAAAACTGCTAATAGAAAAGAGTTTCTAAAGGCCATTGAATACTGCCGCAAGAACCAGGGAAAAGTAGAAGCTTTTATTGTTTATAAAG
>MFBL01000050.1 GCA_001774945.1 Candidatus Curtissbacteria bacterium RIFCSPHIGHO2_12_FULL_41_17
CTAATCTCTTAACCGTTTCTTCTTTACCCAATATTTCCAATGATTCATAAAGGGGCGGCGTCACGGTCTTCCCTGAAACGATATTTCTGACTGCCGCAATAGTTGCGATTCGATCTTCTTTTAATTTTTCGGCAACATCCTCAATAGTTTTTTTGATTTTTGATGCTTCCCAATCTTGAACTTTTCCAAATTGAATAGAGAGACTGGCAATTGTTGCAGCTAACACAGAAACAGACGGGATAGATGCTATTTGTGGAGACTCAAATATAAAATCGCAAAGATCCTTAAATTCTTTAAAGGTAAACATTCTCTCCTTTACAAGCGGTATAAGTTTTGCAATTTCGGCTTTTGGGTATTGGGGATAAAACTTGAGAATTCTAGTTGTCAGATCATCATCTGTTAATTTTTTAATCCATTGGTTATTGAACCAGCGCAGTTTTTCAAGGTTAAAAATAGGACTGTTTTTGTTAATTCTTTCAATCGAAAATTCATCTACTAATTCGTCCAAGGAAAAAATTTCCTTATCATTTTTCGGGGCCCACCCCAAAAGAGCCAAAAAATTTACTAGAGCTTCCGGCAAATAACCCTCATCCAAATATTCAAAGACCGACTTTGCGCCTTCTCTTTTGGAAAGTTTTTTATGACCTGCCCCCAAGATCGCCGGCATATGGGCAAACTTTGGAGACTCCCAGCCGAAAGCTTCATACAAAAGCAGGTGTTTAGGGGTTGAAGAAATCCACTCATCGCCTCGCAAAACATGGGTTATTTTCATTTCGTGATCATCCACCACTGATGCAAAGTGGTACGTAGGATAACCGTCGCTTTTGACAAGGACAAAATCCTCAATTACATCTGATGCGAATATTATGTCACCGTGTACCAAATCTTGCCAAGTCAACTCTTTTTTTTTGGAAACTTTAAATCTTACGGCGCCTTCATCCTCATAAACAAGCCCCTTTTCTTTTAATATATCTAGGTATTTGTGATAAATTTTGAGCCTTTTTGATTGAACTTCCTCTAAATCCCAACTAAGATTTAGGCTTTTTAGGCTTTCTTTGATATTGTCTACCGATTCTGGGACAAATCTTTTTTGGTCCGTATCCTCAATTCGTAAAATAAATA
The DNA here is from genome assembly GCA_001774945.1 of Candidatus Curtissbacteria bacterium RIFCSPHIGHO2_12_FULL_41_17. Taxonomy (GTDB): domain Bacteria; phylum Patescibacteriota; class Microgenomatia; order Curtissbacterales; family GWA2-41-24; genus 2-12-FULL-41-17. The sequence continues at coordinate 1,123 of MFBL01000050.1, forward strand.
CTCCCTTTTGATTCCTGGCAAATAGAAAGTTAAAAAGCGCTGTCCTGATATTGCCAATATGCGGCGTTCCTGTAGGTGACGGTGCAAAGCGTGTTATAACGTTGGACATGGTAAAATTGTATCATTGTAAGAGTCCATAATGCCCACTCTAAGCCAAGCTAGTGAATTTTCCAGAAAAACATTTTTCAAAGTAGCTATTGTAGCCGGAATTTTACTTTCTATATTTATCCTGTGGACAGTTGGTAAATTAATAAAAAACTCCCTCTTTCCCCCAAAACCGCCTCCGGCTACAGTCGCCTTCGGTAAGTTACCGAAACTTGATTTTTCAGAAGGCATCAGGCCACCTGCTGGCATTACTTACAGCTTAGAAACCATAAGCGGCCAACTGCCGCAGCTTGCCACAAGAACGAAGATATTCATACTTGGTAGTGAAGAATCCTCATTCGGGGCAGCGGAAAGAACTAAAAGTATAGTTTCAAGAATCGGCTTTACCAAAGATCCCCAAAATGTCGACTTACATCTTTTAAAATTTACTGATCCTAAGGATGAGTTGCGGACAATTACTATAAATACTGCGTCAGGAATTTTTGAATTTACCAGTAATTATACTCAGGATATAAAAGTCATTTCATCAAGGCCAAGAAGTATCGACGATGCTAAACAGTCTGCGATCAACTTTTTAAAAAATTTTGACTTTGATTTGCATGAGTTTCCGCCTGAAAAGATTGAAACAAGAACTTTAAGGATTGACGGCAACAGGCTGACAGAAACGCCTGCTTTGGTAAATGCCAATCTTGTTGAAGTTAATTTCAAAAGACTAGATATAGATAAAATTCCGGTAATTTCTCCGAGGGAAAGCTCACCTTCGGCACAAGCCTTGGTTTCATCAAATAAAGTTGTCACAGCAACTCTGGTAAGACAAACGATAGAAAAACATAATTTTGCAACATACCCCTTAAAAGGAACCGCCAAAGCCTTCGAAGAATTGAAAGCGGGCTACGCCGCTTTCAACAAAAATCCGCAGGATTTAGAACGTTTTCCTATTAGGGATGTCGCACTTGCTTACCTGGAAACACGAAATTCTCAAGGATTTTTAATGCCTGTATATGTCTTTAAAAGCGACAAGGGATTAGTCGCCTATGTGCCTGCAATTGATGAAACTTGGACTAAATGAAAAAATTTTAAATTAGATTTTTTTGGGATTTTAGACTTTGGGATTTTGACATTGTTTAAAAATCAGGTCAATAACCTAAATTAGGTTAATTCTCTAGGGGCTTACCCACTGGTGATTTTTAAATGCCCATTCGATAATTTCTTTTGATTCCCCAAACCTGTCATTAGAGCCTAGAATTACCACAATAATGGTGTTTTTAAAACGGGTAGTTTTAGTAACTAATACCTCCAGCGAGCCTTCTGTCTGGCCTGTTTTGACTCCCTCCAACCCTTCAACTTCACCAAGCAGCTGATTGATGTTTTCAAGATAATAAGTTTTTATACCTGTTACGTCTGTAACAATTGTGCTTTTGGTGGAAACGATTTTGGAAATCAAGGGACTTGCAACTGCCACTTTGGCAAGTTTGGCTAAGTCTTTGGCTGTGGAATAGTGAAGGGAGTCGTCAAACCCGGCAGGATTGGTAAAATGGGTATTTGTCATTGCGAGCTCTTTTGCTTTCTGATTCATCGAGGCTATAAACTGATTATACGAATCGGCGCAGGCATAACTTAGTGCAAAAGCAGCATCATTACCGGAAGCAATCAACATTCCATAAAGAAGACTCTGGATACTTACCAGATCCCCATGATCAAGACCCATTAGAGTCCCCTCACTAACAGGGGTATTTATCCTAACATCTGTTTGGGGCGTACATTTCTCAAGAGATGTTATTGCCGTCATTAATTTGGTAACAGAGGCGGGTGGGTGACGCAGATTTGGCTCTTTCTCATAAAGAACGATGCCGGTTTTTGCATCGATTACGACTGCAGATCTTGCAGATATCTGCGGCACTTGTACAAATCCCTTTATTCTGACTGGATAGGGTAATAGTGTTTGATCTTCTTGTACTGGTGGTTTGGTAAAAAAAATATTTTGAGGAAATCTTACGAAGTTATTTTCGTAAATTACAAAAACGGCCGCCGATAAAAATATCAGCGCGATAAAAAAAACGCGCATAAGAAAATATTAGCCAGTTTTAATTTTTAATTCTTTGAGAGTGTCAGCCTCTACTTCGGATGGAGCATCCATCACGGAAGTCTGACCAGACGCAGTCATCGGAAAAGCCATAACTTCCCTTGTGTTTTTTTCACCTGTTGCCGCCATCAGTAATCTTTCAATTCCAGGAGCAATTCCTCCGTGCGGAGGAACTCCATAGGTAAAACTTTCTAGCAAATGTCCGAATTTCTCCTCAATTTCTTTATCCTTATAGCCTAAAATTTTAAATATCTTTTTTTGAATTTCGACATCCGTAATTCTAATACTGCCTCCTCCTACTTCAAGCCCATTGCAGACCAGATCGTGCTGGTAAGACCTGACCTTCATCGGGTTTTTTTCCAAAAGATTTAGATCTTCCTCTTTCGGAGCGGTAAAGGGATGATGACTTGGCGCAATTGGCGCATCTTTAGTTTTTTCAAAAAGAGGAAAGTTTACTACAAATGCAAAAGCTAGAACACCTTCGTCTTTTTTACTTCTTAAATCGAACTTATCTGAACCGTATTTTTTAATTGCTTCATCATGAGTAATTCTCGGGAATGGGTATTTAAAAACTTTCTTTTTAAAAACTTTTTCACATAATTCGGCAAATAACTCTTCTGTTAGGCAAAGAATCTCTTCCTGGGTGACAAACGACATTTCGATATCAAGCTGAGAAAATTCCCCGTATGCGCGATCGCTTCTAGGATCCTCGTCTCTAAAACATCTGGCAATTTGAAAATACCGCTCAAAACCTGCAACCATCAAAAGTTGCTTGTATTGTTGTGGAGACTGAGGAAGGGCATAGAACTTACCGGGCTGCAGTCTTGATGCGATTAGAAAATCGCGCGCGCCTTCCGGAGTTGCTTTTGTCAGTATAGGGGTTTCAATTTCGATAAATCCTTTCTCTGTTAAAAACTTTCGCATGTATGCAATCATTGCAAATCTAAGTTTTAGATTTTTTTGAAGTCTCTCACGTCTTAAATCAAGGTAGCGGTACTTTAACCTTAAAGCCTCCTCAATGTCCTGTCCTTCTGAATCAATAGGAAAGGGGGGAGTTTTAGATTTGGCAATTATTACTAATTTTTCAATTTCGACTTCGATTTGGCCTGTTGCCAGATCCAAATTTATCATATTTTGAGGACGCTTCTTAACTAACCCTTCTACCTTAACTACATCGCCCTCAGAAACTGCGGATTTGTCTTTAAAAACAGTCTGGATAATTCCTGTGAAGTCTTTAAGATCCAAAAATATAACTTTCCCGTGATCTCTTATTGTGTTTATCCATCCAAAAAGAAGAATTTTTGATCCAACTTTATGGTTGCATTGGTTAACTAGCGTACGGTTCATTTGGTAATACTTTACTTGATTCTAAACTACCACAATAAGTTTAACCAAATAGCGCTTGACAATCAAAGCTGGAATAGATCTAGAAAAATATTGTTGGTAATATGAAAGCTTAAGAGTTAATCGTCAAGTCTTTAACTTTAAGCTGAATGCCTCCCCTATTATTGTAATTGTCAACGGAAAGCGTATAAACCAAATCAACGAATTGACCGGGTCTAAGCTGGACTTTTTGCTGACCCATATTAAACCCAATCGCCGAAAGTCCTGCTACTTGAAGCTTTAGATGGGCAGCATCGGCACCAACGGTTCTAATATCTTCAAGTAACATCTTTCTTGTTAAAAATACCGGCTGAGGATTACCGACACCGTACGGCTCAAACTTTTCTATCTGCGCAAGAGTATTTTGGTTGATATCCTCAGTGCCAAGTACGCACTCTATATTGATTATTGGCACTAAATGATCATCGGTTAAAAATTTTTGGGCATACCTTCTGATATTCTGAGCAAATATTTCGATGTGCCTTGTTTCTATTGTAAAACCAGCGGCCATCGGGTGACCTCCAGCGTCTACTAAAAACTCGCTCGATGCTCTGATTGCCTCAACAATGTTAAATCCCGATATGGAGCGTGCAGACCCTTTGGAATAAATCTCTCCTTTTGAAATAACTATCATTGGTCGGTTAAAAGATTCGGCTAACCTTGAAGCAACAAGTCCGATGACCCCTTCATGATAAGTCTCATGAGAGATGACACCTATCAAGTGTTTGTGATTGACTAACCTCATTGCATGGTTAACTGCTTTAACTGTTAAGTCCTGACGTTTAGTATTTGTTCTGGTTAACAAGCTGGCAAGTTGATCGGCAGTTTCTTGTTTTTTTGCACAGAGAAGCCTTAAAGAATCCAAGGCATGCTCGATCCTGCCCATGGCATTAATGCGGGGAGCCAAAATATGACCAATCTCATAGGTTCCAATCTTTGTACTAATGCCTGACGACTTCATTAGTGCAATGATTCCTGGCCTTTTTGTTTGTGAAATTTTTTCAAGTCCTAACTTGACTATTGCTCTATTTGCTCCGGTAAGAGGAACCAAATCGGCAATTGTAGCAAGAGCGGCCAGCTCAAGTTTCTCAAGTAAAATATTCTTATATGAGCTTTGGAGTTTTTTGACTATTTCCCACGAGAGACGCCAAGAAACACCAGCCCCGCATAAGCTTGTTGTGTGAACCATGGCATAGGATTTTGGAAGCTGTTTTGGAAGTACATGATGATCAGTAATTATGACATCGACATTCAATTCATTTGCATACTTTACCTGCTCAATTGCCGTTACCCCATGATCCACCGTAATAATGAGCTTTATTTGCGATTTGGCCAGTTGAGTAATCGCCGGCTTTCCTAAACCGTATCCTTCCTTTATTCTATGGGGGACATAGGGCATAACATTGGCACCTAAATCATAAAGCGTTTCCCACATAATGGCGGTTGCACAAATTCCGTCAGCATCATAATCAGAATAAACGATAATTTTTTCACCTTCTGAAATCGCCTTTTTTACCCTTTGTACTGCCTTATCAACTTCGGTTAATTTCACAGAGAGAATTTGTTCAAAAGATGGATGCAAAAATTCGTTGAGTTTCTTTCCGCTTGCCAGTCCCCTATTTTTGGCAAGAAGTAAAGCCAGCCAATTGCTACGTTTTTTATTTGGATTATAAGAAGCTATTTTCCAGATACTCGACTGCACTAAAGATATTTTACCAAGCGCTACTGTTTATGTCTTGGGCAACAAGACTGCTATAATTTTCTTATGGAAGTGAAAAAAGAGATCAAAGATCCTATTTTAGCTTTAGATAAAGCTGGGTTTGAAGTTTCAATCGTTGGCGGTGCTGTAAGAGACCTACTTACGAAAAAGGAAGTCGCTGATTGGGATCTGACAACCAATGCCAAACCTGAAGACATTTTGAAATTATTCAAAAAATCCTTTTACAATAACCGCTTCGGAACAGTAGGTGTTGTTCTTCCAAATAAGTCTACGGTTCAAATTACAACGTATCGCACAGAAGAAAGGTATACGGACAAACGCCATCCGGATGTTATTGTCTGGGGAAAAACTTTGGAGGAAGATCTGTCTAGGCGTGATTTCACAATCAACGCAATGGCCCTTCGCTACGCTCAGGCCTTCGGCTCTGAGGCTCAGGCTCGAAGAGGTAAACCCTTAAAGATCGTTGATCCGTATAAAGGCCAGCAGGATTTAAAAGATAAAATAATTAGAACTGTCGGCGATCCAAACAAAAGATTTGACGAAGATGCTTTAAGGCTTTTGCGTGCTGTGCGTTTTGCAACCACCTTGGGTTTCACTATTGAGGAAAAGACACTTGCTGCCATCAAGAAAAATGCTCAGCATATGATTTCAATCTCCGGTGAGCGCATACGAGATGAGTTTTTTAAGATAATCGATTCGGATAATGCCGCAGACGGTATTCTTTTGGCACGTGAGGCAGGACTTTTAAAAATCATTCTGCCTGAGCTTGAGGTTTGTTTTAAAGTCGAGCAAAAAAGTCCAAAAAGACACCATATCTTTGACGTAGGAACACATTGTGTAAAGAGCTTGAAATTTTGTCCTTCCCAAGAAACTGTCGTGAGATTTGCCACGCTTCTTCATGATATAGGCAAAGCCAAAGTGGCTAAAGTAACAGAAGAAGGAGTACGCACCTTTTATAATCATGAGGTAGTCGGCGGCCGGCAGGTTTTGGCTATCGCCGCAAGACTTCATCTTTCACGACATGATCGGGAAAGATTATTTAGACTGGTGCGTTTTCATCAATTCACGGTTAATGAAAATCAAACAGATAAGGCTTTGAGGCGCTTTATTAAAAATATTGGGGTAGAAAATATTGAAGATATGATGGACCTGCGAATTGGCGATCGATTGGGCGGGGGCTTACAACAACCTGAAAGCTGGCGACTTAAACTCTTTCGCCAAAGGTTGAAAGAAGTTTTAAAAAAACCTTTTACGGTTGCCGACCTTAAAATTGATGGCCATGATGTTATGAAGATCCTTGGCCTTAAACCTGGACCTAAGGTCGGCGAGATTTTAAACAAACTTTTTGAGGAAGTAGCCGACGACAAAACTAAAAATAAGCGAGAATTCCAACTTAAGCGTCTTAAAGAAACAAGGAGCATTTCCGATTGAGAACCCTTTAAGGCTTAGCGCCTTTAAAATTAAGGGCCAAGGAATTTATACAATACCTTTTACCTGTCTCTGTGGGACCATCATCAAAGACGTGGCCAAGGTGGGCTCCGCAATTTTTGCAAAGGACTTCTTTTCGAAGCATCCCTAAACTATTATCTTCTACTAATTCAACATTTCCTTTTTTAATGACATCGTCAAAGCTTGGCCAGCCGGAATCGGAGTGGAATTTGGAATCGGAATAAACAGAGGAGTGTTGCAGACTACGCACTGATATATTCCCCTATCAAAATTATCAGTATATTTGCCGGAAAATGGCGGCTCGGTGCCTTTCAAGAAACAAATATTATATTGCTCGGGAGTTAATTTATTCTTCAGCTCGTCTACAGGCTGTTTCTTATTTTTATCTGCCATAAATCATGCACGCTTCCTTACTAAATTGTGCCAGACGACCAAAAGCGGGGCGGCGTTGAAGATTGAGGAGTAAGTTCCGGAAATAATCCCGATTAAAAGCGCCAGAATAAAGTATTTAATGCTTTCTCCTCCGAACAGAAAAAGTGCCAAAAGTACAAACACCACTGTCAAAGAGGTGTTAAGGGAGCGTGCAAATGTCTGCAGGATAGAATGATTGACTACTTCCTCAAAACTGAAACTTGAGTATTTTTTCAGATTTTCCCGGATTCTGTCAAAAACTACGATCGTGTCGTGGACAGAAAATCCGATAACAGTTAAAAGTGCGGTAATAAAAAGAGAATCTATCTCTATTTGGAAAAACCGGCCAAGAATGGCAAATATGCCAACCACCACTATGACATCATGAACAAGGGCGATTATTGTGCAGATACCAAAAGAGATTGATGATGTTGGTTTTGGGATCTGCCTAAATGACCAGGTTATATATAAAACTATCGCCAGAATTGACACCAAAACGGCAACGACTGCTTTTTTGGTTAATTCCGCCGAAACAATTGGCCCAACAGTTTGCAGACGAACGTCTGTTGTTTTACCAAATTTGGAATTTAATTTATTTTTAATTTCTGATATTTTTAATTCGTCTGCACTCTTCATTCTTAAAAGAACACTATTTTCGTTTGTTTGGGCTACAGAGGAGATTTCTTCCTGCTGTTCTTTCAGATATTGAAAAACAGCGTGTGAACTTATTTCTTGCTGATCAAATTTAATTTCCCAAAGTGTTCCTCCCGCAAAATCAATTCCTAATCTTAGTCCCCATAAACTTAGGGAAATTAAGCCCGGAATAATAATTAGAAGCGAAAAAATAAAAAACCAATTTCTTTTTTTAACAATATTCATTTTATTTTACGAACCCAAAAAATTCTGATTAATGTTTTAGACACTATAATTGCACTAAACATCGAAACTAAAATTCCAATTGCCAAAGTCAGGGCGAATCCGCGAATTGCACCCGTACCAAAATTAAAAAGAATGGCGGTAGTAATTAGGGAAGAAACGTTTGAATCGCGAATAGAAGACCATGCCCGTTCAAAACCGGCAAATAAGGCTTCCAATTTTGGTTTACCCCAACGCAATTCTTCTTTCATTCTTTCGAATATCAGAATATTGGCATCAACTGCCATACCAATTGAAAGCACAAAACCGGCGACCCCTGCCAGTGTTAAGGTAACCGGAATTAATTTGAATAAAGAGAGAACCACTAAGCTGTAAATTGCCAAAGCGATAACAGCAAATAATCCTAAAAATCTATAGTAAATTAACATAAAGACAACAACAGAAGTTAGGCCAACTGCCGTTGCAAAAAGGCTTTTTTCGATTGAGCCGCTGCCGATGGTTGGCCCAACTCTTGTCTGGCTTTCTATTTTTAGGGGAATGGGCAAGGCTCCTGCATTAAGCTGAATAGCCAACTGTTTTGCTTCTTTGGCAGTAAAATTTCCACTTATCTGGGCATTTCCGTCTGAAATTACTGCGCGAATTACAGGAGGCGGCCAAGAGATAGGCTGATCATCCAAATACATAGCCATCGGTTTATCAAGATTATTTTTGGTTATTTCCTCAAGCCTTTTTGCTCCATCCCCGTTAAACTCCAAGGATATGACATATCCGGGCGTTTGAGGATCCTGGCTGGGCTGGGCTTGTGCCCGCTTTAAATCCTTTCCGCCTAAATTGGCGCTTTCAAAATCCTCGGGCTTGGCAGAAATGGTAGCTTCTTGTGACGCATCGGCTTTTAATGTTCTAAATTCAAGATGGGCGGTCTTTTTGCACGCCTCAATTGCTTGTTCTACATCAGAAACACCGGGCAGTTCGCAAATCAATCTATATTGACTTTGAGTTTTGGCCGTTTGAACGACAGCTTCTGCAACTCCAAGTGAATTTACTCTATTTTCGACAATATTTTTTGCCGATTCTAAAGCATTGTCACGATCTTTTTCCTCAATCTTTGACATGTCAGCAGACATAGTCAGTTGAACACCACCCGCAAGGTCAAGTCCCAGTTTTGGTTCCAAATCCCTTTTAAAAAAACTTGTATTAATTTTGGGGTGGCTTAGATTAAATCCGAATATTTTTATCTTTGGTAAATCGACAACAATTGCTAAAATCGTAAGACAGATTATAAATAGAAGAACAATCCTTGGATTTTTGGGCATGGGCGAGTTTAAAGCTTAACCATTTCCTCTTCATCACCAACGAGCATCACTCTTGGCTTTGCGAGAATGCCAATTACAAACGGGTCTCTTCGGCTCTTTCTGAAGGCAAATTCCTCTTCGGTCATGGGTGTAAAATTTATTTCCCGATCGCGCCTGGCTTCTTCTTCTCTTATAATAGCCCCAAGCTCCGGTAAAACTATGCTGCCAACTACAAAAAGATCCACTTCATTTTGGGTATATGGTTTTCCCTTAACAAAAGAGCTGGAAAGCATCGCATATTTAATTTTGCCGAGTTTTGCTTTGTTTTTAATAATCCCTCCTCCCAAACCAACGTTTTTATTGACGATTGAAAGAAATTCATTGAAAAAGATGTAGTCTTTTTTAACCGAATAAAATCTTCTGTTTGCGCGCCATTCACTAGAAAGAAGTCCTGTTTTTTCAAGACGCGCAAGTTCACGTCTTACCGCGTTTATTTCTTCGTCAACTCTTCTTACAATGTCTCTCACATGATACATGCTATTTGGACTGGCTAAAAAAAGCTCAATTACTTTGACACGTACTTTAGAAATTAAAATATCAATTAGCATCTTGTGTTTTTAAGTTAGAAGGACAGGTTTTATATGAACAGGGCGGCAGTTATTGGTAATTAACAACATTTTCGGCAGGAACAGTCTCAATCCAAATTAAGCCTCTAGCAAATACTATTTCTTTACCGCTTGCATCCAAATATTGAGTCCTTGAAGTCCTGTCTTTTTTAACCCATCTACCGACGGTTGCTTTCCCGTCCATAAAAATCAAGGCTTTGCCACTGCCGGTTGTGCCGTACAGCAGGTGACCGTCAGGATAACCGTCATTTGCATTTCTTTCCACTTGAAACTGGACGACAAGATTTTTTGCGGATAAATGCTCATTGGTAATTTTGTCTATCTGGGCTTCATTTCCATGAAATCTCCTGTAAACATTGGCATTTTTGTCATATTGCCAAGTTACGGTGTAGTCAGGTGACTGTTCCCAGAATGGCATAACAATGGGCTTTTGATCCCCCCGCGCATCAAGCGGAGCATCGTCTTTAAATTTCCACAATGTAAATTTTTCATCCCATCGAACACCTTTATCGTTTTTCGGGCCATATCCTTTTTCCTCTGCAGCCTCCCAAAGCTTCTTGGTTGTTGAATGAACATTATGGGGAGCCAGTTTATCTGTACCACGCCAGTATGTAGGAAAGCCTAATCCAAATTGGTCCATGTCATATATACCGTATTGCCTAATTTGACCCAGTGCATCTGCGGGACCTGGTGTATTTGCTCCGCCAACGTGCGCATATGCCGCATCATATTCCGAAAGCCAATCCAAAAAGTAGGTCCTGGCAGATCTGATCGGGGCAATGTCGCCGGCATCCTGACACAGGTAAAGCGCCAAAAACCTGGTAATCCCCCCCTCGGCAACAGCCTCGTAGATGATGTCTGCTCTTGAAAGACCCAGTGTCGGCCTGGCATCAACATGGTTTTCGAGCATCACCCCAAGTGGTCTTCTTTTTTGCCAATCGTCCTCTCTTTTTTTGGTGTACAGAGCACCATTTAAGGGGCACGGTTTATCCCTATTGCCTTCTTCGTACCCGGAAGTTACATCAGTTAAACTGCCAAAAGGAGTAACAATATTTACAGGTCTTTTGAGTACCGAATTAAATATCATATACGAAAGTCCTGCAGATGCCCCATACAAAATCAGGGCTCCTCCTATTACAATTAATATTTTTTTCTTAATCAATTTGACGATTGACGGGCAGCTTTTTCGACTACCTCTTTCTCCTCCTTAGAAAATGGATGGCTGGTAGGCTTGGCATTTGAAACTTGTTTAGCATAAAACCGTGTCCCGCTTCTTGAGTGCAATGATGAAATAACGATTCCATTATTTTCACTATCTAAAAGGGATAAGGCAAAACTTTGATCTCCACCGGTATCTTCAAACGGATTAAATCTAATAAGTGCATGTTTTGTTAAAAATTTTTTTTGACGGTCATTTATATTATCCAATTTATTTACGAACTGGGCGACTTGCTTAGCTTCTATTGTCTGTCTAGAAAGAATATTTTCCAAAATCTGGTCTAAGCTTGCCGCCTTCGCACCCTTTGTAATTTTTCTAATTCGTCCGATACTTTTAATTAAATAGAAACTTAAGGTCAAAAGCCAAATTACTACAAAGATTAACGGATAATCGGTAAACATCGAAAATTGCATCTAACATTTGGATAAATTTAGTACCCTATCTTTTACCATGCGCTCGATGTGTTGTCAATAGTTCGATCCTTCAGCTAGTTCAGGATCGTCCTGAGTAACTCGAAGGACGACTTAGCTCACCATTGACCCTGAATTAAATTGAAGGGTCAATGGTTTTATTTATTATGTTAATATTAACTTTGTAAAATGCCATTTAAAACAAAAAGGCAAAAATTAAAAGCAGCCGAGCGAAGATACACTATTCCCCAACCGCTGCCGATTGACTACCAAAGTCTTGCTGTTTCCACAACAAATCACGAGCCGCAAGAAAAGATCACCATCAGCAAAGCACTGGATTTTACAAGCAAACAGGCTACCTCTATTGAACCAAACTACAATTACGTCAAAATGGATCTTTTAAAAATAACTATTCTGGCAGGATTTATCAGTATTTTCCAAATACTAATCTTCCTATACAAGAATAAATTGCCAATCCCCTTTTAGCCCCGTTAAAAATCGTCTTGAGTAGGCCAAGATAGAAAAAATTTATTTTTAAATTTTTTCGTGCAGATTTCTAACGGTTCTGTGCCAGGACATAGTATCCACTCCAAGGACCGAGTTTAACTGACGCTTTATCAAGCATAATAGGTATGGTAAACCTAATATCTTCATCGATGCCGGGCATCTGTTCTTTTAAGTGTTGGTATGGCGTCTTGTAACCAAGTGAGGAGTGTTCCCGGACATTATTGTAGTAGTAATTGTAAGCTAGAGCTTCATCTAGAAGATCACGTTCGCCACGAATCTTAAGGACTCTTGGTATGTAGAACTCATCGTCATCTGTTTTGTGCGACCGCTCAAGGTGGGCATTCTCCTCAGGATGACCTTTATGGTTCTGGATAAGCCTGCAGCCAAAACCGGATATTAACTTGCGCAGCTCCGTTACCTTAAACCATGATTTACCGCCGAACTCTTCTCCATGGTCAACTGTAAAGATAATCTTTGCTGTAACTCCATGGCTTCTAAGGTAAGAGATAACCCAGAGATAGAACATTAGGCCATTGGTCCAGCTCTTCTCTCTGGAGTAGGCAATGAGCTTAAAGCGCGAGTTAACGTCAATAGCATCCCACTGGTAGTTGGGAACTTCATAGGTATCCAGATGGATGATTTGGTTGGCAGTCAAGGCTTTGTGGTCGCGTATGAACTTAATATCCATTTGCACAATCTCAAAAGGTCTGGCGCTGTACCAATCTACAAACTCACGTTTCTCTTGTTTTCTTCTGCCTTTAACCTTGTATGTAATTCGGCCCTTGTTCCTTCTTAAGATATGTCTGATTGTGCCATAGGCAACAGTCAGGTTCTCGTACTTAGCAAGATAAATGGAGAGTCTTTTAGGACCAAGATGTGTCTTGTTCTTAACCTCAAGCACCTTGTCTTCAACTGTTGTGGAGGTTTGGAAGGGACAGGTCTTGGGAGCTTTTGACCTGTCGCAAAGATCACCCTCTTTCTCTTTGTTGATAATGTCATAGACAACCGGCCTTTGAATACCAAAGGTTTGGGCACAATCGGCAATATTGTTGCCATTGGTTCTCAGGTACTCCAACACGGCTAGCCTGGCGGCTTGGGGGTTAACCTTTCTTAGAGCTTTGTAGTCAATCTTCATACGGGTTCCACCTTTCATACTTCTTAAAATCAATCTTTTCCTTCTCAATGTCAAGAAGCTCTAGAACCCTTTGTATGTATTTGGAATAATCAAATCTTAAAAAGTG
>MFBL01000051.1 GCA_001774945.1 Candidatus Curtissbacteria bacterium RIFCSPHIGHO2_12_FULL_41_17
GAATGAGTGGCAGAGTGTCAATACGAAAGAAGAGCTTTTGACTGCCAACCTAAAATTTCAAAAAAAAATCCATATAATGGGGATTGCCGGCGCCGGAGCGGCGGCTGCAGCCGGAATTGCCAAGGGCTACGGATTTGAGGTTACAGGTTGTGATCTTAAGCCTGACTCAGCCTATATTCAAAATCTTAAAGGTATCGATATTCAAAAGGGGCATGATCCCTCTCATATTGCCTCGATTGGCCATTTGATAATCTCTCCAGCGGTAATATCACTTGATCCTCAAAACCCTGAAATAGAAGCTGCCAAAAAAGAGAAAATTCCCATTTCCACCTGGCAAGAATTTCAGGGGAAATACCTCCAGAAAGGCAAGTTCGTAATTTCGACTGCTGGGGCTTACGGCAAATCGACAACAACGGCAATGATCTCCCAAATTCTTATCGATGCGCATCTTGATCCGACTTGCGAGGTCGGAGCGACTGTTTGCAACTGGGGTGCAAACTTTAGTGTCGGCAAGTCAAAATATTATGTATGCGAGGCTGATGAATACAATGACAATTTTTTAAATTACCGAAGTGATATCGCCGTTATCCTCAATCTGGCTTGGGATCACCCAGATTTTTTTAAATCACAAGAGGCAGTTTTTACCTCTTATAAAAAATTCATTGGCAAAATTAAAAGTGGTGGTACCTTAATTATCCCTGATGTAGTTGAACTCAATAAGTTAGCAAGCTATGTACATTCCAGCGTTAAATTAGTCAAAATAACTGATTTTGGCAAACTTAATTTATCTGTAATTGGTGACTTCCGCAGAGGGAACGCCAATGCTGCACTGACAATTGCTAAAATTTTGGGGCTTGATCTTGCTAAAGCCAGAAAATCGATTGAAAATTTCACAGGTTTGGGTCGAAGACTAGAATATAAAGGTCAAATTGGTAAAACAAAAGTTTACGATGATTATGCCGTTCAGCCTTATACAGTTTTAGCAACCGCCAATGCCCTTAAAGAGAAATTTAAAGATAAAAAGGTTGTCCTTGTTTTTGAACCCCATACTTTTTCAAGAATAAAAACATTCTTTGAAGATTTCGTGAATAGTCTTAGGAACACAAAAATTGATCGAGTACTTATTACCAATATCTACGCTGCCCGCGAAACAGGTAATAGTAGGGAATTAGCTATCAAGTTTGCTAATAATATCGGTCTTAAAGCAAAATATACAGGTTCATTGGAAGAAACTACCGAATATCTAAAGTCGAACATAAAAGATTTCGATGTAATTCTTTCTATGGGCGCAGGCGATGTTTATAGACTTTATGATTTTTTAAAAAAGCCTTATGGATAAATTCGAACAGTTAAAACAAATCCTTGGTCTGTTGCGAGTTTTTGAGAACGAGCCGCTAGCCAAGCATACTTATTTTAAAATAGGCGGCCCGGCAAAATTCTTTTTTGCGGCAAAAAGTGTTGAAGATTTAAAGCTAGCGCTTTCGACTGCATACAATCTACAAATCCCTTTCGTAGTCTTAGGCGGCGGTGCTAATGTCTTAATCTCCGATAAAGGCTTCGACGGATTGGTTATAAAGAATCAGGCATCAGGTGTCAAATTAGTGGGCATAAAAGGTACCATAGGCAGAACAGGACGCGGTATTAAAAATGCATTAATTTGGACGGCATCCGGAACCCTAATGAATCAACTTGCAAAGTTTACTCTTGATCAAGGTCTTTTGGGGCTGGAGTTTTTGCTTTCTGTTCCGGGAACAGTTGGAGGAGGGTTAAAGATCAATGCCCACTTCGAGGTTGAAAAAGGCGAATTTATTGGTAATCGGCTGTTATCGGCAACTTTGTTTGATCCAAAAACGGGATCATTCAAAAAAGTTGACCGCGATTACTTCAATTTTTCTTATGACAGCTCAAAAATACAAAAAACCGGGGAGATTGCTATTGAGGCTGTATTTAAAGCGGATGCCGCAAGTGACAAGGAAGAACTCTGGCAAAAGGCGCTGGATGATGTTAGACGAAGGAATGAAGAGCAGCCGGTAGGTATTGCCTGCTCGGGCTGTGTTTTTAGAAACATTTCAAAAGAAGATGCTATTCGTCTTTCAACACCAAACCTTACTACCTCAACAGGCTATATTATCGAAAAACTTGATCTTAAGGGTGCCAAAATCGGAGGAGCTCAAATTTCTGATAAACACGCTAATTATATTCTTAATATTAATGGTGCTGCTGCGCATGAAGTGATAAAATTGATCGATCTTATTAAAACCAAGGCAAGAGAAACTTTTAATCTTAATTTGAAGGAAGAAATATTTTTAATTGGCGACTTTAACTGATATTATGAAATTCGGACTATTCACTATTTACTATTCACTATTTACTTATTGTTATGGCTAAGTACATTGTAACTGGAGGCAGACAACTTTCAGGAAGAATAAGGGTAGCGGGCAATAAAAATGCGGTACTTCCGGCAATGGCCGCCTGCCTTTTAACTAGTGAAACTTGTGTTTTGGAAAACGTCCCGAAAATTTCTGATGTTGTTGTTATGGCAGAGCTTCTAAAAAAGTCTGGTGTTAAAGTTACCGGGATCGGAAGCTCTAGCTTAAGAATAAACGCCAAAGGAATTCATAGTACAGATTACCCCCAAGTTTTAACTCAAAAATTAAGAGCTTCTATTCTATTACTTTCTCCAGTACTCTCAAGACTTGGCAAAATAAAAATGGGATATCCCGGAGGGGATATTATTGGAAGAAGACCTTTGGATGTGCATATTCAAGTTTTCAAAGCACTAGGAGCTAAAATTTCAGAGTCAAACGACACTTTTGAAGCGGTATGTAAAAAATTCAAAGGTTCAAAAATTTTTCTCGAAGAAGCTTCGGTTACCGCCACCGAAAACGCAATTATGGCAGCAGTCTTAGCTTCCGGAGAAACAGTTATCAAAAGAGCAGCCTCAGAGCCGCATGTTGTCGATCTTTGTCAGTTTTTAATCAAAATGGGAGCAAAAATTTCCGGGGTTGGGACAAATGTACTAACAATTAAAGGTGTTAATAAACTTCACCAAGCATCATATCATATAAGACCCGATCATATAGAGGTGGGAACATTTGCTATTCTTGCTGCAGTAACCAGAAGTAAAATCGAAATTGCCCCTGTTATTCAGGAGGATTTAGACATGATTATGCTGACCCTTTTCAAATTCGGCGTTGATATGAAAATTAAGGGAAATAATCTTTTTGTAAACTGCACGAAATTAAAATCAGTTGAAAAAGTAGTCACCGATATCTGGCCTGGTTTTCCAACAGATCTTATGCCGCCTATGATTGTTTTGGCAACGCAGGCGGAGGGAGTAACGATACTTCATGACTGGATGTATGAGTCACGAATGTTTTTTGTTGATAAATTGCTTTCCATGGGCGCAAAAGTGGAAATTGCTGATCCGCACAGGGTGATGGTATATGGACCGACTAAATTAAGAGGGCAAGCATTAGATACGCCTGACATAAGAGCGGGAATCGCACTGGTAATTGCTGCCCTTGCTGCTGGCGGCCAAAGCGTTATCGAAAAGGCCCAGCTTATCGAAAGAGGTTACGAAAATATTGTTGAAAGACTCACTAATCTGGGTGCAGCCATCAAGAAGGTTTCTTAACTAATGTCTTATAAAATTTTTACTTCGGAATCTGTATGCAGCGGTCATCCAGATAAAATATGTGATCAAATTTCGGATGCCATTTTGGATGAATGCCTAAAACAAGATGTTTCCAGCCGAGTAGCAGTAGAGACTTTAGTAACCACAAATAATATTATTTTGGCAGGTGAAGTAACTTCCAAAGCCAAAGTTAATCTTGAAAAAATTGCCAGAAACGTTGTCAAGGATTTAGGTTATGACCAAAAAATCTTTAAGTTTGATTACAAGAGTGCCAAGGTGCATGTTTTTATTCATTCACAATCGCCAGATATTGCAGCTGGAGTTGAAACAGGTGGTGCTGGAGATCAGGGAATGATGTTTGGGTATGCATGCGACGAGACTTCTCAACTTATGCCACTTCCCATTAGAGTTGCTCATCAAATCACCAGAAAAATAGATGAGACCAGGGAATCGACTCTTAAATATCTTCGTCCAGACGGAAAATCAGAAGTCACTTTTGGCTATGTGCACGGCAAACCAAAAGAAGTCCTAAAAGTAATAACTGCGGTTCCTCACGACCCAAAAATTTCGGAAAAAAAAGTGGCCCGCGATATTTACGAAATTGTAGTACGCCCCGCATTAAAAAAATTTGGGTTTGAAATTGAGTTTAAAAATACTATCTGCAACGGAACTGGTAAATGGGAGATTGGTGGTCCGGCATCAGATACCGGCGTAACAGGTAGAAAGATAGTTGTTGACAGTTACGGAGGAATGGCCAGAATTGGAGGCGGTTGCTTTTCCGGAAAAGACCCCACAAAAGTCGACAGATCGGGTGCCTATGCAACAAGATTTATAGCCAAAAACATTGTTGCTTGCGGAATGGCAAGACGCTGCGAAATGCAAATCGCTTACGTTATCGGCAAGCCGGATCCAGTTTCAAGATCTATTGAGACTTTTGGTACAGAAAAAGTTGCACTTTCAAAAATAGAAAGTTTTGCAAATAAGCTAATTGATCTTTCGGTTTTGGGCATAATTCAAAGACTGAACCTACGAAGACCTATCTATAGAGAAACAGCAACATACGGTCATTTTGGTAACCCCAAACACGCCTGGGAGCAAATTATGTAGATGGCAGGAAAGCTTAGAATTGCAGTTTTAATGGGAGGCAAATCACCGGAGCATGAAATTTCTTTAATCTCCGGTAGGCAAGTAGTTTCCAATTTAAATCCCCAAAAATACGATGTTATCCCAATTGTTATTTCACGCGATGGTAGATCATTGCGCCTAAACAATAAAAAGTACTCTCTCAGTCAATTATCAATTATCAATTGTCAATTGTTTTTCATCGCCATGCATGGTCCATATGGTGAAGATGGAACAGTCCAGGGATTTTTGGAACTTGTGGGTGTACTTTATACCGGATCAGGTGTGCTAGCCTCAGCTTTAAGTATGGACAAAATTTCCTCAAGGAAATTATTTACTCAAGCAGGTTTAAATGTACCCAAGTATCAAGTGGTCGAGAAGGGAAAGAGGACAAGGAAGGTCAGGTTTGGTTGGCCAGTATTTGTCAAGCCTTATAACCAAGGCTCATCCGTTGGGGCGAGTATCGTGAAGAGCAGCAGAGAACTAAACAAAGCTTTAAAGCATGCCTGGCGATATTCAAGACTGGCCCTAATTGAAGAATACCTCAAGGGGGTGGAGATAACTTGTCCCATCTTGGGAAATAAAAATCCACGTACCCTCCCGCTAGTTGAGATTGTGCCTAAAAAGCCATTCTTTGACTTTGAGGCAAAATATAGTGAAAGGTTGTGTGATGAAATTGTGCCTGCGCGCATCGGCAAGGTGTTAACCAGGGACGCTCAAGACGCTGCCGTTGTCGCATACCAAACGCTTGGTTGCCGAGGTTTCGCTCGCGTCGATATGATTATCAAAGACAGCAAAGTTTATGTACTTGAGGTTAACACTATCCCAGGCTTGACACCGGTTTCCCTCTTCCCCAAATCCGCCCAAGCTACCGGTATTTCTTATCAAAAATTACTCGATCAGATAATTAGCCTTGGCCTGCAAAAAGAGAACCCATAGTTTGATTTTGGGACTCTGATTTACTATAATTTAATATTCTATGGCTAATCAAAGTCTATTCGCAGAGGTTAAACGTTGGAAGAAGCCTCTGCACATCTTGCGAAATCTCCTTGCTAAAAACTACTTAAAGCTTTTGCCCAACGTAGAAATAATCGGGATTACCGGTAGTGTCGGTAAAACCCTCACTCAAAATGCTATCGCATCAGTTCTTTCACAAAAATACAAAGTTATTGTAGGTGATGAAAATCTTGATCCGACCTTTCGTATTCCCAAGACAATTTTAGCGGCAAAACCCTGGGACAATTTTATTGTTCTTGAGTATGGCATTGAGCATCTGGAGGATATGGACAGTTATCTTTCGATTGTAAAGCCCCACATCGCTGTCGTTACAAAAATTGCCCCTACCCATCTTAAATACCTCAAGACGCAAGATGAAGTTTTCCGCCAAAAAGCAAAAATTATAAAAGCCTTACCTAGAAACGGAATTGCAATCCTTAACAGCGAAGATCCTTACCTGAAAAAACTAAAGGGTAAAACCAATGCAAAAATTATTTGGTCAGGACCACATCAAAGAGGTGTAAAAATTTCCCACTTTGAGCAAAACTCAAAAGGGTCAAGCTTTAGACTCCATTTCGAAGGCAAGAAGGCAACGGTAAATTGGAAAATAATTGGCAAGCATCATTTGCTTTCTGCCTATATCGCAGCAGATCTTGGGTTGTACTTAGGACTAACCCTCAAACAGATTGCCAAAGGACTTTCCCAAACCAAGCCCCCATTACACAGATTGACTTTAAAAGAATCCAATAACCTGACAATAATTGATGATTCTTATAACTCATCCCCACAGGCTGTCAAGGAAGCTGTTAAAACTTTAACCCAGATAGGGAAAGGCAGACAGAAAATTGCGGTTCTGGGAGAGATGAAAGACCTTGGGGATTTTACTAAGGACGCACATAGGCAAGTCGGCTTGCAAATTGCCAAAACTCCAATTAATTATCTTCTGACAGTTGGGGCGCCTGCCAAAGAAATAAGCATAGCTTGTAAAAAAGCGCAATTTAAAGGAAAAATTTTTACTGTATCCACAACAGAACAAGCGATACGAAAAATTCGGGAAGTTGCAAGTAAAAAAAGCACGATTCTTGTAAAGGGTTCAAGGCATGCCCACTTAGAAAGAGTTGTCAATGGCTTACTGGGCCGATCGACCCATCTTCATTGCTATCATTGTGGGTCACTGAAATAAGATATAATGAAAGTTAAATTCGAATATCGAAATCCGAATTTCGAAACAAATCTAAAATTCAAATTTTCGAAATTTCAAAAAGTTTCGGATTTCGTGCTTCGGATTACTCGCCTTGAGCGAGTTTCGAGTCGAAAGGCGAATTTTTAATTTATGGCTCAAATCCTTTTTCTAATATTACTTTCTTTTTTTACGATCAGCATTCTTTTGGTTCCCTTTATTAATATCTTGTATAGAATAAAATTTCAGCGCCAGAGTCAAAAAACAAAAGACATTTTTGAGATCCGAACCCCAATTTTTGATCGTCTTCATGCTCATAAAATTGGTACCCCCGTTGGGGGAGGATCACTTATTATTCTTGTGGTTGCTGTGCTTTATTTTGCTGTGGTTAATTCGTCTCCCTTTTTTGGTATAGAAAGAACCGCTGTGTACCCGTTTAAAAAGGAAGTTCAAGTATTACTTTTTACTTTTTTATCATTTGCCGCTTTAGGACTTTATGATGATCTTAGGAAAACTTTTGGTTTCAAAAAGACCCGATTTTGGGGGTTAAGGTTTCGCCATAAATTTCTTGCCCAATGGATTCTAGCCTTGGCAATTGCTGCCATGCTTTACTTTAATTTGGGAATCGATATTGTCAATATCCGTTTTTTTGATGTTCTTCATCTGGGAATTTTTTATGTCCCATTCGCCGCCTTTATCATTGTAGCTTTTGCCAATGCAGTTAATATTTCTGATGGTCTTGATGGTCTGGCAACAGGACTTTTGGTTATCTGCATTATCGCATTTTTGATCATGTCGCGCTCAATTTTAGATACGACTCTTTCGACTTTTCTTGGTTTGTGGATTGGTGCTTTAATTGCCTTTTTATACTTCAATGTTTTTCCCGCCCGCATTTGGCTTGGGGATGTCGGTGCTCTTTCCTTTGGAGCAACTCTAGCAGTCGTTGGCTTACTTCTGGGCAAACCGATTGCACTGGCAATAATCGGAGGAATGTTTGTGGTTGAAGTTTTTTCTTCTCTTGTTCAAATTCTTTCAAAACAAATTCGTCAAAAGAAAATTCTGGATGTTGCCCCAATCCATCTCTGGCTTCAGAACAAAGGTTGGGAAGAACCAAAAATTGTCCTTAGATTTTGGCTGGCTCAAACGGTTTTTGCTATTCTGGGGCTATGGCTCTCCTTTTTTTAAATGGAGGATAAGGAACTTGCCTTAAGGTCACAAAAAAACAAACTTGACTTGTGGTTTATAGGGACCGCTATTTTTTTGGTTCTTTTCGGTTTATTGGTCATATATGATGCGACTATTATTACAGCTTATCGGGATTTTGGCGATAAATTTTACTATTTTAAGAATCAGCTTGTCTGGGCATCGGTGGGAATTACTGCGCTAATTTGTTTCAGCATCATAGATTACCATAAACTTTTGAGAATATCCTGGATTTTATTACTTTTTACAATATTTCTTTTAATAATTGTTCTAATTCCGCAAGTAGGAACGCAGGCATTGGGAGCAAGACGGTGGATTAGTATCGGAAATTTTAATTTTCAACCATCGGAGATTGCCAAACTGGCATTAATTTTCTATGCAACTGCAATTTTATCTAAAGCTGAAAAATATAAAGTAAGATTTATTGATGCTGCTATCGTTTTCTTTTTGCCTCTTTTAGTTATTGTTGGACTAATTCTTCTGCAACCCGATCTGGGAACAGCACTGATTTTAGTAGCAATTTTACTCTCAGTCTATTTCATAGGGAAAGCAACTTTGTGGCATTTTATATTGATTGTTCCAGTGATGATAATAGTCTCAATAGCAGCCATCATTATAGAACCTTACAGAGTTGCTCGTCTTAAAACCTTTTTAAATCCTCAGCACGACCCACTTGGTGCTTCATATCAGATAAATCAAATACTTTCGGCTATATCCTCCGGAGGTTTACTGGGAGTCGGGATAGGGGCTTCCAGAAGTAAATTCGCTTTCATTCCAGAGATCCAAAGCGATGCGATTTTTGCCGTTATCGTTGAAGAATTGGGTTTTATTGGGGCAATTTTTTTAATGTCACTCTTTTTATTTCTAATTGTTAGAGCTCTAAACATTGCTCAAAATGCCAAAGACTCTTCTGGGAAAATTTTAGCAATGGGTCTTGTCAGTCTTCTGTCTGTTCAGATTCTTTTTAATCTAGCTTCAAATGTAGCTTTAGTTCCTTTAACCGGAATACCTCTTCCTTTTATATCTTATGGAGGCTCATCGCTTGTTGTTACAATGATTTCAATTGGCATATTAGTTAACATTAAAAAACAGAATTTGTGATGATTAGAAAAAAGATAGTAATTTGCGGCGGTCACCTGACGCCGGCATTAGCCCTTATTGAGGAAATTGAAAAGAAAAAAAATATTGAAATAATATTTTTTGGTAGGAAAATTGCCACTGAAGGATCGTCAAATTATTCAGCAGAATACAGGATAATAAGCGCAAAAAAAATAAAATTTTTTACTCTGGTTGCAGGTAGAATTCAAAGAAAATTTACCAAATACACATTAACATCACTAGTTAAAATTCCCATAGGATTTATACAGAGCTTTTTATACCTTCTTCTACTAAGGCCTAATTTAATAGTTTCCTTCGGGGGGTATTTGTCTACTCCTGTTATCTTTTGCGGATGGCTGCTGGGTATTGAATCAATAACTCATGAACAGGCGATTATCCCCGGTTTTGCCACAAAAGCTAATTCATTATTCGTAAAAAAAGTGTTTGTTTCATGGAAGGAAACTGCCAAATTTTTTGATAGCAGAAAAGTAGAAGTAGTTGGCAATTTAGTTCGCCAATCAATTTTCCAAAAACATCCAAAATCTCCCAAAATAGCCGAATTTTTAAAAAGGTCAAAAAACTTGATATTTATTGCAGGAGGCAATCAAGGTTCCCATTTCCTCAATAATCTAATTTTTCACTCTCTCGACTTGTTCAAGGAATATTTTCTACTTCATCAAGTAGGAACAGCAAATTTTAAAGGAGATTACCAGAGGGCTCAAGAAATTAAAAATAAGAATTACATGTCATGTGATTATATTGATCCGGATGATTTTGGGGCAATTGCCAGTAAAGCTAAAGCAGTTATTTGCCGATCTGGTGCAAATACTGTTTGGGAATTGGCTCTACTTTCCAAACCGGCCATCTTAATTCCATTGCCGCTTTCTTCCGGTAATGAACAATTAGAAAACGCCAGGATTCTGGAGCGAGCAGGTTTTGCAAAAGTTTCAAGTCAAAGTAAGCTGTCCACAAAAGAACTTACCAGCAAGATAAAAGATATTTTTAATAACTATAAAAATTATCGCAAAAAAGCGCATACTTTTAGCAAAATTCTTCAAAAAGATGCAAATTTCAAAGTATCGGCATATATAGACCACCTTCTGGGTTATTCCGAGCGAGAAAACCCTGGCATTTATGCCGGGGGTGAGAATGAATCTCGCGAAGCGAAGGAAGAAAATACCACTGCCTTCAGGCAGTGAGTACTTTATATTCGCTCGTAGAACACCGTGGACTATTAGTACGCGGATGAATGCGAGAGAATACGTACTTCCGAGGATTTGTTTGTGTTCTTGCTCGCTCATGTAAACTTGAAAGAACAATACCGAGGACTTTCAGTCCTCGGAAGTTTATACTTAAAGCATGCCCAAATTATTAGGTTTACTTATCGCTTTACCGATAATTATTTATATTTTCTTTTTTTCTCCTTTTACAAAAATTAAATCATTGCAAATTACAGGAGGAGCAAATTGTATTCCTTTACAGGTTAGTTTGGAGGAACTTAATTTAGCTGGGCAGAATCTCCTCACTTTTTCTAAAAGTGATTTAGAACAGATAATTTTGTCTAAATACCGTTGTGTTAAAAAGATGTCTATAAATAGGATTTTTCCAGCAAAAGTTAAGATAAAAGTAGAATTGCAATCGGAAATTTTAAAAATTGCAGATACTAATTTATTTCTAACCCAAGACCAAGTAGTTTCAGATAAAGCTTTTGCTTCTAAATTGCCAATCTTATACCCCGACCGAAATTTAAATTTAAAAGTAGGGGAAAAAGTTCAGGATGAGATCATTGCATACGTTTTAAAATTAACTATCGAACTTTCAAAATCAGATTTTACAGCCGCTTCAATAAGAATTATTGATCAGGAAAGCATTGCTGTTTATAATACTGCGGATTTGATTGCAGTTTTTTCAACTAAAAAACCGGTAAATGTGCAGGTTGACTCTTTACAGTTAGTTCTTTCTAAAGCTAAAATAGATCCTGCCAAAATTGCCAAAATTGACTTACGTTTTGACAAACCCGTTATAGTTAATAAATAGTAAATAATGTCCAAAGATAAGGTTGTTGTTGGGATTGATGTTGGATCTTCTAAAATTACAACTGTTATTGTAACGGTAGACAATACATCACATGTAAATATTATTGGCGTTTCCACGGTTCCCTCAAAAGGTCTTCGCAAAGGTCAAGTGGTCGATATTGATGAAGCAGTTTCCGCTATTACCCAATCCGTTGAGGCAGCAGAAAGGATGGCCGGTTATTCAGTTGGCAGTGCTTTTGTGTCTGTAGACGGTACCCATATAGAATCACAAAACTCCAAGGGTGTAGTGGCTATTTCTGACCCCAATGGTGAGATTTCGCAAGAAGACGTTTTAAGAGTTATTGAGGCAGCAAGGGCAATATCCCTGCCATCTTCAAGAGAAATACTTCATGTAATTCCCAGATACTTTGTTGTTGATTCACAAAGCGGTATCAAAGACCCGCTAGGAATGACTGGAGTCAGAATGGAGGTAGAAACGCACATAATTACAGGGGCAACGACCGCTCTTCGCAATATTGCCAAATGTATTAGTCAAGTAGGTATCGATGTTGAAGGAATGGTTTTCTCGGGACTTGCCTCATCTTATTCAGTTTTGACCGATACGGAAAAGGAGCTTGGGGTAATTTTGGTTGATTTCGGAGGAGGAACAACTGATCTATGTGTATTTGTAGAAGGTGCTCCTGCCTATTGTTCGGTCTTACCAATAGGTTCAAGGAACGTCACTAACGATTTGGCAATAGGCCTTAGAATTTCTCTCGATTCGGCAGAAAAAATAAAACTTGCACTCTCCATGCCTCCTCAAATTGCAGTTGAACCAACAGAAGACGGCAAAGCAGCTGATAAGAAAAACTCCGACAGTCTTGATGTTTCCAGTCTTTCTATTGAAGAAGATTTAAGACTGGTTTCTAAAAAAACCTTGACAGACGGAATTATGAAGCCAAGGCTTCGGGAAATTATTAATATGGTAAAAATTGAAATTCAAAAATCAAATTTAGCAGGGCTCACACCTTCGGGAGTTGTTTTAACCGGTGGTGGAGCATCGACAATCGGAATGGTGGATCTTTCCAGACAGGAACTTGGTATGCCTGTTAGAATCGGTATTCCCCAAAATGTTACAGGTCTTGTTGAAGAAATTTCCCAGCCTGCTTTTGGTGCAAGTTTAGGACTCGTACATTACGGTGCAAGTTATCAGACGGAAGATGTAAGATTACCGTTGGTAGGCAGGATAGAAATAAAAGGAATTCTCAATCGAGGAATTAACCTGATAAAATCAATCCTCCCCTAGCGCTTGCAAATAAACGATCCCTATGTTAAATTGACTCGCAGCTTTTATCCTTCTTGGTATTTTGAGGCAAAATGTTAATAAAACCAGACGTCAACCGATTTGCCAAAATAAGAGTACTTGGTCTTGGCGGAGGCGGAACAAATGCCCTAAACTCTATGATATCCCAGGCCAATATTCAGGGAGTGGACTTTGTCGCAGTCAATACCGATCAGCAGCACCTCTTGGCCTCTCAGGCACAAACTAAAGTCCAAATCGGAGAAAATTTAACCAAAGGTTTAGGTGCAGGCGCGGATCCCGAAATCGGCAAGAAAGCTGCCGAAGAATCACTTGAAAAAATTAAAGATGTTATTTCCGGAGCCGATATGGTTTTTATTACCTACGGAGCCGGCGGCGGTACCGGTACGGGGGCAGGACCAATCATTGCTGATTTGGCCAGGAAAATTGGTATTTTAACAGTTGCCGTAATAACTAAACCATTTGCTTTTGAGGGTACCAGAAGAATGGTGGTTGCCGATGATGGTATTGAGATATTACGCGATAAAGTTGACACCTTAATTATTATTCCAAACCAGAAACTGCTTGATGTAGTCGATAAAAATGTATCTCTCCTGGAAGCATTTAAGCTTGCGGATTCGGTTCTTACGCAAGGGGTTGGAGGAATCTCCGATATCATCGTGATGCCGGGGCTTATTAATGTTGATTTTGCCGATGTAAGGACTGTGATGACCAATGCCGGATCAACGCTTATGGGTGTAGGAACAGCTACGGGAGAAAATCGGGCTACGCAGGCAGCAAGAGCAGCTATTGCTTCGCCCCTTTTGGATGCTTCTATTGATGGGGCAAGAGGAGTTCTGTTTAATATAACCGGCGGAACTGATATGACTATGAGCGAAGTGGACGAAGCGGCGAAAGTAATTACTGCTCAGGCGGATCCCGATGCCCAAATCATCTTTGGAGCAGCTATTGACGAAAAGCTGATTGATCAGGTAAAAGTGACTGTAGTTGCAACCGGCTTTGACGAAACCAGAAGAAGATATGTTCAGATTAGTGGTGAGGAAGGTCAACCAAAAGAGTTTTTACAGGAATCGGTATCCTCCCCGGATGGCCAAATCGAAGAAGACGAATTCGAGGTTCCCACTTTTTTACGTCAAATACGTTAAAAAAGCGAGGCTCGCCAAAGTCGGCCCACTTTTTTGAGGCAAATTAGATAATCTATCCATCGTCATCCTGAACTCGATTCAGGATCTATTCAAAACACGACTGTAGTATAATATTTAATATGAAACAAAAACCAATCAAAGGATTGGAAAAATACGTAGAGCAGTGGGTAGCCTTGGATAAGAATAAATCTAAAATAGTTGCCCACGGAAAAAGTTTTGATGAAGTCTACAAAAAGGTCGATAGGGAAAAAGTAATTTTTATGGCAGTACCTCCTCTTATTCCTTATTGTCCCTGATGGCAGATTACAAATTCAGATACTTTCAATCTCCTCGGGAGCAGAATGGCAAGTTGATATATGTTCCTATCCCACTAATCGACATCGTGGTTAATTTTAAGAGAGGGCAGATGTTAAATGTACTTGCTCTCGTGGACTCAGGTGCAAGTGTCAATTTATTCCCGGCTTCACTTGGAGAAAAGTTAGGAATCAATATTAGAAAAGGGAAAAAGCACAAAATTGCAGGAATCGGTGATATTCAGATAGAAAGCTTCTTTTACGAAGGAATAGGGATTTTTATCGAAGGTCATAAAATTGAAACAAATGCCTATTTTAGCTACCAACAGCAAATTCCACTTTTGGGACAAAACGGTTTCTTCGATAAATGCGACAAGATTTTATTCAATAGACGTGAGGA
>MFBL01000052.1 GCA_001774945.1 Candidatus Curtissbacteria bacterium RIFCSPHIGHO2_12_FULL_41_17
AGATAATTTTCCCAAAACTTTTGCTTTGCCGTTTTTGATTGTTACCAAATCTTCGATTCTTACTCCTCCCCACGAAGGGAAATAAAGGCCCGGTTCAACAGAAAAAATCATGCCCTCCAAAAGTTGATCGTTAATAGTTGATCGCAGATAGGGTCGTTCGTGGACCTCAAGGCCAATGCCGTGGCCCAAGCCGTGAAGAAAATAATTATGGACTTTTTGATTTTTGAAAACAGTGTGAGCTTTGTAATAGGCATCTGATGCTTTTATCCCATGGGTGATTGATTTTATTGTTTCTTTTTGGGCTTTTTTGACTAATCTGTAGATATTTTCCTGTTCGGTTTTGGGTTTGCCGATAAAGATTGTTCTTGCGATATCCGCACTATAATTTTGGTATTTCGCGCCGAAATCTATAAGAAGTGTATCGTTCATCGTCAATCGTCTATGGCCAGTGACGTGGTGAGGTTTGGCGGAGTTGGGGCCGGTGGCAACTATCGACTCGAAGGCTAAACCCTGCCCACCAAGGTCTTTGATGATCTTGGCAAGTCGATCGGCGATTTCTGTCTCTGTTTGGCCGGTTTTGAGGGTTTTTAAAAGTTGGCCGAAAGCTTTTTGGGAGATAATTTGGGCTTTTTCGATTCGAGAAATCTCATCATCAGATTTGATCACCCGCAAATCCTCAACTAAATTTTTGGTGGGGACGAATTTGGCTTTAGGTAGGGTTTTTTTAAGTTCAGAAAGCTCGGCTACCGTTAAATTTTGTTCCTCAAAGCCCACCTTCGCCAAGGCTTCGGTGGGCAGGCCCACCCTGAATATTTTTTTGATATACTCGAATATCTGATTTCTTTCGTCAATAATTTTGACTTTTAGATCCCCTGATGCAAGCAGTTGAGCTTCGTTTTGATAAAGCCGGGCAGTGACAAGTGTTGGACCTGCGGCAAAAATCAGTATTGCTTCACGTTCTGTCGGTGAAACCCCCCTAAAATCGCAAAGATAAAAAATATTGACAGGGTTGGTGATGATAAAACCGTCAAGCTTGTACTCTTTGAGCTTTAGGGCAAACGTTTTTAACCTTTGAGCAAACATGGGGAAATTATATCAATTTTCAATCTAGTCCGCCTAAACCGCAGGTGTAATCGACAATTACACTCACTGTGTGTGGGTAGAAACGATAGATTGTGGGAAAATTTTATTTTAAACTCAACAAGCTGGACGGACTACACCTTCGGAAGGATCTGTCCAGTTTGTACCGGCAGCATTGGTCGCCCCAACCCTAAAAAAGTATTTCACCCCGGGGAGCCCGCCGGTCCATTTTTCGGTAAATACGTTATCTGCGCCTGGAGATAGACCAACGTAGTCTTTTATAGTCTGAAATTCATTTTCAGAGTCTGTTCTTGCTTGGATAATAAATCCAGTTTCGTTTTCTGAGTTGTCTTTCCATTTGATGAAAATAGCACAATCAAAGGCATATGCTGTTAGGTTAACTGGCGCAGATGGGGGTGCTATTGGTGACGGGACTGGTGATGGGCTATATGGTTTTTGACACTTCTGTAGAACTGCCGTTGGTCCATATACCGCCCGAAAACGCCACAGTTCTCCACCAAGATAAGCAGTAGCCGGACCAGTTCTTCCCAAATTATTGAATTTTGTCTCCTTGAATTCCGGCCATCCTCTATCTCCCTTAAAAGAGCTGACAAATACTTTTCGGTCTTTCCCGAGGCTCGAACCGACGTTTCCATACACATAAAGATCAACGGCAGTTTTGCTATCTATCGATCTTTGTAAGAGTACCTGCGAATTCTGGGAATGGGCAAAACCGGCTTTTTGCCAGCCACTGTCAAAACCTGTTAGCGGATTCATTTTGCGGAAAACGACTTCTTGTCCATATAATTGTTCGTTTTCGGTTGTGTTGTGTTCTACGGTAGTCAAGAGTAGATATTGATCATTAAAATTGACCATTGCATTGTGAGCATAACCACCCAACTCTTTAACATTAGTCCAACTATCTTTGCACTCAATATCGGCAGGAGCTTCAGGTGCTGTAGAAACAGCGGTTGGGGTTGGAGTAGTAGAGGGTTTTGGGCGGCAGCGTGGAAAATTAGGATTAACATTACAGATTCCAGCGAGAATATCATTGCCGATTGGTCTGTTATCTGTATTTTGGGCAAAGAGTTTGACCGAGGCGAAGACCGCGACAAAGGCAACAACAGCTGCTAATACTCCCAGATGGACAAGACCTTTCTTGTGCCTCATTATTTATTGACCAGTGATGAAAGCCACGATATTTCCTAGTTTTTTGCCTTTGGCGTTTTGGGCAATAGCGCAAAAAGAGTAACTTTTATTCGGACTAAGATTATCGACAGTATAGGTTAAATTAGAACTGCTACTTCCCTGATAAATGACGAAGTTATAAGGTGATGGAACCTTAGTACCGTTTTCATTATCTTCACAGCCATCGTTGGGGCGATAAGAGTCAAAGACTCTAAACCAGGCCGTGGTGGTGAGGCCATTGGGATAGATATTGGCTCGCAGGGTCGCTCCTTTGGCGGTGATATTGGTCGGAACATAGGTGACGACCATTGGTGGATTTGGGGTGACTGATGGCATTGGCGATGGGGAACTTCTTAGTCTGACTGGTGAGGGCGTGGCGCTTGCTGGCGGTGAAGGTGTTGGATCAATGCAAATATCGCCTGTTAAGACACTGGGAGGTGCGCATGAAGGCCGAGGGATTGATCTAGCTGGGTCCGAGGGTGTTGGTGAGTTCCCATCCAGTGGCGTCGGCGATGGACTTGGCTGGCAGCGTGGAAAATTAGGATTAACATTACAGATTCCAGCGAGAAGATCGTTTCCGATAGGCCTGTTGTCGACATTTTGGGCAAATAGCCTGACAGAAGCGACAACTACGACACCCACAACAACCGCGGCTAAAAGAGCTATTGGTACAATGCCTCTTTTAAGACCCATCTATTTTAAGCATGGCACAGGCCTTAGGTGCTGTCAAGAAATTTGTCCCCAGGACACGCCAGTTAGTAAACTTAACTTATGGAGCAAAAAGAAAAAGAAGATGAGGTAACTCTCGTTAAAAGAGGTAAGATCCATACTTTAGTATCTTTAAAAGCCAGTTCTAATAATGCACAGAGGAGATTAGAAAAAACGTCAGAGCCGCAAGCTGGACTTTCCAGGCGAACCGTACTTACGGGCTTACTAGGGATTTTGGCTCTTGTTGTAGCTTATAAGCTTGAGAAAAAGGTGTCTGGATCAGGCGGTAAAACCGAAAGGATTAACAGCGATGATTCGACAGATGAAATTCAAAGATTGAAAAACCGTGCAGAATCGGTGGGATCACAAAATTCACCTTTTGATTTTATTACTCACGATCTTTCTCAAGTAGAAAAAGGCGTAGCGCGAAGCATTGTCGATGAAATGAGATACGAAGTTTTGGAAAAACACCCCAGTTTTGACGGGATGATGGCGGTTACCAGAAAATTCGAAGGAAATATCAGAGAAGCGGCGCAAGCATTTAATTTCCCAGAAGATTTGGCACTGGGTATAGTTTTCATCGAAAACGGGGGAGCAGAGGATTTAACTTCGCCGGCCGGCGCGCGCGGCCCGGCCTAATTGATGCCGGAAACCGCCCGGGAAATAGGTCTGGTAGTTGATCTAGAAAACGGCATCGACGAGCGAGTCGATCCAAATAAGTGCTTCGCGGCCATGTGCGGCTATCTTGATAAGATGCGCAAATCGTTTGACGACGATTTGGGTATTGCAGTTTGGGCATACCATGCCGGGCCTGGAAACATTGCTTGGGCAATTGATGAATTTTGGAAAAGTCCGAAAGGTCAAGCGTTGAAGGACAAGAAAATTAATGTGCATCGGCTTTTGCAAAATCCGCAAGTAAGAACTAATGTAATTGGCAATTTAGGAGACGAAACAGAACTTTATCCGTATAAAGCGGTAGCGGCAACCGAAATTCTTGAGGAAAGTAGCAAGTCAGTTTGAAATATTGCACGGGCGGAGGGAATCGAACCCCCATCGTCGGTTTTGGAGACCGAGGTCCTGCCATTGAACGACGCCCGTAAATTCAAGCTAATTATAGCAGAATGGTACCAACTCTCGACAAACTATACAGTTAAGTGTATACTTAAGTATACACTTAAAAATATGCAAGTTATAACTACAACAGAGCTTAGAACAAAATCAAAAGAGCTCGTAAAAGTTTTACAAGAAGGCCGTTCTGTGGATCTCATTCATAGATCAAGGGTTGTTGGTGAAATTAGACCTAAAATTTACGACCCAAAACCTTTTGACCCAGATAAATTCGCAAAAATTGCCAAGCAGCTCAATTTACCAAAGCTTTCTTATAAAGAGCGTGAAAGAAGGTATAGAGCTCATTTAATGAAGAAATATGGCAAGGGTGTTTCTTGACACGAATCTATATTTTGATATAACAAAAAGAGCGAAAGAGAAGTTAGAGTCTTTAAGAGGAAACCTGCTTTTTATTTCCCCTCTGTCAACTCATATTTTATTTTATACCTACAAATCAAAAGTTCCTGACCCAGAAGTAAATGAATTGCAGGAGCAACTGGGCATAGTGCCTTTAACAAAACACGTCCTCGATAAGGCTTTAGAAGGTCCAACTGATGATCTGGAAGATAATATTCAACTTCACAGCGCCGCAGAGGCCGAATGCGACATCTTTCTCACGGAAGATCAAGGTTTATTAGATATGAAATTTTTCGGTAAAACTAAAATCAGCCAAGAACTTAACTAAGACACCAAAGCGTGCCTACTGTGGCGCTTCCACGCAATAGTTCCAGTCGCCAGTAGGCAATCCGGTACAGTAGTATCCTGTTTTAATGGTAGTTTCCGGATCGTCTTTGTTATCTAATTTAGCCCAAAGACTAAAATATAGTCTGTCGGCGGAGACAAAATAACAGTAGTAGTTATCCAAATTGGCACAGGCGCCTGCTACAGGCGGAGGACCTGAAGGGGAAGGTGTTGGCGCCGGGGTTGAGGTTGGAGTAGGAGTTGGTGTAGCACAGACTGTACAAAAAGTTCGAACTGCGCCGAAAGCAAAAACGCCATTTATATTTTTGGCAATGGCACAAAAATAATAAGTGGTATTGGCAGTCAAGCCGGATATATTCGAACTATAACTTTTTTCACCGCCTGGAGGATAATCTTGATTATTGGCAGGACCTGCTGCTGTTGCAGTTCCGAAAGTGTTATTGCAGACAGGTCCGGGATTTGTTTTGCTGTATCTGAACCAGGCAGTAGTTGAGATCCCATTTGGGTCAAATTTTCCATTTAACGTTGCCGATGTTGCCGTGACAGGAGTCGCGGGGCTGGTAATTGCTACCGGGGCATTTGCAGGTGTGGGTGAGGGCGAAGGAGTAAGAGTAGGTGTAGGGGTTGGTGTGGGAGTCGGGGTAGGAATGGGAGGCGCTGAATGATAAACAGTAATGCGGATGTGATTGACAGAAGCTGTGTCGCGAGCAGTTCCACTATGATAGGCCGTGATCGCTACTCCGAAGTTAGAGCTTCTGATATCAGCTGGCGTCCAAATTAAACCCCATTTGTCTGCTGCGCCACCGTAACTCTTATACGCTTCTGTTGTCGGCCACACAGTACCAGCATGATCAGTACCTTGAGGTGAGTCTGCTTTGACAATAAAGACATTACCGTCAAGCATTTTATTAGCGGTGCTTGCTTTTCTTTGTACTTCGACAAGAATACCGTCTACGGTATCGCCATCCGGAATGTCTGCGGCCGTAAAGCTAAAACCAGTTGCTTTAATTAAATATGCTTTTTGATTATTGGTGTTTGAAGTGAAGGTAGCATAGTTGGTATCAGAAGATAGGACATTGCTGTAGTTTGTCCAGTTAACAGTCCCTTGACTGGTATTAGCTACTGCAGAAGAAGGACTATGTGCTGTTGTAGCCGAGGCGACTTGGGGTTGGGGAGCTTGGCCTCGGCCGCCGAATTTGGGGATTAATTTAGCAAGTCCTCCAAAAATTCCTGCCTGGCGGGGGTCTCTGGGTAATTCTTTGAGGTAATTTGGTACAAGAACACTTAGCCAGGTGTTGGTGTTGTCGGAAGTTCCTGCCTGAGCATCGGTGTCACAGGTATCACCGTATGGACAGGGGTATTCGCCGTTATCCTGATAGTAGGAAACTAGAGCGGTTCTGACCGTTTTAAGATCGGATTTGCGGCGGGCATCACGGCCCTTATCCTGGGCGATGTTGAAGTTTACGTAACCGATACTGCTAACGATGGATAAAATGGTGATGACGACAAGAAGCTCAACCAAGGTGAAGCCGAGGCGCTGGAAGCGCCGGTGTGTAGCGGGTAGCTGGTAGTGGGTAGTTTTTAATCTACGAACTATGAACTCAAAACTACGAACTAAATTGAGCATCTAAATCCAGATTACGGCGTTAGCGAGTTAAAATCAATGTCTATTTCCGGGGAGATTGCTGAGGTATCTACTACGAACTATGAACTACAAACTACTTACTAAATCTTAATCTCTTTGTGTTCTGTCTTCTTTCTGCAATGTCGACAGTACTTCTTCAAAACCAGCTTTTCCTTAACATTTTCCGGATTTTTGCTCGAAGTATAATTGCGGTTTTTGCAAACCGGACATTCAAACTGGATAAAAATGCGCTTTGTTTTGGCCATTTAATAGTTAGTAGTCGGTAGTCGGTAGTCGGTAGTTAGTAGACATTAGAGAGTAGTTTAATTAATTACTTAGTTTCTTGGCAAGTCCGAAAAGCATTTTCGAAATTTCTATACCATTTGTGTAGGCTTGATTAAATTGATCGTCTTCAATATAGTTAAGCTTTTTCGCAATGTGTAAACAGGTAATTGTTTCTCGCAACGAGCCGATTGAATCATGAATAAACCTTTTAAAATCCTTTTGTGTAGATCTACCCGAACCTTCAGCAATGTTAAGTGCTATTGAAACTGCGGCTCTTCTAAGTTGAGATTGAAGACCAAACCTTTCTTCTATGGGAAACTTTTTGCTAATTTCATAGATTAGTTCGATAAATTCAATCGACTTTTGCCAAACTGTAAGTCTTTCAAAATTAAATATGTCTGCCATCTACTAACTCCTATCTCCTATCTCCTATCTACTAACTACTATCTACCTACTAACTCACGGGTTTCCCGTAAATTGGTATGTTCCTAGTTTAATCTGCCAGGAGGCACCGGGGCCGGAGGTAAACTGGGCGGAGGCAAGACCGGAGTCGTAAGTGACATTGGCGCCTTGTTGCAGCTGCATTTTTTTGGCGACTGCTTCTTTGAGAGCCACATTATTGTGCAGATACAAAAGGCCTTCTGAAGCATAAACAATGGTTGAGGTGACGTTGTTGTGAAGATCGATAGCCGCGTTATGATGGGTACAACCAGCCTGCGCATCGCCGACGCAATTTTTGGTGGATAAAAGAAGAATGTAGCTTGAAGCTTGGCCGGACCCTTGAAACTGCCCATTATTATCAAGATGGATCCAGCCATCGGCTAAGATGACACCTGAGGCATCGCCAAATGATGGGTCGAGTTTAATGACCGCATTGTTTTTGATATCGATTGCGCCTTGAACCCAAATAGTGCCGGTGACAGTTAAAGTCTGACCGTTATCATCTAAAATTAAGTTGCCGGTTATTTTTTGGGGACCCAAGGTTGCCAAGCTTCCTGACGGATTAAAATCACCAAGAGTGGTGCCGCCAGCTTCGGC
>MFBL01000053.1 GCA_001774945.1 Candidatus Curtissbacteria bacterium RIFCSPHIGHO2_12_FULL_41_17
CCGGATCTCTTTTTGGTTTAGTTTACGATTTTGTGTTTTTGAGAAATGGAAAATAAATAGGTTATTGAGGATAATTAGGATATTGAGGCTACTAAGGATATTGAAAGAGTAAGTTAAATTACCTTAATAACCTTAATTTTCTTAATACTCTTAATACCCTAAATATCCTAATTTTCCGAGTTTACCTCTGCTATAATTACCTCAATGGCTGTTGCTAATGATACACCTCTCCCCGACAGAACAGGAACCGGGGATAATGATCAATCGGGTCAAACTCAGCAGGTTCCCGCAAGCGGTACTTTAGTCAAGGAGCAAGAACCGACTGCTACGACTGAAGAGAAAAAAATCCTGTCCGAAATAGTCAAAAGCAGTGAAGCGGTTGATGAGCAGGCAGAGCAAGAGGTCGTGAAGGCAATTTCGGAAGCGAGACTTTCAACGCCTGAACCAAAAATTCCGCCGGATGTTTCCGACAGCGGTATCAAAAACCCAAATCAGGAAGCCAGAGAAGTTATAACACGCGGAACGACTATTAATTTGCCCATTGAAGAAGATGAGTACAAGAAAGGATTGCATTTAAAAATTAAGACAGCCGTTGTTGACAAAGTAGTTTTTGGGACTTCGAGTCTATTTGCACTGGCAACCTGGGTTGGTAAAATAATTAAATTTGCTCATAAACACGCGATGAGGGTGGTATTTAGGGGAAAGGAGAGTGGTTAAACAGGATATTGAGGGTATAGAGGATCCTTAATTTCCTCTACTCATGCCGATAGAGGATACTGGACAAGCTGTTGGCCAAATAGATTTTTTATCCGGAATTGAACTCTTTTTAAGCACCCTGGGATTTTTAGCTTTGATATTGGTTATTTTGGCAGTTCTGGCTGCAGCTGTCGGGTACATTTGGATAATCTGGATGCGCAACAAAGACAGGGAAGAGAGGTCTTTGGACTTTGTCCTGCTTTCTGTAGCCGTACCCAGAGATAACGAGATCAAAATTGATGCTGCCGAACAAATGTTTTCTTCGATTTACTCAGTCTACAGGAGCGGTACATTTTCTTTCCTAAAACCCCAGGATCACATATCTCTGGAATTGGTTGCCTTACCTGAGCAACTCAAGTTTTATTTCTCCTGCCCGAAATCCCTGCAGGATTTGGTAGAAAAGCAAATTCACGGGGCATATCCGGGAGCAGAAGTTAGGGAGGTTGAGGAATACAATATTTTCTCCCAAGAGGGCAAGCTGGCTTTTGCCGCTTTAAAACTAAAAAGCGCAAGTTATTATCCTATAAAGACATACAAAGAACTGGCGACAGACCCTTTAAGTCAAGTAACTTCCGCTTTGGCCAAGATGCAACCCAATGAGGGAGCAGTTGTCCAAATATTGGCAGCGCCGGCAAACGCTAAATGGAGAGCAAAAGGTAAAAAATTTGTCACCAAAACTAAAGAAGCGGAACTTTCGCCAAAAGGAGAGACAAGAACAGCGCCGGATCCCAAAAAAATGGAGGCCATTGAAAGCAAAACTTCAAAAGTCGGTTTTAACATAGTTATAAGAATTGTCGTTAGTGCAAAAACAGAAGAGCAGGCAAAAGTTCATGTAGACAATATTAAATCGACATTTGCCCAGTTTACTTCCGACTATAACGGATTAACCGGAGTTAATATTCGTTTCAAAAAACAGTTTTTGGTGGATTTCGTATACCGCTATATGCCGCTCTTTGGCAATTTCGGAGTTTTAAATACCGAAGAATTGGCAACACTCTTCCATTTGCCTAATAAAACTGTGGAAACTCCCGGGATTTTTTGGGTTAACGCCAAAAGAGCACCGGCACCGGCGGAGCTTCCATCAAGCGGCCTTCATCTTGGTAAAAGTGTCTATCGAGGTTCGACGAAGGAAGTTTATATTGCCGAAGATGACAGAAGAAGACACTTTTATATTGTCGGAAAGACCGGAACCGGTAAGACGGAGACGCTCAAATATTTAGTAATGCAGGATATTCATGCAGGACATGGTGTTGCTTTCATTGACCCTCATGGCGATGCGGCAGAAGATATTTTGACTCAAATTCCGCCCCAGAGAGCAGAAGACGTGATTTACTTTAATCCGGCAGATACCGAAAGGCCGCTCGGTATGAATATGCTTGAGGCGTCAACGGAGCAGGAAAAGCACTTTGTGGCTACCTACATTGTGGGTTTAATGTACAAACTTTACGACCCTCACAAAACTGGAATTATCGGTCCAAGATTTGAACATGCCATCAGAAACGCCATGCTTACAGTGATGAGCGAGCCGGGTAATACTTTTGTAGAGGTGGTGAGGGTCTTAACTGATGCTAAGTTTGTTCAGGAGTTGCTACCAAAAGTCACAGACCCGGTTGTCAGACGCTATTGGACTGATCAAATCGCCCAGACTGCGGACTTTCATAAAAGCGAGGTTTTGGATTATATCGTTTCCAAGTTTGGAAGGTTTGTTACCAACAGAATGATGAGAAATATTATTGGGCAGTCAAAAAGCGCCTTTAACCTTCGCGATATCATGGATAATAAAAAAATTCTAATCGTTAATCTTTCCAAAGGCAGAGTTGGTGAAGAGAATTCGAACTTTTTGGGATTAGTTTTAGTGCCCAAGATTTTAGTTGCAGCAATGAGCCGGCAGGATGTACCGGAAGAACAGAGGCCGGATTTCTTCCTCTATGTTGACGAGTTTCAGAATTTTGCGACGGAAACGTTTGCCGATATTTTGTCGGAGGCTCGGAAATTCCGTTTAAATTTAATTGTCGCCAACCAGTTTATCGGGCAAGTGGAGGAGGAGGTTAAGAATGCGGTTTTTGGCAACGTGGGGACCCTGATTGGTTTTCGGGTGGGGGTGACCGATGCTAATTACCTGCAGCATGAATTCACGCCGGTTTTTAATGAAACGGATTTAATTAATGTCGAAAGGTTTCATGCGTATGTCAAGACGATTGTTCACAACGAGCCGGTGCCGCCGTTTTCTTTGGATACGACACGGGATCTGGCGAAAGTCGAGCGCGATCCGCGAATTGCCGAAATGATCAAACAGCTTTCCAGATTGCGCTATGGCCGCGATGTTAATGTTGTCGATGCGGAGATAATACATCGCGCTCGCCTTTAATTTCCCTAGAACTTATTTTGTGCTAAAATTTGGGCCAGTTGGTTAAATGATGATAAAATAGGCAAGATGAAAACAGCCAAAGTTCTAAAATTTCCGGTTTATTTAGAGTACGACTTTGAGTATGGTGGTTACGTTGTCGATTGTCCCACCCTGCCGGGATGTATGACTCAAGGCAAGACTAAAAAGGAAGCATTAACAAATATCAAGGAAGCAATAAGAGGCTATCTTGTGGTTCTCAAAAAACACGGCAAGACTGCAATTCCTCTTGTTGATACACGTCCTCACTTTGTTTCCGTAACCATTTAATGAGTCGTCTTGCTAATATTTCCGGTCGCGAAGCAGTCAAGAGATTTGCCAAAGTTGGTTATTATTTAGATCATCAAGAGGGAAGCCATATGATTTTGTATCATAAAAGCGGTGATCGTTTACCCCTTTCAATCCCAGATCATAAAGAACTTGCACCCGGTCTTTTGCGGGCACAAATCAGAAAAGCAGGCTTAACAGTTGAAGAATTTTTAAGGTTGAAAAAATAAAGCAGATGGGCCGTACCACTACGGCCGCGATGTGAATGTTGCTGATGCCCAAGTAGTTCACAGCGCTCGCCTTTAATTTTCCTGTA
Organism: Candidatus Curtissbacteria bacterium RIFCSPHIGHO2_12_FULL_41_17; assembly: GCA_001774945.1. Taxonomy (GTDB): domain Bacteria; phylum Patescibacteriota; class Microgenomatia; order Curtissbacterales; family GWA2-41-24; genus 2-12-FULL-41-17. The sequence continues at coordinate 3,744 of MFBL01000053.1, forward strand.
GACTAATTTGTGCTAAAATTTGGCAAGTATTGGGCCTGTAGCTCAATGGCAGAGCAACACTCTTATAAGGTGTAGGTTCCCGGTTCGAGTCCAGGCAGGCCCACTGCATGACAGAAAAACCGGAATTGAGAATTATTAAAGCAGCCACAGATAACTCTCCAAGCGTTGTGGAGATTATTGGTGCAAATGCCCAGCCGGTTGCAGACCCTAATTACAGCAAAGAAATAATTGTCAGGTCGAATCCCCTAGGGCCAAGTTCAGTTGAATTCATTCCCCAAAATTCTTAATTTTCCCTAATTTTGAAAAACTGTCAACAAAAGCTAGAATGTTGATATGGATCAGACACAAGTTGAGCAAAAAGAGATTTCTGTCAAAGAAAAACCTTTAAAACCTGAAGAAAAAGAGTTTGCTGAACGAGGGGAAAGGATTGATGAAATAGTAAATTATTTCAATAGCCCGGCTGCTGCAGCATCTCATCAGCAATTATTACAAGAGCAAGACCCTGAGAAAAAAAGAATTATGCTTGATCAGATGGCTGACAGAATTAATACGTTATCAACAGGTAAGCAACAACCAAAATTTCTTGAATCAACAAAGATCGCTATTGAGGGAATTGATCAGGAATGGGGTGTTGATTGGCAGCCGCCACGGCCTGCAGATGTCATCTATGAAGCCTATATAAACAAAGCTGCTGACTTGATTGCAGCGGGTGATATTGAAGGCGCCGCCGCAACGATGTTTCAAGCAGTAAATTTGATACATCCTTATCAAGACGGAAACGGACGCACCTCAAGATTATTGTATCTTTATATGCAGGATCCTGATTCGGTAAAAAATCCAAGTGTTGTGGATGCTTTTTTAAGAATGGATTACAGAAGAGGCAAAAGTCGTGAGGCAAGTAGCCATAATCTAACATCTGCTTTTGAATTATTAAAGAGAAAATATGGTGTAGATCGTCTACCACTGCTTAGATTTAAGGATGGTCAGATTGCAAATATGGGATTGGGTAACCAATTAAGAAGCATGGCGCATGTAATGTTAGGTGGAGAAGCAAGACATGCTGATAATTTACCTGTAGTTGTAGACTACACTAATTTAGCTCCTGAAGAAGCAGCGAAATTGGAAGAAAAGACCAACGCTTTGAGAAAAGAACTTTTATTATCCCTACTTGATCTTTCTGAGGAAAGACAGGTTGTAACCCAAAAAATGAGAGTGTAACAAAAATGAAAATAGGGGTTGTTTTTAAGGAAGAAAATAAGGATGATTTTAAAATCAAATCATCCTTGCGGTCCTCGTCCTTTAGGACTGCGGGCCTAAAAAAGGCGAAAGAATTAGCTTCTGAGGCAAAGAAATATATCGAAGCGAAGGGACATAAGGTAGTGGAGGTTGAGGAATCAAAGCCCGATTATATTTTGTCTTTTGGCGGTGATGGAACTTTAATACATACAGCCTGCCAATATGCTCATCTAGGAATACCCTTTATTGGCATCAACGTAGGAAGACTGGGTTTTTTGACTGCAGCTGAGGGAAATGATTGGCAGGAAGCACTAGATAAACTTATCGCCAACAAAGTTTTTATTTCGGAAAGAATTACTCTAGAAGCGAAGGTGGTAGCTGGTAATGAGTTGCTGGTAGCTAGTAAGAAACCAGTCACCAGAAACTCTTCGAGCCTGAGCCTCAGAGCCGAAGGCCAGTCACCAGAAACCAGTTATCGGGCTGTCAATGAAGCGGCAATAAAGGGGTTTTTGCGGATTATCGAGCTGGAAATTGCTGTAAATGGAGAAAAATTCTTGAAAGTATTAGGCGATGGGGTAATAATTTCGACTCAAACCGGATCGACAGCTTACTCCTTATCAAGCGGCGGGCCAATCGTCGATCCGCACCTAGATTGTCTTTTGATAACACCGATTAACCCGATAGGTCTGCCGATTCCCTCGGTAGTTATTTCGCCTGATGATGTAGTTTTGGTAAAAGTTGTAAAAGGTGACGATGTTTCGTTAATCATTGACGGTCAAGAACATACAAAGCTTAAAGAGGGAGAGATCGTTAAATTTACAAAAGGAAAACATAATGTCAAATTTGGCTATTTTGACAAACAGCACTTTCTTAAAAGTCTTAATGCAAAGTTTGGGCTGGCGGGAAGGTTTGGTGGATAGGAAGTTCTCGACCCTTCAATAAGATTCAGGGCAAGCAATCTCGAACAATACTTCGACGAAGCTCAGCACAAGTATTCTTCGAGCGAGCGTAAGCGAGTCGAGAAGTTTTAACCTAGATATTTCTTGGCAATTTCTGAAACTACCTCTTCAGATTCAGTATTAGTTGTATCAATAACCAAATCAAAAAACTTCGTGTCGAGATAATTTTCGTCGGTATAAAGTTTTCTAAATTTAGCATCATGGGCTTTCTCTCTTTTTTTAATTTCCCCCTCGGATTCTTGATGGGTGTGAGTTCTCGCAAGTGCCCTTCTTATTCTTTCTTTCTCGTCACAGAGTAAGAGTACTTTGAGCACGTTTTTGTTGGCGCGATTAAAGTAGCCGGCATAATGAGAATCAAGAACAATGCCTTTTTTTACTTCTTCCTGTAATTTTTTGTCCATGGCAAGGTCGAGTTTATCGGGTACGTGTTCGTAAAGCGGCAGATTATGCTCAAGAGCGTACTTTCTAAAAAAATCGCCGGCAGAATGATACTCAAGTCCCAGTTTTTCAGAAACACCCTTGGCAGCAGTAGTTGTGCCCGAGGCGATGGGGCCGGAAATGGTGATAGAGCGATATTTCATATGGAAGTTCTCGAGTTCCCTCGAACAATATTATAGTTTATTCTTCGACCTTGTGGAGAAGTTCTTTAAACTCTGCGATGGCGGCGTTTGATTTTTAATTGGATTAAGGCTTTTTGCAAGTTTGCAGCGGTAGTTGCAAACTCTTCTTCTGACAAAAGGTGCTTTTGTTTGAGAGCTTCTTCGGCCTCCCTTTTGGCTTCCTCAATTTTCTTTTCTTCAATTTCTTCTTCCGGCGCTGCTAAATCTACCAAAACCTTAACCTCTTTGGGGCCGATTTGGGCAAAGCCGTATCCGGCTGCCATTCTTGTTTCTCTTAGGTTTTTTTTGTAAATTAACTCTCCGGGTTCAATAGAAGTAACTAAAGGCACATGATTAGGAAGAACGGTAATTTGACCGGTGGTTGTTGGAAGTAAAACTTCATTTACTTCGTCGTCGTAAACTTTTTTTTCGGGAGTGATGATTTGGAGATGTAACATGCTAATTAATGCGAATTAATTAGTGCGAATATATGCGAATAAGCAAACTTGTCATGCTGAACTTGCTCGCCCTGAGCACTTCGATTGTACTCAGCGTAAACGAAGCCGAAGGGTTTCAGCATCTTTTTAGATCCTGAAATTAATTCAGGGTGACGTTTTGAGAGATTCTTCTCCGCCAAAGGCGGATCAGAATGACAATAAATCAAGAAAAAATTGGGGACGGGGGTGTTTATCTGCAGATAGATCATATTAATTGAAAAAATGCAGCCCAAATAAAGGGAAAATTGTAAATGCTCCAATGAGTGGTGGCCACAGTAAGATAATTATGAAGGAGGATACCCCAGTTACTAATTGACCGCCGGTTGTAATGTCAGAAATTTTCATCAGAATAAGAACTATTAGGCCAATTAAAAGGTAAATTATTAAACTAGTAACTAGGGTTGATATCTTTCTTGATAATAATTTCACTGCTATTAGATGCCCCGATAAATAACTGAGAAAGATGCCAAGTGCGAACGAGATTATGACTGCAGTAGCTATCATTTTTTTACCTGGCTGATGTCTCCCTTCATGTAGAATTCTGCTTCGTCAACCGAATCATAATCTCCTTTGAGGATTGCGTCGAAGCTTTCGACGGTTTTGGCGATTGGGACATAGACACCCTTTTTGCCGGTAAAGGCCTCGGCGACAAACATCGGCTGTGACAAAAATCTTTGGATTTTGCGGGCCCGGGCGACGGCAATTTTGTCCTCATCCGAAAGTTCCTCAACACCTAAAATGGCAATAATGTCGGCAAGTTCTTTATACCTTTGCAATACTTTCTGGACACCACGGGCAACGTCATAGTGCTTTTGGCCAACAACTGCCGGATCAAGGGCGCGGGATGTTGAAGTTAGAGGATCGACTGCCGGATAAATGCCCTGCTCTGTTAAAGAACGCTCAAGAGAAATGGTCGAGTCAAGATGGGCAAAGGTGGCAACGGGAGCAGGATCGGTGTAATCGTCTGCCGGAACATAAATTGCCTGCAAGCTGGTAATTGAGCCTTTTTTGGTTGATGTGATTCTTTCCTGAAGTTCTCCCATTTCGGAAGCCAAAGTCGGCTGGTAACCGACGGCCGATGGAGTTCTGCCTAAAAGTGCCGAAACTTCGCTTCCGGCTTGGGCAAATCTAAAAATATTATCGATAAACAACAGTACATCCTGATTTTTTTCATCCCGAAAGTATTCGGCAATCGAAAGCCCGGTTAAAGCCACTCGAAATCTGGCACCGGGGGGTTCATTCATCTGGCCAAAAACCATCGCCAACTTATCAAGAACACCTGCTTCTTTCATTTCCGTATAAAGATCATTTCCTTCGCGGGTCCTTTCACCGACTCCGGCAAAAACCGAGTAACCTCCGTGTTCCTTGGCAATGTTATTTATCAGTTCCTGGATAATGACCGTTTTACCAACACCGGCTCCGCCGAATACCCCGATCTTGCCTCCTTTTAAAAATGGAGCGATTAAATCGATTACCTTAATTCCAGTTTCCAGGATTTCTTGTTTTGTTTCTTGATCAGTAAGAGGGGGGGATGGTCGGTGAATTGGATACTTTTTCTTTGCCACAACTGGCCCTTTGCCATCTATTGCCTCACCGACAACATTAAAGATTCTGCCTAAGGTTTCAACTCCTACAGGGATACTAATTGGAGCATTGGTATTAGTAACGATTGTGCCCCTTTTTAATCCATCAGTTGGGCCAAGCGAAACGCTTCGAATTCGGCTTTCTCCAAGATGCTGCTGGACTTCTAAAATTAATTTTTCTTTACCAATAATAACTTCCAAAGCATCATAGATCGCAGGCAAATTTGTACTCTCAAATTCCACATCGACGACAGGACCGATGATCTGAACAACCTTGCCGGTGTTTTTGGAAAGTTTGTTTGTTTTTGATGTTTTAACCGTTTTATTTGGCATACGTGTAAATTTCTAATTTCTAATCAATTCTTAAATTTAAAAATTTCTAAATTATTTGGTCAATTTTAAATCACTCCAGTGCCTTTTGTGCTGTGACAATGTCTAAAAGTTCCTTGGTAATCGTCTCTTGCCTTACCTGGTTATATGTAAGTGTTAAATCGTCAATTAAATCACCGGCGGCATCGGTGGCATTTTTCATGGCCACCATTCTGGCAGAATGTTCAGATGCCTTTGATTCTAAGAGAACTTGGTAAATTTGTGTTAGCACATGATGGGGCAAAATATCTTTGAGGATGTCTTCTGCTGACGGCTCGAAGATTAAGTCAGCTGGTCTCTGGTCGATGTTTTGGGGAAGCTGGTCATCAAGTTCAATTGGCAAAAGCTGAATCCATTTTGGGATTTGTTCAGCTGTTGACTGGAAGTGTGGGTAGAGTATGGAAACCTTTGAGGTTTGTTTAGCAATATAGGCATCGATGGCCATCTTAGTTAGTGTTCGAGCCAGATCCAGAGGCGTTTTTTCTTCTGAGACAAAACTGGCGATGATTAAACCTTTCGTTTTAGCAACAAAATTTTGTGCCTTTTTACCGACAGTTATAAACTGGATGTTTTTAAATTCCTGCCTTAAAACTTCGCGAAATAGATTAATGTTTAAACCCCCAGCCAAACCCCTATCAGAGCTAACTAAAATAACAATTTGATTTGGCGAGGTGTTTTCCGTAAGAAGAGAAGTTTTATGTTCAGTTTTTGATCTGACTTCTGAAATTATTTGATCTAAAGCTAACGAGTAAGGTCGAGTCGAAAGTGCGGCCAATTGGCTTTTTCTCATTTTGACAGCAGCCACTAGCTCCATTGCATGAGTTACTTTCCTAGTGTTACTGATAGATTTAATTCTTTTGCTTATTTCCCTGATAGTACTCATGATTGA
>MFBL01000054.1 GCA_001774945.1 Candidatus Curtissbacteria bacterium RIFCSPHIGHO2_12_FULL_41_17
GTTTAAAATACTCCAGGATACATTGGCCATTTTCTATCGTAAGAACTTCTTAAAATACTATTCTAGTAATCACTACGATTTAGAGGTAGACGATACTCTTATTTCTCCCCTGAAAGCATTCGTTTAGAATTTTACGAATTTACACGAATGTTCCAATAACTCTATAATATTCGTACTAATTCGCATGTTGGGAAATCCAAACTTGCTCAGTTTCAAACATTCGAATTTACCCGAATAGTAAGTAAAGCTCTTTGCCTATTCGCAGAAAGGCTTTGCCTATTCGCATCAATTCGTATATGCACATTCTCTGGCTCTCCTGGCGAGATATTAAAAACCCTACTTCCGGCGGCGCGGAAAAAGTAGCAACTGAAATAGCCAGTCGTCTTGTCAAAGATGGCATAAAAGTTACTCTTTTTACTTCAAAATATAAATCTGCCAAAGGAAAGGAGATTGTAGGTGGTATAACAATTATAAGAAGAGGCGGGCTAATTAGCTGTCGTCTATTTGCTTTCATTTATTATATTAAAAGAAAAGATGAATTCGATTTAATTATTGACGAGATTAATACTCTTCCCTTTTTTACACCCTTTTACGCAAGGAGAAAAGCGCTGACTCTTATCCATCAGCTTGCGAAGGAATACTGGTGGTTTGAAGTTATTTTCCCTTTCAATTTAATCGGATATTTCACAGAACCAATCTATCTTAAGATTTACAAAAATCAGAAAACAATTGCACTCGGGGCATCAACAACTACTGATCTTAAAAAACTTGGTTTTGAAAATGTGACAACTTATCTTCCGGGAGTGGATTTCAAATCAAAAAAAATTTCCAAAAAAGAAGATCTTTTACTGTTTATAGGCCGTCTTACCCCAGCAAAAAATGCTCTCGATGCTGTTTTGGCCTTCAAAATCATTCAGCAAAAACTCCCCTATTTAAAATTGGCGATTATCGGTTCCGGAAAAAGTTCTTATATTAATAAAATTAAATCTCATATAATAAAGTTTAAACTCCAAAAAAGCGTCAAATTATTAGGTTTTGTCAAAGATCAAAAAAAGAAAACCCTTCTTGAAAAAGCCAAAATTATCCTAATTCCCGCAGTCAGAGAGGGTTGGAGTTTGGTTGCGACAGAAGCCAATGCTTTAGGCTGCGTACCTGTTGCTTATAACGTATCGGGGTTAACCGATTCAATTAAAGACAAGATTAATGGTTTACTTGTCAAAAATAACCCGGAGGATCTAGCATTGACAACAGTTAATCTCCTAAAAGACGAGAAATACAGAACAAAATTAGCAAAAAACGGCTACACCTTCTCTGAACAATTTTCTTGGCAAGAATGCTACTTAGATTTTAAAAAATTTATTCAAAAGAACTCTCGTGAGTAATCTTGTTTCAGTAATAATTCCGACTTTAAATGAAGAAAAGAATATTGCCAGCTGCTTATTAAGCGTCAAGAATCAAACATACAAAAATACTGAAATCATATTGGTAGATAATTTCTCAAAGGACAGCACTTTGGAGATTGCCAAGGGATTCGGGGTAAGAATTTTTAAAGCAGGCACCGAAAGGTCAGCTCAGAGGAATTTCGGATCAAGAAAATCCAAAGGTACGTGGCTCTTATTTATGGATGCTGATATGGAACTTACACCTAACGTTATCAAGAATGCTACAGTTACAGCTTCGAAAAATAAATTCGATGCAATTATTATTCCGGAAAAAGTAAAGGGGGACAATTTTTGGGCAAAGTGCCTAAACCTCGAAAAAAAACTCTACATGAACCAACCTAGCATTTTGGCCGCAAGATTCTTTGAAAAACAAAAGTTTTTAAAACTAGGCGGTTATGATGAAGATTTAATTGCAGGTGAAGATTGGGACTTGCATGTAAGGTCACAAAAAGCAGGTATTAAAATCGGTATGTCAAAATCAGTAATTTACAATAATGAAAGTAATATGAACCTTTTAGAAATTCTAAAGAAAAAATTTTATTACGCAAAGAATATTAAAATTTACGCAAAAAAACACCCAAAAGAATTTTTATCTCAAGCAAATTTCGTTTCTCGACTGATAACCCGTCCAGCGTTAACCGGAATGGCTAAGGATCCGGCACATGCCGCAGGGTTAATATTTCTTAAATCTGCCCAAGCTTTCACTGCACTTGCTGCCCAATTTTAAAATGGTTGATAAATATCCTAATATCTCAGTTATTATTCCTTGCCTGAATGGGAAAAAAGTAATTGGAAACCTAATTAAATCTATCGAAAAACAAAAGTATTCAGGAAAAATTGAAATAATCGTCACTGACGATGGATCAACGGATGGAACTTCAAATTTCATTAAAAGTCATTACAAAAGTGTTAAATTGATTACTTTTGGCAAAAATAGAGGCTCCGCTCCTGCTCTTAATGCTGCTGCAAAATTAGCAAGGTTCGAGTTCCTATTGGCAACAAATGACGATGTAATCTTTGATAAAAAAGCCTTTTTTGAACTTATAAACTGCGCAAAATCCCAGCAAAACGTAGGCATTACCACCGGAAAAATGTTAGACACTAGTGGTAGATTTGCAATTCCAGGATTTCGTATAAATCATTACCTTGGCTATCATCCTTATGATTTAAAAGATAAAAATAAAATTCGCGAGTGCCATTGGGCTGCTGGAGCTTGTATTTTCATTAGGAAAAATCTTCTTCTAAAATTGGGCAATTTTGATCCTGATTACATCTTTTGTGGTGAGGATTACGACATTTCATTTAGAGTTAAAAAGGCAGGATATAAAATTTTATACACCCCAGATGCCGTTTTTACTCATAACTTTAGAAGAAGTGGTCAAAAAATCCAAAATTATACAGATTTATTCGCCCATTATCGCGGCAAGACACGTTATATATTCAAAAATTGCACTTCACTGCAAATATTATCATTTTTATTTATTCAATATATAATCGTTGGCGTCTGGTACCTTTTAAACATACGTTTAAAGACTATTGCGGCAATGTATCAAGGATTCGCCTGGAATATTTTAAAATTACCTCTGACTCTTAGCTCTAGGGTTAGAACGGAAAAAATAACTCAAAGACTCAAGTTATGAGACAAACACAAGAGGCAAAAATTGGTGAAGTTTTATTCCGCCAGAAATTAGTAAATCAACATTTAGGTAAAGACCGCCTATTTTTCCATGAATCCTCAGCTAAACAAATAAGAAATATCCTTAAAGAAAGAGTTGCTTCTTCTCACAAGATATTTCAAGATCTTTCGCGCTCAAAAATTTCACTGTCTCCTTTTTTAGAAGTAGGAGCTGAAAAATGCCAAAGATCTGCCCTTTTAGCATCTAAATTCAATTCCACAGGATTTGCTCTTGATCTCTCACTAGAAAGTTTAAAATCAGCTCCATTTTTTGCAAAAAACTTGGGACTTAAAAAAGTGCCGAATCTAATCTGTGCCGATGCGGAAAATTTACCTTTTGAGAATAATTCCTTTTCTTTTGTATTTGCCTTTGAAACCCTCCATCACTTCCCTACCCCTCAAAAAGTTCTCCAAGAAATGAGGCGGGTAACCGCTGATTTTGGGTATGTCTACTTCAGTGAGGAGCCAATCAAACAAGATTTAAATTTAAAGTTGTGGAGACGTGGTTACAATTTGAATTCAATCGAAAAAATTCTAAAAAAAATGCTTGTTCTCCCTTTTATTTCAAAAATAGGAGCAGCAGAAAATCAATTTGGAGTTTTAGAAAATGAATTTTCTACTAAACTGTGGGAAAAATCATTAAAAGATTTTATTGGAGCAAGTATTACTATTGAACCTACCTTTTGGGGACCGAAACAAAAACTTATAAATACGGGAAAAAGATGGCCAATCAACCTGGCAACAAGATTGACTATCTCTATTGAAGGTGGAGGTATTACTGTTTTGTATAAAAAATCAGGTACAGAACAAAGAAAAAAAACAAAGTTAACTGACCTTTTAAGGTGTCCATTATGCAAAAAGTTAAACATTACCCGTTTTAAAAATAAAATAATTTGTAAGTTTTGCAGAGCAAGATATCCAATAGTTAATAGTGTTTATGTGCTCATTGAACCGAAATTAAGAAAAAGACTATATCCTAATTTAGAAAAATGACCAGTTCTGTCTCGATTATTTTTCCCGTGTTTAATAACTGGGAACTAACCAGAACGTGTCTTGAATCCATTAAGAAATTAAACTATGCAAAGAAAAAGGTTGAAATTATAGTAGTTGACAACCACTCTCTTGATAATACGGCTAACTTAGTCAAAAAAAATTTCCCTCACGTTAAGCTAATCCGTCTTAAAAACAATTTGGGTTTCGCGAGGGCTGTCAACATTGGCGCAGAAAGTTCACTTGCTGATTTTTTGTTTATAACCAATAATGACGTCACCTTCGATTCTGGGTTTCTTAATAATCTCATAAATTTTGCGCGGTCAGACCCTAAAATCGGTGTTTGCGGAGGTAAGGTTGTCACTTTTAAAAACGGGAAAAAATACCCCGATGGTGCAGCCAATATTTCAAGATTAACATCAAGGATTATTAGATTGGACAACTACCAGAAAACGCAAGGTGTAGATTATATTGCAGGCACAGGAATCTTGGTCAAGAAAAAAATATTCAAGCTTTTGGAGGGATTTGATGAAAGTTTTCCATTTTATTTCGAGGACCTGGATTTTTGTCTAAGAGTAAAATCACTAGGCCTCAGAGTAGTCTACTTTCCTAAAGCTTTAATGTACCATAGGCAATCTTCCACCGCATCTAAGATGCCTTCTGGCTGGCTTAATGATGTCTGGTATGAGGGAAAAGCTAGAATAGTTGCTAAACACTTTCCGTACTGGTCAAAACCGCTGGCTCTTTTTTTTCAGCTTCTATTTTGCCTCTATGTCTTTTTTACTAAAAGACAAAATCGTTTCGATTCCGTTTTCAAGGCGCTTAAAAAAACTCTTGCGCATAAAACAAGAGGCCCACAACTGGCCAAACGCCGTCAGCTTACCCAAAAACAAATCCTAAAGTACTACGGTCAGGGTAAGGTTTTTACCGCCCGCAATTCTGCTCCATTCCAGCAAGTAATCCTAAAAGATTTCTACCAACTACTAACTACCAACTACCCAACTAAAAGATGGCATATCATGGAATTTGGTGTCGGTCATGGCTGGAATTTACCTTTAATGGTTAAATATTTCGGACGAATTACCGCTGTTGATATTGCCCCGCTGGCAATTTTGGAATCAAAAGAATTTGGCTTTAAACATGTAAGCTTTAAACTATTAACGAAAAATAAATTGCCATTTAAAGATGCGTCATTTGATCTTATCGTTACCACCGAGGTTTTAGAACATGTACCAGATCTGACCAAAACTGTAGAAGAACTGAAAAGAATTACTAAGACAGGCAGTTATATTTTAGTATCCGTCCCAGTTTACTGGAATCTGCGGGGACTTTCTAAAAAACTGATGGAAGCAAGATTAGGTACCGGTACTTGGGAACCCGCCAGATCTCATCCCGGCGGCTTCGAAAGATTTCTTACCCCCCCAAAAATTATGGAATACTTTAAAGATTTCAAAATAATCAAAACCTGTGGCGCCGATTACGGCACTGCCTGGTCACCACCTGCAATACCCGTCTATCCGAAATCATGGGCTCCTTTTTTCGAAGTAACGCTGGGCAAAATTCCCCTGGTTAAATACTTTGGTATGAACTTCTATTTTCTCGCAAAGAAAACATGAGTTTTTGCGAATTTTTTTGGCTCACAAAAGCCAAAAAGCATAAGTGAAACGAATACTTTTTGGCACAGAAACCAGAATGAATATCGCCATTATTACTAAATCCGCAACGACTAAATCAGGTGCCAAAGTTCCTTTTGAGCTAGCAGAGCATCTGGCTAAACACTGCCGTGTTACTGTTTTAGCCAAGAAAGAAAATGCCCAAAAAGATCTGGTGGCAAAGCTCAAAAAACAAAAAATCCCCCTGATTCTCTACAAAAACATCTTCGATCTCTATTTAAATTTGCAAAAAGGCAAATTCGACCTCATATCTTTCCACTCTACCCTGAGAGCATTACTTATCAGCAAATTAACTTTTTTGCCTGTCATAAGAACCTACTACGGAACCCAATTCGATGCCTATTTGGAAAGGTTTTTGCCGAATGAGAAGATAAATTTTATGCACAAATTGATAAACTCTATGATCAATCTTCTACTCTGGTGTGACCAAAAACTGATTCTGCTTCTTTCAAACCAAGTCATCGCCATCTCCAAAGCCGCCCAAAAAGAACTTAAAAAACTTTACGCAGTCAACTCAACAGTAATTTATCTCGGAAGCAACATTAAACCAACAACCAGCTACCAACAACCAGCTACCAACAACCAGCTACCAACAACCATCCTCTCTGTCTCCCGCTTTACACCCTACAAAGGCTTTCATACTCTAATCGACGCTGTAAATGACTTACGCGCCAAAGGATTGAACCTGAAGTTGGTCCTTGTCGGTTCTTCTCCAAAGAAAAATTACCTCAAATACCTTAAAAGAAAAATGTCTGGTAACGATCAAATCATAACTAACATTGACGATGGTGGACTTGCCAAGCTCTATGCCTCTTGTGATGTTTACGCAACCTGTGACCGCTACCTTTTCTTCGGTCTACCGATCCTAGAAGCAGCAACATTTGGCAAACCTCAAATAGCGCTGAATTATCAAGCAGCAGGCGAGCTCATTTTAGATGGCAAAACTGGTTATGTTGCAAATTCCCAACAAGAACTTGAAAAGTGCCTCACCAAATTTTTAAAAAACAAAGAAAAGAGAAAGAAAATGGGCAATGCATCTAGAAATTACGCCCAAAAGAATTTCAACTGGTCAAAAATCGCACTAGAATACTTTAAAATTTTTTCGCCAAAACTGAAATAAAAACCGAGTGAGTTGAATCAATTCTAGACAAATACTTTCCCAAAAAATTGGGCAGCGGATAGTAGGCTGTCCCGGTTTTTTTAATGATTTCAAATTTATAATACTCTAGAAACTCTACAAGAGTCTTTAAATTAAAAACTGTCCTGTGATAATCCAGAAAATCCTTTATCCCCTCCGACAAAGAGAGAAAATTGCCGAATTTTTTTTGGCCTGTAACGTCGCACGAGAAAGGATAAAAGCCGCAAACAAGTGCCATTACGTTGTGCCAAGCCGACAAATTTTCGGTTCCAACAACAAGTATCCCTTCCTTGTTCAAAATCCTTCTGATCTCGGTCATAAAAATATCCAGTTTTTCAATATGTTCAATCACATGACTAGCAGTAACCAAATCAAATGAACCGGCGGCAAATGGCAATCTTTGGTTAAGATCAGATTCATATACCTCAATACCCCTCATTTTGGCTCGTTTTAGTAACTTGCTAGACAAATCAACGCCAGATATCTTACCCATGTAATGAACTTGTCTGGCCAGAAACGACAAAAATTTGCCATCATGGCAACCCAAATCTAACCATCTTCCAGAAAAACCTCTTGGAAGACTATTTGCAAAGTCTTCTTGGTATGCGTAAACAGAATCCAAATGAATCTTCTTAAAATATTTCTTAATCATTTGTATATTGCCTAAAGATTTGCTACCTTAATACAGTCGAAATATCGACCTCGCCCTAAATTTTAACATAGCAATTCGCTAGAATGACTTTTAAATCAAAGAAGCCAACCTCAAAAGAAATTCTCCACTTTTATCAAAAATTAGCACCTGTCTCTGCTCTAGATTCTCCGAATTATCAAAGGCTCATCATCGAAGAGTGGTTAAAACAGCTAAGTAGTAACCTCAATTTAAAAAAAATGTACGTTCTGGATTTCGGTTGTGGAAAAGGTAATAATCTCAAAGTCCTTTGTAGAAATTTTAACCAAATAACTGCTTGCGATATATCCTCAAGAGCGCTGCAGCTGGCACGGGAAGCAACTCAACACAAAAATATTAATTTTATTAGAATCAAAGAGCAAATACTCCCTTTTAAAGAGGGCCAGTTTGATTTTATTATGGCAACTGAGGTTTTGGAACATGTTCCAAATTTAAAAAAAACATTTTTAGAGTTGGATCGTATCATCAAAAAAAATGGTTACATTTTGATATCTACACCTAATTATTGGAACTTAAGGGGATTATCCAAAAAATTCCTGGAATTTTTCCTTGGTGAAGGTCGCTGGGACCCAGGAAGATCCCACGTAGGTGGATATGAACGGTTTATGACACCGACTCTCCTTTTAAAACTCCTCGCAAAAAACTATAACATTTTAGAAACGCGTGGTTCTGATTATGGTACAGCTTGGTCGCCACCGATGGTCAAAATGTATCCGAAAAGATTTGATAATTTTTTTGAAATCACACTTGGCAAAGTGGGCCTGTTTAAAAAATTCGGTATGAATTACTATCTGCTTGCTCAAAAAATATAAAAATTTTTCAATTACAATAGCCAAAGCCAAACTACTCTAAAAAAAGGTTTAAGTAAGTCCAATTTTGTCTTGAACTTAAACTAATAACCTCCTTAATAGTAACATCGTTTAAAGTTTTATTTTGCTCGTCTATATGCTTAATTTTGTAACCAAAACTTTTCAGCGTCTTTAAAAGAAGTACCGGATCTGTGCCCATATTTCTTAAACCTCCCGGCCAAAATTCCATAAATATTTTGGGGTGAAACCTCCTGAGAACTCTTTTCGCACCTTCCATTATCAACCCTTCAGCCCCCTGGGTATCCATTTTGATTACATTGAGCATTTGAATCTTCTCTACCTTATTAAAGAAATAGTCCAATGAGACGACAGAGGTTTTTTGCCTGCCCTTTATGTATTGCACATTTCCTTGCGAAAGCGAATGCCCCCCAAGATTAAACTTTGAAATTGCAAGAAACCTTTTCTCAGTCTTATCTGCCACAGCCATCTGATAAGGAAAGACATTCCTTAGCTTATTTAGTTTAATGTTCTCTAAGAGCAAACCGTAATTTATCCTTTCCGGCTCAAATGAGTAAACTTTCCCGGTTGTCCCCACCTTTTTTGCAGAAATTAAAGTATAAAGACCAATGTTGGCACCAATATCCACAACAGTCATTCCATGTTTCAAGTATTTCCTGAATAAATCTGTTTCAAACTCTTCCATGCCACGAACAATCATATCCGAAAATAGCGTATCCCATGGATAACCTAGTAACTTCACTCCACCTACACGAACTAGCATGGGTTTTGTTTCCTTTACCTTTTCGAAAACAAACCAGTATAAAGGGAAAAATATCTTGGGGACTCTCAAGCCGCTTTTATGAAAGAGCACATTTAGTCTTCGAAGTAAAACGAATAGTTGCCCCTTCATTTTTAAATCGACATTAATTATTAGTGATCGAATCAGAAAAATCAAATAACTAAAGTTTAACCATTCCTGCTTTGCCCGATGCCAACACGCTGATATAATGATCGAAATATGGTCGTTTTTGGTATCAATGAAGCCCATAATGCTAGCTGTGCGCTGGCTGTCGATGGCGAAATTATAGCAGCAGCCCAAGAAGAACGATTCTCCCGTATCAAAAATCACTTCGGTACACCTTATAAAGCAATCGAGTTTTGTCTAAATTTTGCAAAAATTCAGGCTCAAGACGTCGATCTGATTGTTTTTTCGGGCGGAGTGCCTACATTTTTAACAAGTCTGGCTTCATCGGGTTTGGAAGCTCCGCGCTTATTGCCGCTACTTAAAGCCGGTAAAAATATCCACTTAAGCTTAAGGAAGTTAATTCTTGCAACAGAATATCAATTTCCAAAATTAAGAGGATTGGATAAAGCCACCATCGAACCCTATTATAAAATTTCTCAAAAAATCTTCTTTCCCAAAACTGCCAAAATACTATCAACAAAATATGATTTTGATAACCGGAAATTTACTTATCTAGATCATCATACTGCGCATGCATACTCTGCCTTATATGCATCCGGGTTTACTCAACTTTATGACAGAATTTTAGTAATTACCTGCGACGGTGGAGGGGATGGCCTTTCAGCAACCATCTCTGTTTACATCAAGGGCAGCATCAAACGAATCGCCTCATCCACCCAAGATAACTCTCTGGGATGCTTTTATGGATGTATAACGGATATTTTGGGAATGAAGCCACTGGAACACGAATATAAAGTCATGGGGCTTGCCCCTTACCCTCAAAATTTAGAGGATGCAAGTGTCTATGACTTCTTAAAGACGGTGATCTCTTTTGACAAAAAAACTTTATCTTGGAAAACTGTCGTTGCTTCCGATAACCTCAATAGATATCTGCGAGAACATCTACCTCGTTATCGTTTCGATCACTTAGCATCAGCTACTCAGCGATTGACGGAAGAACTCTTAGTAAGATGGGTCCAAGCGGCTATAGAAAAAACAGGCTTAGGCAATGTTGTTTTTGGAGGTGGTGTGGCCCAAAATGTCAAAGCTAATCAAAAAATTGCCGCACTTCATGGAGTTAAAAACTTTTTTGCCATGCCCTCTGCTGGCGATGAGTCAAATTCCATAGGAGCTGCTTATTGGGGATCTAGGCATATCGATCCCAAGACCAGACTTAAACCACTCAAGAATCTGTATCTGGGACCTTCTTATTCTAATCAAACTGTCAAAAAAAGTATAAGTAAAAACAGATTAGGCAAGAACTATAGTGTAAAATATCTTAAAAATCCCGAAGGAAAAATTGCACAATTATTAGCCAGCGGCCAAATTATCGCCAGACATACAGGACGCATGGAATTTGGGGCACGGGCCTTGGGTAATCGTTCAATTCTTGCTGACCCGACTGTCCCCGGTCTTGTCAACAAAATCAATCGTCAAATCAAATCCCGAGATTTCTGGATGCCGTTTGCACCGACAATTTTGAAGGAGGATGCCTCCAGATATTTGGTTAATCCCAAAAAACTCCAAGCTCCCTTCATGACTTTGGCCTTTGATACCGAACCCAAACTCCGAAAGGATATCACCGCCGCTATTCATCCTTTTGACTACACTTCTAGGCCGCAGATTCTTACCAAAGAAGGTAACCCCACTTATTATCAACTGCTTAAAAATTTCAAAAAACTGACCGGCAGAGGCGTAATTCTGAATACCTCATTTAATCTCCACGGAGAGCCAATCGTCTGTTCACCCGACGATGCACTCTCTACCCTTAAGAATAGTGGGTTGAAATATTTAGCTATCGAAAATTATCTGGTAGAAAAGAATGATTAGAAGATGGAAAATTCCGGCAATTATTCTTTTTGGTTTTGCTGTTAGATTCCTTTACTCAATATTCTCCCACGATTTTTGGCTGGATGAGGCTCTCAACTATCAAATTGCCCAGAATAACCTTCAAACAATCATCCGCGCCCTTTCATTCGATACCTGGCCGCCTCTTTATGCGCTTTTTATGCACTACTGGCAAAAGTTCGGACAAGGAGTTTTATTTCTAAGATTGCCTTCAGTTTTATTCGGTACTCTAACATTAATCCTCGTCTGGCACCTGGCCAAAAATCTTTTTGACAAAAAAACTGCGCTTCTTGCACTGATCCTTGCCTCAGTTTCCCCGCCACTGGTTTATTTCTCTGCCGAAAACCGCGGCTATGCGCTTTTTGTTCTATTAACAGTTCTTGTTATTTTGGCCTATCTTAATTTAATTAAAAAAGGTAGCTTAAAGAATATTGTCCTATTTGCTTTAACAGGAGCCCTTGCCGCCTATACTCATTATTTCGCGGCCCTTCTTTTGATTTCGCTGCCAATCGCAAGCTATCTTACAAACCATTTCACAATTAAACTAAGAACTCTCTTGTTTTCCTATCTTTTAATTTTGATTCTCGTCACTCCATGGCTTCTCTACACCTTAGGTAATCCCAAACCGCAGTGTTTATGCGCATCAAGCGGTACAGGCCTAATCTTTACTCAATTTTTTATGGCACTAGGTGGAGCCGGCATAATCACTTTAAAAAGAATCTTTGAAGGCCCAACACCTATATTTATAAGAGTATTCCTAATTTCCTCCGCGATAATTTCCAACTTTTTCTTCGCAAAAAGCCTCACGCAGCTAAAAAACAAAAATAATACCTGGCTTCTTGCTTTATTTTTTCTGCCTCTTTTTGCTATATTTACCATTTCTTTCTATCAGCCGCTTTTTTCTGTTAGGTCGTTTATATTCCTGGCTACCATTTTTATTACCGTCACCGCATATGCACTCCAACAAACTTCAAAAACATATCTTTATCTATTGATAGTACTTTCCATCCTCTCGCTCATAGCAACCAGCCAAAAACCTTTTTTTGAATATGAACCTTTGAAGAAAATGGGCACTACACTGATAGCGCTGGACGCACCCAGCACTCAAATAATCCATGCCGGTCTCTATACATATCTTCCGGCAACCTACTATGCCCCCAGTCTCAGCCAGCAAGTATTAAAATCAGACCTCCCGGAGCCACTAATTAACTCTTTGCATCTCAATACCTTCCTTACCTCTCCTACTTCTCGTACCTATCGTACCTATGTATTCGTCTTGGCCATTGATCGCTATGATCACAGGCAGGTACAAAGAATACTTACAGACCTATACAATGCATACGGAGAACCCCAAAAAGTGAATCTTAATAACATCCGGATCCTAATTTTTAGGCCTAAAAATGCATAAAAGGCTAAAAATTGCCATTCTCATAGATCAACTTGTCTCCGGCGGAGTCCAAAAAGCCGCCATCCAAGAAGCCAAAAATCTGCAAAAACTAGGCTACACCGTTGCCCTTTTTGTGCTTGTCCAACTCACCTATAAGTACCAATACGAAGATATTTCCGAAGGTTTAAAGGTCACCTATCTCTCCGATCACAATCCTAAATTACTTAGGCGCGCAATAAGAATTCCTTATTTCGCGTTTCTTACACACCTACATCTATTAAATCCCTTTTTTGCCCACAGGTATAAAGTTTTAAAAAAATATGACTTCATTATAAGCCACGGTACCACAACGTGTATCACCGCAGCTGCAATTAGTCGCAATCTCCAAATTCCTTACATGGCATTTATTTGGGACCCCATGATATTTATCTTAAAAAAGGTCTATGGAAAATCCTTGGTTAGATTTTTCTTTCCACTTATTGTTCCCCTTGTTCGTTATTACGAACGCTCATTTTTGACAACAGCCGCAATTGTTGCAACCACTTCTAACCTTCATAAAGATTTCATCAAAGAAAATTATGGCGTAGAACCAATAATTATCCACCCGGGCGGAATCTCACCCGATAAAATTCCATCAAAAACAGCAGCTCGTATTCTTGGCTATACCCGCTGGGAGATGGGCAAAAATCCCAATCTATTTATATGGCTTGCCAAAAAACTACCAAGAGCTAAATTTTTACTAGCCGGCTACTGGAATAACCCGCAAGAAGAAAAAGAATTTAAACTTGCCATAAAAAATAATCGTTTGGAGGATAGAATCGAATTATTTTCCCCTGTAACACAGAGGGATTTAGAAAAAATTGCCGCCCGCAGTATTGTCTGGGTACATCCAAACTTAGAGGCCTTTGGTATGGCCGGTCTGGAAATGGCAGCACTCGGAGTGCCCGTAATCATCCCTAAAGGTTCCGGGCTCACGGAAATTTTCGAGGATAAAATCCATGGTTTCTTTCCGAGTGTCCAAGACAAAAAGGCGTTTTTAGAAAATATTCGGTATTTAATAAACCACCGGAAAACGGCTATCAAAATGGGCTACGACGCCGCCCAAATTGCTAAAAGTTACACTTGGGAAAAACATTCCAAAGTAGTAATTGAAAGAATCGAAAAATACCTTTCCCAGAAAAAAATTGTTGCCATAGCCTGTGCCTTTGTCACCAAAAGAGCAACCGGCGGCGGGGACCAATTTTTAATAAAACTGGCTAGCCATGCTCCAGACAATTTCCACCTTACAGTAGTCTTGCCAAAAGTGGGACTTTTCCATTGGCAAAAAGCAATCGGTACACCTGAAAACGTACGTTACATAGTTGTTCCCCAAACACCTTTTGACAATAAAGAGAATCCAATCCTCCTTTTTATGGCGTATTTATTAAGAAGCCTTTGCACCTATCTTCTTTTGCCAAAACTTCCTAAATATGATCTCATTCACACTTCAACAGACATCTTACCGGATACTCTTCCTGCCTATTTAATTAAAAATAAAAATCCCAAAATAAAATGGGCAGCCAGATTTTTCCATTTCATAGAATCACCTACCAAAAGAGAAGGCACGCTTTGGGTGAATCTTGGTTCGTACTTAATACAGCAGTTAAGTTTAAGACTTTTAAAAAAGGCGGACGTAGTTATGATAAATAGCACAAGCCTAACTGAAAAATTCAAGGAAAAAGACATCAGCATTTCAAAACTTCAAATTCATCCTGGAGGAGTTGAGACTCAACTAATTTCAAATGTTCCGGAGAAAAAATCTATGGCTTCCGATGCCCTTTTTATAGGTAGACTTTTGCCCCACAAAGGTGTTTTCGACGCCTTAGAAATCTGGAAAGAAGTAACAAAAATAATTCCAAAAGCCAAGTTATTTATGATTGGTTACGGCCCACAAGATGTAACGGAAAATATCAATTCAAAAATTAAAAATTACAAACTCTCAAAAAATGTTTTCCTAACTGGCTATATCCATAACCCGCTGCAAATTGCAGCATACTGCAACTCTTCAAAGCTCCTTTTGTTTCTGGATCATGAAGCCGGTTTTGGGCTGGTTATTGTCGAAGCAATGGCAGCAGGACTACCAACCGTTGCTTATAATCTACCGATTTTTGGCAACGCCTATAAACGTGGATTTATTACCGCCCCTCTTCGCAATACAGAAAAGATAGCCCAAATAACAAAAGAGCTATTAACAAATGAGTCGAAGTATAAAAAACTTTCACAGGAAGCAAGAACTGAGGCAGCCAGATTCGATTGGGGTAAAATTAGTCGAAAATTTTACGATTCTCTTGAATCCATGTAACTAGTTTTTCTACTCCGCTTTCTAAATTAACTTTCGGTTTCCATCCTATCTCTTTTTCCAAAAGTCGAATATCGGAAATATATACTTTTTGGTCGCCCGGTCTCCAGTTTCCTCTGTGAATTTTCAAATTCCTTCCAACAATTTTTTCTAAAAGTTCAATATATTCAAGAAGAGAAACCGCATTTTTAACTCCTCCGCCGATGTTATAAACTCTTCCTGCACACTTTTTTATATTTTTTACAGCCAAAAAATAAGCATCGATTAAATCATCTACATACAAAACATCTCTCACCTGCTTACCGTCGCCGTAAAGCGTAATAGGTTTTCCCAAGATATTACAAATTGCAAAATATGCCACCCAGCCTTGGTCCTCCACCCCCATCTGTCTTGGTCCGTAAATGCAGGACTGCCGGAAAACAACTGTCGGCAAATTGTAGATCCTAAAGTAATCATGAACATACTGGTCTGCAGCGCCCTTGGAACAGCCATAAGGCGAATGAAAGTCCAGGGGATTCCTTTCGTTTACACCAAAGGGCATTTTTGGAATCATATATCTGGTTTTTCCTTCTCTCGTGCCAATATCCGTCATTTCCCCATACACCTTATTAGTAGAAGAATAAATAAAAATCGGCCGTTTTGAACTTTTATGTACTTCTTCGAGAACATTAAATGTGCCAAGAGCATTAATTTCAAAATCTTCTTTGGGATTTGTAACAGAGGTAGTTACTGCAACTTGAGCGGCTAAATGGAAAACTATCTCACAGCCGGGAACCGCTTGTTTAACATGCGCCTGATTTCGGATATCTCCGCGCATTATCTTTAATTTTTTGGAATTTTTATGCTTTAAAAGCCACCCAAGGTTTACTCTGCTACCTTCCCTTGAAAGATTATCTAAAACGATAACTGAAGATCCCCTGTCAAGAAGTTTTGCGGCAAGATTGACGCCGATAAATCCAGCACCACCAGTAATAAGAACCTTACCCATAGAGGTTAATTTAGTTTTTTAACTGTAAATTGTCAATCGTGGCAGAATATGCAGTTTTTTCCAGCTTTTTCGGCTGAAAAATCACGGAGGGCTTTTTTGATACTACTTGCGCCTCCAAGCTGCTATGTAGAGCGTACCACAAATAGAAAGTAGATTCGAAAATATCGGCCCAACATACACACCTAAACCTAGGCTTCTCATTTTATTGCGTAAAGTCGGCATCGGAGGAAAACCGAAAAACACGCATCCTTTCACTTCAATATTATTAAATCCAGCCTTTGTAAAAGAATTTTTCCAATACTTTAGATTTTTTAAATTGATATGAGTAGGGTCATAGGGAAGCAAATTTTTTAAAATTGACGACTTTTCAAGACCGCCATTTGGTGTTGTAACCAAAAATATGCCTCCCTTTTTCAGAACTCTGTACGCTTCTTTGATAACAAAATCCGCCCGAAGAACATGCTCCAAAACATCAAAGGCACAAACAGCATCAAAAAAATTATTCTCAAATAGCCACCTTTTCTTGCCAATATCCCACTTTTTTAAATGAGCTTTTGTATTTTTTTGAGCAATGGAAATAGCAAATTCAGAAATATCCAAACCGTAAGTTTTCATTCCACTTTCATCACAGTAACCTAAAAATTCACCAAGACCACACCCCACGTCTAGAATTTTTCGAATGTTAATCTTTTTGGAAACTAAAAATTCAAGATCCTTTTTTAAAATCTGCTTCCTCTCAGGATTATCAATCTTATGAATTTCCTCAAAATATTTTCTATCGTATAAATTCTTAAACATTCGACTTTAACATATGTCAGTTGTCAAATGTTACGTGTCATTTGTCAACTGTTACGCCTCTTCTTCCCTCTGCCACCACCTGGCTGTCGGCTTAAGAATTAGTAAAAGAATTTTACTTGAGGGTTTTACCAGAAAGAAACCATTAGTTAAAATCTTATCTAGAAGAAAAACCAAGGTCGCAGCAGAAACCAAATGGTAAATCCACCACTTAAGTTCGTTTTTAAAATAGAAAGTAACTTGCTGCGGTTTTAAGTCCCCAGAAAAAGGCACGTAAATATAGCCCGGGGAGGTTGGACCAGCTTTATAAACCTGTAGTTTTTGTCCATTTTCAGACTTAGCCAGCCAATTGGGAAAGGCTTCCTCCTTGAAAAGAACAGCTCTTGCTCCGTTTGTCTGCACTTCCCTTTTTTCCGGTGAGAACCATTTATAGGAGGCATCATCTACCTTCTTTTCTGAAAGATCGGTAAGTGATGATAGGATATTTGTCAGAAAATTTGCCTCTTCTTCATTGTAGTCACGGATAACATGATAAGGCAGATTAAAACCAGTCCAGATAAGTTTGCCGGACTGAACATCAACCGCTGCTGCTACCACCTTACCGTTATTTTTTAAGATAACCCTTGTGCCTGTATATATATCAGCATCATTTTCCGGGTGGGATACATTCCAAACACCGCCGTCAAACAAAAGTGGCGAAAACTTGGCAAAATCAACCCCCTTTGCTACAGTCTCGTCGCCCACCTGGGCATTCCAGCCCGATCCGATATCATCCCGTACGGTTTTTGCGAAAGGAAAATATTCGGGTAAGTTTCCGCTGGCCGACTCCTTAACATCCGGACCGGTATCGATATAAACTTTTCCGCCACCCTTCAGGTACTCACCAATCAACTTCCATGCACGCGAACCCCGATGATAATCGTAACGATAAAGTACCACCAGATCGAATTTCGCAAGCTCATTTGCGCTGTAGTCATCAATATATTTCGAACGCGTCGCCACAATAATTTTTTGACTGTTCAAATTTCGCATTCCCAAATATCGATAAGTCGTATCATATGCGGAAGAATCACCAATCAAAAGAATGGGGGTTGCATTGTTTGCTGAAAGTATCGGGCTAACCAGTTCTTCGCGAACTTTGTAATAATTCATGATCTTATACCTGTCCCAGTAAAATTTCTCCCCGCCGGGATCATCCGGAGTATCGTATCTTTTAAGAGAGCCCTTGACTTTAATCTGGGCATTGGTATCAATAAGGTGATCAGCAATTGCATTTTTGGCCAAAATATTGGGATTATCCGAAGCGTAATTACCCAAAAAATAATAAACGGCATTCCAGTCCAAGAGAAACTTAATATTCTCACTAACTACTTTTTCTGGCGTATTCCAATCCAGTACCAATGAAGACTCCTGGCCCTTTCCGCTAGGACCCATCACTGAATCTAACCAAAAGAGCCCCCAACGTTCCAAGGTGCCAATGGGCGGATCAACATAGCCGCGGGCAAGCGGCATCTCAAACATAGTCGGCCAGCCAAGATTCACGGTCGCATCAACCGCATAAAGCCGCTTGTTCTTATCGTTGCCATCAATAAAATCTGGGAGCAGCTTTCCGGCCAAATCTTCCCTTTCTCTGTCACTTACCGCCACGTTTAGAACATCAGGATACGGACTAGACGGGCTGGAAAGGTCATTAATGCGCCCAATCAGATTTTTGACGGCTACCGGTGGAAATGAAACATAACCATATATCAAAATTGCCGCGTTCAAAGCAATCAGAACTGGCCACTTGGCAAACTTGAATAACTTAATCTGGTTGAATCTCTCAAAAGTGCCGAGAGCCCCTCCGAATAAAACTGTCGCACAGGCGGCAGCCGCTACCGGAATTGGCCAAAAGGCTTTATACCAACCTCCGATTAAAAAATCGACACCTCTGGAAAATAGAAAGACTACTGCTATTTGATACAACAAAAACAAAACGAACGGAAAAACATTAAAAAAACTCCTTCTCCTATTTTGCTCAACAACCAAAAACACCAGCCAGACAATTGCCCCGATTGCCAAAATATACCAAATAACCAGCTGGGTATCGGAAAACACATAATTGAATTGGTCTCGGGAAAATTTAATAATGGCAAGCCCTGTGGTATCGTCCGAACTAGGTACTGCACTAATTCCCTGCGCCTTTCCGAACCTGCTGCCAAATGTGGCAAAAATTTGAATAAAACCTCTAAAGATTGCCGGTAAAAAATTGAGCAGGATTCCCGGCAAGCCTACCAAAAAAGACAGCCCCAAAAAACCAAAAAGGTAAGCGAGTCGGCTTTTAAACTCCAAAGCTGCCTGACCGCTATAAAAAATCAAAACCAACAGACAAAAAGGCAGAATCACATTAAGAAAACCCTGCGGATGACCCATTATTCCAAGACCTGTTGCAACCGCCGCCAGAAACAACCATCGCCAGCTGCGGTTGTTTATAGCCTTAACAATTAAAAATCCGACCAGCGGATAAAAAGCTTGACTCGTCCAGAAAGGAATGCCTCCGGCCCAGACTAAAGACCTGTATAAATTGGCGGACAAGATTGTCGCCACAGCCAAGACCAAGGCCAAGCTTCTATTTTTGCAAAGTTCATGGTAGAAAAAGTATGAAAAGACAGCAAAAACTACTAATCCCAGAACGGCAAAATGCATCACTCCGGGAATTAATCCTAAACTTTTTACAAAAGGCACCATTGCCAAAAAATAGTAGGATGGATAATCGAGAGAAAAAGGATATCCTCCAAACCAGATATATTTCCAGGCCTCCGGTCTCAGCCACTCCTGCCACTTGATGATGTAATTAACGTATACTGCCGAAAGATAGGTATCGATTCCTCTAATTGGACTTTTGGTCAAATACCAAGAAGCAATAGGCTCTAAAAATTTAGCCAATAAGCCAATCGCCGCCAGATGGAAGCTCAAGGAAACAGCCAGTAAAAAAACGGCGACAGCCTTGTCCGATATTTTTTTAAGAATCGAAGTCTCAGCCTTTATGTTTTTCTGCTTATTTTTATCGATGCTTACTTGGTCACTCATCTTCCTTCTCCCACCAATTTTTAACGCTTCCCCCCATTTTTCTTCTGAAGGGAATCAGCATGAGATTTATAAGCTTAGCTCCGAATAAATAATCTATCACTAAAAGAGCGGTTAAAATCTGCATTATTGTGTAAAACAGAGTCCAATAGTCCCCTTTGTAAACAAATTCCACCTGGATGCTCTGGCCGGCGAATTTAGCAGGTATAAAAACATACATAAAGCCCGGGTATGTTGGTCCGGTTGGATATATTTTAGTTAATTCTCCGTTGACTTTCGCTTGCCATACATCGTGAAATTCCTGCCTCAAAAGAACTGCCTTTGCATCTTTTGTCGAAATCACAACTTTTCGATTATTGATAAACTCGCCTTGAGAAACAGGTTGCTGCTGTTCAGTTGACAACCACTTTACCATCAAAGATTTTATAAATTCACCTTCTTTGAGGTTTTTGTAGACATTAGTGTGATAAAAAAGGTTAGTGCCACTCCAGATCACTTCACCGCTGCCGTAAGTGCCTCTAACCATAAGCGGCGTGTCTTGTGTTTTCAGAATGATCTCCGAACCGCTTTTTAAACCTGTCGGCAGTGAATATTGCCAAGGTTTGTCATCCAGTATCGGAGGACCAAAATCAGCCAACTCCCAGGTTCTGCCGATTTCTCCTCGCATACTGCCATCCACCGGAAAGAAATCTGGAAGTTTCTTTTGACTTGTCTGATACACCTCACTGCCCGTCTCGATAAAAACTTTGCCGCCCTTCTTGAGGTATTTTTCAATTTTACCCCAGCCTTTTTTACTGTCACCGTCACTGTAGCCGTATAGAACTAATCCCTCGATATCAAGATTTTCCAAATGTGGAAGTTTATCAAGTGAAGGACCAAACCACAAAGGAACCAGTTGTTTTGAATTGGTGTTTGTCATTCCAAGAACTCTTATAAAAGTATCATAACTCTGATAAGTACCCACGAAACCGATAACACTAGCACTGTTGGCTGAGGCAATTGGTGAGGCCAAACCGTCCTTGAATTTATAATACTTAAGAGAATGGGACATGTCATCACGCCAGCCAATTTTCTCTCCATATTTTTCTGGCTCGAAAACGGAGGAATAGCCAGGAAGAGTAACTTCTTCTTCCCTCTCAAAAATATTTTTATCAGAAAGTAGATAGCTGGCAGGTGGATTAAAGGAATCGCTGCCGCTATGGCCGCCTTCAAAGTATCCGACTGAATACCAGTCAATCAAAAAAAGGGCATTGTTTTTGGCAATCTCCACTGGAGTTTTATAATCTTCAACCAAAGGATCTCTTCCTTGGTTTTGAGCTAGAACTATATCCGTCCAATAAAATCCGCCAGCCACCCCAGAGCCTATCGGCACATCGATATAACCTCGAACCAGCGGCATCTCGTAAAATGTCGGCCACCAAATATTAACCTTTTGGTCTGCAGTAAAAAGCCTGTATTGAGAAGAATCTGCCGGTAACCAGGATGGCACTAATTTATTCTTCAAAGATTCAAATTCAGCTTTACCAAGGGGCTTATTTAGAACTTCCGGAAAAATCCCCGATTTTTCTCTATATTGGATGGTGTCCAGTTTATCAATAAACATTTCGGCGGTTTCCTTTGACCATAGATTATAAGTAAAAATAACCATCGCCACGGAAAATGCAACTGCTAGAATCATTTTGATAATAAAATTATCCAATTTTTTAGCCCGTTCGAAGAAAGAGCGCCAAAAAACCTGCCAGCTTAAAGCTATTAGTGCGCCAAAAGCAATCGGCATTACCCAAAAAGAGCGGTACCAGCCTCCCTGAAGATAGGAGAAGCCTCTGGAAAGCCCAAAATTGTAAAGGAATAAAAATCCTAAAAAAATTGCCAACGGCACTATGCCTAATAATCTTTTTCTTTTCTTTGCCAAAATAAATGCAGCAATTAACAGGACTGCAGCAATTGCCCCAAATACAAAAAATCCGCCGTTTACATCCGTCTTAAATCGCCAAAATTGTGCCCTGTTATACTCGGCAATTTTGGCGGCAGCATCGGCAGGTATGTTAGACGGAACAGCATAGCTGTAATCCGGGGCAGATGTGCCGTCAAATCGACTGGCTATAACCTTAACTATCAAACCCAAACGATCTAAAATTCTCAGAGGCAAATAAAGAATATTTTGACCAGTAAAACTCTGCAACTGAAGATAAGAAACTAAAATCATAACAGTCAAAAATATACCTGCATCGGCAAATCTCCTTTTTATAGTTGCTTTAATTTGGGAATGATAACCGAAAAACACGAACGACAATGCAAAAATCACAAGATATGAAACCATTACCTGAGGATGCCCTAAAACCGAAATACCCGCCAAAAAGGCCGATATCACTAAACTCTTTCTGGTCTTGCTTCGCAGATAAAGCACTAAAAACCCCATTGACAAGGGCAAGAAAAACATAGTGGCAACATAAGGCAAATTACCACCCCATACAGCCGGTCCCCAAATTCCTATTGAATAAAGGCTGAAAACCGCAAGTGCCAAAGATAAAGCTTTATTTTTGGAAACTGCCCAAAACAAAAAGTAAGAGGCTAAAGCAAAAATATACATGGCGCCCATGGTATAGATTAAGGTGGCTTTCTGGGCTCCAAGCTGGGAAACTAAGGGCTTTATTAGATAAAAATGCAACGAGGGATAATCAAATGCATAAGGATATCCGGACCAGTTGATCGGCCTAAAACCTAAAAATCTAGGCTCTGGGTGTCGTGCGTAATAGGCACTGTTTGCCGCCATATTATAAAAATCGACACCCAAAATTGGTTTATGGTTAACGTACCACTTGGCAAGCGGCAGAAAAACGGCGAAGATGACAAACACGGCAGCTAGGTGGATAAGAAACTCAAGAACCAAACGGCCGAAAAATACCAAAATCTTGGGCATAAAGATTTTAAAATAATGCTAACACTTAATTCTTATAGTTTCTCGTATTTAACGCGTATATCTAAAAAACCGTGATCTGTTTCGTTCAGTAATTTTTTAATAAAAAAATCCTCGAAAAAACGCTTTCTATGAAAAAGCCATTTTGCAATATACATATTCAGGCCTGCAATCAGTGACCACCACCCTCCAATTACTTTTGATTTAACCAATGTAAGATTATTTTCACTACCATATTTAGTAAGTTGTTGTTTTGAATAATGCCTGTGTCCCATTAGCCACCATGCAGGGTCTAAAATAACTGAAAAAAATGAGTTTGATGGTGTAGATAGATATAGAACACCATTTTTTTTTAGGACCCTGTTTATCTCTCTGAACATAACCGTCTCTGTAGCAGGCGGAATATGTTCAAGTACCTCAATTGCAACTATCGTATCAAAGCTTCTATCATTAAAAGGTAATTTAATCGCACTGCCCTTCTTAAAAGAAACTTTTTTATCACTGATATGTTTTTTGGCAACAGATAATAATTCTTCGCTTATATCTAAACCGGTTACTTTGTGAACCCCATTCCTTATAGAAAAAAGTTCAAACCAACCATGTCCGCAACCAATATCCAATAAATCTTTATTTCTTAAATCTTTCTTATCTATGTATGAAACAGCAGCAACTTGCGTGATTACAAACTTATCCTCAGGGGATTCATCAATTATATTTCTCATCATACCCCTCTCACTGACACTACGAATCAAGTTTGACCAAAGGACCAAAAAAACCTGGGCTTGTCCTCAAACTCACAACCATACTAGCAGAAAACAAATTGGATAAACAATTACTTTGGGATATATTTAAAAGAAGTTATCCATCTATATCTTTTTAAGATTCCATTTCCCACAACTTTAACTGCAAGCTAGAATTCATCCTATCACTTCAAAGTTCAGCTATACAAGACTAAAAAAGTTAATGTTTGGGAACAAACTTTACCGTAGCAAACTTATCTCTACCTTGCTTATTTTGAATCTCCCAAAGTTTCAACTGCCATAAAAGATGATAAATACCAAATAGGCAAGACAAAATAAATCCTCGTCTGCCATCTCGCCATTCTCCGGTTACCAGAAACCGCCAGAAAAAAACACGTGGGATGGCCAATAGAATCTTTGCCAAATTTGTTCTCTCTCCACGCTTATATGCTAGCATAGCTTCTGGGTTTGTATATCTATTGAATTTATCCATAACAGTAAAAACTGAAGGGTAAGAAAAATGTAAAATTGGACTAGCTAGTTGTCCAATTTTCCCACTTTTGATCATGATTTTTTCGTGAATCTCTTCGTTGGTTATATAACCGTTATTTTTTTTAAATAACCTTATCTGCCCGCCTGTTAAGGCTAACCTTAACGTTTTCCCGAATAAGAAACTTTGAAAATAAAAATTGTAACCGTTATATTCATTCGATTTTATTGCTCTCAATATTTCTTGGGATAGTTTAGGTGATATTCTCTCATCAGCCGCAATTGCCAAAATCCATTCACCTTTCGCTTTGCTATATCCAAAGTTAACTTGTTTAGCTATGGAATCAAGCTTTCGCAAATATACCTTAGCATTGTATTTTTGGGCAATATCACATGTTTTATCATTGGAGAAATCGTCTACCAGGATTATTTCATCGACAAACCGGCAGGACTTTAAACAATCTTCAATCTGTTTCTCTTCGTTTTTGCTGACAATTACGGCGGAAATCACCGGAAGCTGTGGCATTTTGGTAGAATTCTAACACAATGAACAGGCAATATTTATATCTTGCGATAATTACTTTTCTTGCCCTGGCGCTAAGAGTCATCATCGCCCGAAATACCGGGCTGACCTTCTGGGATGAAGCTAATTATTTAGAAGAAGCAAATTTTTTAAGAGGGATAGGAAACCAGCCATTAGCATTAGGGAAACCAACTTTCTCATTGCTAATTGCCATCTCTCAAACAATCGTTGGCAATAAAGATTTCGCCGGTCAAATCGTCTCGGCAATAATGGGAGCGGCCACAGTACCAGTTATCTACTTCCTAATCAACGGCCTTTTCAACAGAAGAGCGGCTATTCTAGCTTCAGCACTACTTGCCCTATCACCCTTTCACATCATCTTGAGCCGACTAATACTGGCTGATACAACCTCCGTTTTCTTTTTGACCCTGGCTATTCTCATCGGCGTCGGCCAAAAATCGAATAACTTAGCCGCCCTTTCAGGGATCGCTGCCAGTTTGTCTTTCACTTCAAATTTAAAATTGCTTTTTATCCCTTTGCTTTTTGTCCTCATCTACAGACAGGATCTTAAGAGATTGTTAATCTGGTTTATCTTTTTCTCACTACCGATAATTATCTGGGAAATTCCCCATCATTTAATTTCTCATTCATTCCCGAGTTATCTCTTTCAATTGATAAATCTCTATTCCTCCAGCGCTGACCTTGGACTATATAATCCATTGCTCTATCCGTACACGCTACTAGCTTATATAACCTGGCCAATTTTGCTTTTGGCACTCATATGCCCAGAAAAACCCCGGAAAATATCCCTTTTTCTAATATGGATATTTTTATTCTCCCTGCCTTTACTTATTAACGTACACAAAGCCCCCCGAGCCATCAGCTTTATTATTGTTCCGATTGTGATTTTAGCTGCCCTCGGCCTCGATCGGATTCTCCAAAAAAAATTTACGCAAAATATTATTATCAAAATATTAATAATTTTATTCTTCGTTTCAGCATCGATTCCAATGATTTTACAAACTGCTAAATTGCAATCCGCACAAAAAAGTTTAAGCTTTTATTTTACAAATCCCCAAACTCAAAAAATTATTACAACCCAGTTTCCTGTTACTAAATACTATCTCAATAATTTCAACATTGCCGAATTTCCCAATAATGATAAAAATAAACTCAAAGAACTTCACCGGGAAGGGTACAGGTACTTAGTAGTCGACAATCAAGCGTTTGTGTCTTTCGAAAACACGAGTTTGTTGCAGGATATAGAATCACACACAATACCGCTTGCAACTTTTATAGATAGCGCAAAATCACAAGAATACTATTTCCTCGAACATTCTGACTTTCACAAAACAAACTTAATTCAAATGATTAATCTTAAAGAAGAAGTCGTACGCAAAAGAGGCCAGTATCTTAAAATTTATGATTTAGATGATTACTTTTTAAAAAAGATCGCAGGTCATGCTAAAAATTAATCGTAGTATAGTATTTTTAATAATTCTCTTGGGTTTTTTACCAAGTAATCTGGTTTAGCCAAAGATAATATACTTGGATGAACTAATCCCCA
>MFBL01000055.1 GCA_001774945.1 Candidatus Curtissbacteria bacterium RIFCSPHIGHO2_12_FULL_41_17
CAGAAATTTTAAAAGTTTATCCCGAATCCTTAATGGATGAGGGAATTAGCAGACAATGTACCACGAGTGCTAATTGTTGTCAAGAGACCGCAGTATTCTCCGTAGAAATCCGACACTCATGAAACTAGAATATGGATGTGAATCAATTAACGAAAATATCATTAGCTTGGGAGATGTACGAACAGCATGTCCCCAAAAGCCACATTGCACAAACACTTGATGTACAGAGAGAAACAGTACATATTTGGATCAGTAAAATCACAACGAACCCTGGTGGACTATTGGGCTTCCTCGATGAGTATTCTCGTGCCAAGAAAGGACCACGACCAAAGCGGCAAGTTGATCCAATACTCAAACGCTGGGTGTGGTCAATTAGGGAACGAGGGATGGACTGCTGCGGACAGAAGATCCGGTATTTCCTGGAAAAAGAACGTAGTGTAAGCATCTCTGTACCAAAGATATACGAAATCTTAGCTGAGAAGTATGTCATTAAGAGTAAGTGGAAGAAGAATACTAAACGTGGGGCCGTACCTAAGGCATCTCGCGCTCGAGAAGTAATCCAGATGGACAGTGTGGACTTTGGAGAGGTGTTTGCTTTTACAGCTGTTGATATCTTCTCCCGAGAGGTTGATATTCTGCTTGCTCCGGAGTTGACATCAAACTGGGGAGCAAGGTTTCTGGATCAAGCAATGAACAGACGCTTCGATGGGTTTTCCGATCTCATACAGTCTGACGGTGGACCTGAGTTTAAAGACAAGTTTAAGAAAAAAGTCTACAAGTATACCAACCGCTACAGAATATCGGCTCCTTACAAGAAGAATGAGCAGTCCTACATTGAATCTTTTAACAGAACTGTTAGGAAAGAATGCCTCGGTTGGGCAAAGTACAGGAAGAAACAGATTAAAGAGTTAACAGCTGTAGTAAATATTTTCCTAGAAAGATATCATTACCATAGACCGCATATTAGTCTTGGTATGAGACCACCTCTTACAAGAGGTTAGTGTCGGATATTTACGGAAACATATCGGAGACGTATCTAAATTTCTTTGTACATGTAAATATGATCGACAAATTGACCTTGACGAAAGACCCCTTTTGGAAGACGGCCATACTCTACAAAGCCATGTTTTTGGTAAAGCTGTATGGCAATACCGTTGTCCCCGAAAACTCCAAGTGAGATAATTTTTAAACCTGACAAATTTTTCTTCGCTTCATTGATCGTTTTTTCTAGAAGCAAACTGCCTATACCTTGACCTCTATAATCTTTGGCGATAGTTAAGCCAAAATCCCCCACGTGTGCATCAATTTTGTCTCGAAGCCGAATATCTCCTTTCCCTACTAGCTGATCTTCGACAAAAGCTAAGATATGGATATCTTTCTTCTCTTTTATTCTTAAAAGAATTTTCTCTAAATACTCTTTTTCTTCTTCGTGAATTAATTGTTCGCCTTGAAAACGAATAAATGTTTGTTCCGCCGACAGAGTGTTGATGTAACCCAAAAGGTCATCAAGATCTTCTTCTCGCGGGTAGCGCAAGATCAAATCTTGACTAGTTTTACTTTTCCCCTTATAAATAGCTTTCCCTTTCATGCTCATTCATTATATCTTTAGCACTGCCAAAAATGCCTCTTGCGGAATTTCGACTTGACCAAAGCGTTTCATGCGTTTTTTGCCCTTCTTCTGCTTTTCCAAAAGCTTTGTTTTGCGGGTGACGTCGCCGCCGTAGAGCTTTTGAGTAACGTCTTTTCTGAAGGCGGGGACGGTCTCTCGAGCTATGATCTTCCCCCCTATTGCTGCTTGAATTGGAATAGGGATATTTTGCCTGGGGATAACCTCTTTTAATTTTTCAACCAAGCGTCTTCCGATTCCCTCCGCGCGTTTTCTTGACACGATTTGGGCCAGCCCTTCGACGGGATCGCGATTGACCAAAATGTCGAGTTTTACTAAATTCGCGTCACGATATTCTGAAACTTCAAAGTCGAATGAGGCATAACCGGAGGTAACAGTTTTGAGTTGGTCGTAAAAACCGATTAAAATTTCCAAAAGGGGAATTTTTGCCTCAATTTTTTGGGAAGCGCCGACGTTTTCCAAATTTGTTTGCTCTCCCCGCTTTTCATAAATCAGCTGCGATATTGCTCCGTAATATTTTTGCGGCGCAAAAATTGTAACAAGCGCGTATGGCTCGCGGACGGATTTTGCGGTTGGATCGAAATCTGAAGGTTTATTGATAACTCGACCGTCGATTTCGAAGTTGACGGAGGGCGAAGTGACAATGATATCAAGACCGTATTCGCGCTCGAGCCTTTCCTGTGTGATTTGAGCGTGCAAAAGCCCTAAGAAGCCGACACGCAAACCCTGACCAAGACTTAGAGAAGATTCGCTTGCCCAGCTTAGTGATGAGTCGTTTAGTCTTAGCCTTTCCAGTGCTTCTTTAAGCTTGGAAAAATCTTTAGTATCTGTAGGGAAAAAAGACAAAAAGATAACCGGTTTTGCCTGACGATAACCCGGCAGCGAAACTACAGGTTCATTTGGATGAACAATGGTATCACCGACCTTAACAGAGGATAGATCTTTGAGACTGGTAACTACAAAACCGACCTCTCCACTTTCCAAATTTTGGACATATTTAGGTGCAGGTGTGAGATAGCCGATTTGCAGAACCGTTGATTTTGTACCGCCAGCAATTAGTAAAATCTCATCACCGGCCTTTAGCTTACCGCCAAATAGACGGACGGTGGCAACGACACCTTTGTAAGGATCAAGGGCAGAATCGAAAATGAGGGCTGAGAGTTGAGAGGTGAGGTCTGAGGGTGAAGGAATCCTTGCAATGATTGCATTGATTAAATTTTCGACCCCTTCACCGGTTTTAGCGGAAACTTTGACAATTTCATTACCTTTAAACCCAAGGCCGGTAAGTTCCTTCTCCGTTTCCTTAATTTTCGCTTGCGGGCTATCTATTTTGTTTATTACCGGAATCAGAATAAGATTTGATTCAAGAGCTAAATGAAAGTTGGCCAAAGTTTGTGCCTGAACACCTTGTGTAGCATCAACGACCAAAACTGCCCCCTCGACAGAAGCTAAGGAACGGGAAACCTCATAAGAAAAATCTACATGGCCGGGAGTGTCAAGTAAGTTGAAAGTGTAAAGTTGAGAGTTGAAAGTGTAGTTCAGCCTGATTGCCTTAAGTTTAATGGTGATACCGTGTTCACGTTCCAATTCAAGGCTGTCCAGAAGCTGCTGGCGGTGATCCTTGCCGACAGCACCGCAAATTTCCATAATCCTGTCGGCAAGAGTAGATTTGCCGTGATCAATATGGGCAATGATGGCAAAATTTCTTATATTCATTCGGATAATAATACCAATAATTACCTACCCGTTTACGGGTTTGGCTGTTGGGCATCAATAGAAGTTGGCGCAGGATTTACGAATTTCGCAGGAAGATGAATCAATTTCTTGAAAAATCTGTAAAAAATAAAGGTCTGCTCAACTTTAAGAAGCCATGAAAGTAGAAGGTAAACGGTAATTCCAACGCTTGCGGCAATTCCGGTTAAAAGAATAAGCCCAATAGTTCTTGTAGTATCAAAAACCAACTGGTCCAGAAGTTTCATCGGAATGTAGAGCGAAACGGCCGTTAAAAAACTAATAAATACCATTTTGATGGCCGGTAGAATCAGATTCTTTTTTTCAAAATTAACTTTTCTATCAAGAAAATATAAAAGTAAAAGGGCATTAAGAATATTGGCGCTTGAGTACGCAAGAGCTATATAGATGATTGAAAGCTTCAGAACCAAAATAAATATTAAGCTCATTGAAATATTTAAACCAATAGTTAGAATATTAATCTTCACAGGAGTGAAACTATCGCGAATTGCATGGAATCCGCGAGTCACAAGCAGACTAACTGCCTGTGCAGTTATACCAATTGAAAAAGCAATTAAAACTCTGCCGGTTAAGACAGTCGTTTCCCATGGAAACTCGCGTGCACCGAAAACAAGCCTGACAGCCGGAATTCTTAAAATCGCCAGTATTGCTGCTGCCGGCAGTACCAAAAAGAGAATCTGATGAAAAGACTCCATAAAAATTTTTTTGAACTGGCTGCTTTTTTGGGAATTAAATTGAATTGAAAGAGAGGGTAATGCCGCTTGGGCTATGGAACCTGCAAAAAGTGAAATAGGCACTAACTGTAAGACTTGGGCGAAATTAAAAGCGACGATTGAGCCGGCGGCAGCAATTGATGCCAAGGCAATGTTGATGATATCCGAAAGACGAATCAGCCCTAAAGCAACCGATCTTGGCCACATCAGAACAAAAGTTTCAACAACGTCTTTGCTTTTAAAATCAAGGTGCAGTTTGAATTTAAATCCTAAAGAAAAAGCAAGCGGTACCTGGATAACCAAATGAAGCAGCGCCCCAAAAATCATGCCGATTGCCGGTGCATAAATTCCAAAGACCGGCACGAGAAAAATTATCGAAATAATAATGCCGATGTTGTAAAAAATGGAGGCTACGGCCGGTACAATAAATCTTTGAAAAGACTGCAGAATTCCGGTTAAAAATATAGAGATTACAAAAAAAGCCTCTGCAAAAATCATAACCCTCATAAGTCTGGCAATAAGCGGCTTAGCGAGCGGATCTTTAGCAATAATCCCCGGGGCTATTACCGATGCAATAAATGGAGCAAAAATCGCAATAAATAACGCTGCGACAATAAAAATAATAATTCCAATCGTAATCATTTCAGAAGAATATTCCCAAGCGCGATTGAGCTTTTCTTTGGACAGATATTTGGAAAAAACGGGTATGAAAGCCAAGGCAATTGCACCAAAAATAAAAACTTCAAAAATTGCATCCGGTAAAATTGAGGCTGCTATAAAACTGTCAAGAAGTTTAATGTCATGACCAAAATAAGAGGCAAGTAATCTGTAACGGACAAGACCCAAAAGTCTTGATATCGCAACAGAGGCGGCAATTACAAACGCGGCAGATAAAATATCCTCCTGCCTTTTTTTAAAAAAATTGGCGCCATTTTTAAAAATGTAAAACATTTGAATTATGGTAAAATATTTCGAAAACCTAGATCGCGGTTTATATTAATAGATATGCCAGTTACAAAACAAGCAATCAAAAAAGTCCGCCAAGATCATCGAAAAACTGTCTTTAATCTACGCCTTAAGAAAAGATTTAAGCAAGCAATCTCTGCTTTTAGGAAAAATCCTTCTGGAAAAGCACTACCTGAACTTTTCAGCGTCTTGGATAAAGCAGCAAAGACGAATGTAATTCACCCAAAAAAAGCTTCACGACTCAAAGGACGACTATCTAAAATGCTAGTTGGTAAAAAGGTGGGGGTGGGTTGACAAGTAGGCTTTCAACTATTACGCTAAACTATGATCATGAAACTGGTCCGTTTTGTAGGATTTTTGCCATCAGCAGCCTCTTTTTTGCTTGCAGGTGGGAACGTTTTTGCCCAAATCGCCACAGAAGAAGCCAAAGGCGGCACTTCTGGGGCTTTGCCTAATGCCGGCACAACAGAGCTAACTTATCTTCTATTTATTGGTGGAGTGATTCTTTTTGTCTTCGGGACTTTAAAGCTGGTTCTCAGCTACCGGGAATAATTCAATTTTCCTCTGTTTTGAAAATTTCCCCTTGAATAAACTCTGCCAAATCATGCCAATTATTGTTTTTGGGTATCAGCACAAACTGACCCGCATGATCTTTCGGATCTCCGACCTGCAGAACGCTTTCTGGTCTTTCTGAATCCAGTACTACTCTTCTAATTTTTACAGGGTCAATCTTTGGGGCTAGTTTTGCAAAATGAGGAATTTCATCATTTGTGATATCAGTATCAATAGAGTCGCCAAAAGTCTTGGCAAGGTCGATTATTCTATTGGGACTTGTGAAAGTTTCGGTTGATAATACATTCTGGCGAAATGCAAGGATTACTTTCTGTTGACGAGCGCTTCTGGCAAAATCTGACCCCTGCCCGTTTGTGCCATGACGGCTTCTGACAAATTTTAGGGCAGTTGCTCCATCTATATGGGCGGGGCCTTTTTTAAAGGATATTGTTTCATAGCGGCAAACAAACGGGTCGTTTTCCTCAGTTAAAAGTGTGGCTTCGCCGGTTGCATCTTTAAAATAGATTTTCCCAATACCGTTTTCGTCTTTTGTTTCTATCTCGATACCGCAAGAATCATCCTCTTTACCGGCAATCGGGTATTTTTCGTCAACAAAGGCTGTTTCGACATCAAGATCAATGCCGCCTACAAGATCAATAGCTTTGGTAAAACCACCAAAGTCCAGCCTGAACGCGTAATGAATCGGTAAATCAAAAAGCTCGCGAACTGTTTTTTTAGCAAGCGCCAGGCCCTCTCCGTTTTTTTCTTGGCCAAAAGCATAAGCGGCATTAATTTTGGCAGATAATGACGGCGTCCAGAGATCCCGGGGAATAGAAATAAGGACGACATCGCCACGGTCTTTCTCAATCGAGGCCAAAATCATCGTGTCCGAAAGATCCGGTCCTTCATGGCCAGAACCGCCTGTCCCTAAAAGCAAAACGTTAACTTGCCCGCGGTCGCTTTCAAGACCGGTGTCTGTAATTAATTTGACGACGGTTGTCGGACCTCTAAAGACAAGTTTTTCCCAATTGAGAAATTTAATTAGGACAAAAGTTAAAAATAATAAAATGGCAGTTAAAAAAATAATTTTCCCAAAAGACCTTGATCTTTTGGGACTTACTGTAATATCACGCATGATTTTTAATAACTGGCGTTTTTAACTACCCCAATGAAGCTGAACGGATCAAGACTTTTACCCCCAACTAAAACCCCATCAACTGTGCCTTCTTGTAAGAATGAATGAACATTATCAGACGTAACAGATCCGCCATAAATTACTTTATAATCTCCTCTTTTTTTAATTTCCCTTGAGACGGTAAAGGCATTTTCGGGCGTATCCGGCAAGCCAGTACCGATGGCAAAAACAGGTTCGTAAGCAACAATTGTAACTTGCGGTGGAATAGAAGTTTCTGGTCCTTGAACGCAAAAAATTGGCTCAAGACTTGACTGACGGGCTCTTTCCACTTTTCTGGCTAACATACTGTCATCTTCTTTAAAATTCTGTCGCCGTTCGGAATGGCCTATGATCGCAAATTGGCAGACTTTAAAAAGCTGTGAAGCCGCAACTTCACCGGTGTAGGCACCCTGTTCAAAAATAGAAATGTCCTGGCATCCGAGTTTCAAATTAAGATCAAATGCTCGATAAACATCTATAAGATTGCGAATTTCTTCTGAGGCAGCTGCCAAAAAAGGGAAAGAGGGGCATACGACAATAGTTCCTTCAAACTGAGGTCTATTGGCAATAAAATCGCTAATCCATCGGGACATTTCAGGCCACGTTTTATTCGCCTTGAGATTGGCAACCGTTAGTGGAAGTCTTTCATTCATGCTTTGAGATGATCTTCACAAAATTTTCTTTCCCCGTTGCGCCGATGATGCGGTCTACTTCTTTATCATCTTTGAGGAAAATGTAGGTAGGAATTGACATAACTTGAAACTGGGCGGCTTTATCCTGGTTCTCGTCAACATTAATCTTTTCAAATTCGACTTTGCCGGCAAGGTCTTTTTCAAGATCTTCTATTAGCGGCTCCATGAATTTACAGGGACCGCACCACTCTGCCCAAAAATCCAAAACCTTAAGCATACTGTGTTATTATACGATAACAAATTCGAAATTCGAATAGTTTGTTTCGCAAATTTTTTGTGTTGCAAAAAAGCGAAATTCGAAACAAATTTTAATTTCCAAAATACTAAATCTAAAACTTTTGTTAATTTGAAAATTTGAATATGGATTTTCTAAAAGACCTTGATCCAGCGCAAGTTGAAGCAGTTAAACAGACAGACGGGCTGGTTTTGATTCTGGCCGGCGCTGGCAGTGGCAAAACACGGGTTTTGACTTATAAAATCGCCTATTTAATTTCCAAAAATGTAAAGCCGGAAAATATCCTGGCTGTAACTTTTACCAATAAGGCGGCAAATGAGATGAGGGAGCGCGTCAGAAAGTTAATAGTAAATAGTAAATGGTCAATAGAAAAAGAAAGTAGCCCCCATTCACGATTTACCATTCACAATTTTCCTTTTGTGGGAACCTTTCATGCCTTTTGCGCAAAACTTTTGCGGATTGACGGCAAGTTTTTAGGTATCCCCTCCGGCTATTTAATCTATGATGATGACGACTCCTTAAGTCTTATTAAAAGAATCATGAAAGATGCCAATATTTCTGTCAAAAACTTTAGGCTCAGCTCGATTTTGTCGGCTATTTCTTCCGCCAAAAGTGAATTAGTAACACCTGTTGACTATAAACAATTCGCCCGGGGTCCGTTTGCAGAAACTGTTAGCCAGGTTTATGAGATTTACCAAAAGGAACTCAAAGAAACAAACGCCTGCGATTTTGATGATCTTCTAATGCAAACCGTTAAACTCCTCGAAATCTATCCTAGTGTTTTAGAAAAATACAGCTCTC
Source organism: Candidatus Curtissbacteria bacterium RIFCSPHIGHO2_12_FULL_41_17 (assembly GCA_001774945.1). Lineage (GTDB taxonomy): Bacteria > Patescibacteriota > Microgenomatia > Curtissbacterales > GWA2-41-24 > 2-12-FULL-41-17. Next base: position 8,513 of record MFBL01000055.1, read on the forward strand.
GTTTCAAATATGTTTTGGTCGATGAATATCAGGATGTCAATACAGCCCAGTATGTTTTGACCAAACAACTTGCTTCCTCTTGGGGTAACTTAACCGTAGTCGGCGATGCTTCCCAGGCTATCTATTCTTTTAGGGGTGCAGATTTTAGAAATATCCTAAATTTTGAAAGAGATTTCCCAAATGCTCGCGTTTTCAACTTGGAACAAAATTATCGCTCAACAGGCAATATCCTTTCGGTTGCCAATGCAATTATCACCCACAACAGTTCTCACCCAATACTGAAACTTTGGACCAGTAATCCGCTGGGTGAAAAAGTTTCAATTTATAACGCAGCCAACGAGATAGACGAAGCAAATTTTATTGTGGATCGAATCATTTCTTCAAAACGACCCTACGGGTCATTTGCTGTTCTTTACAGGACTAATGCCCAATCAAGAACAGTTGAAGAGGCACTTTTACATGCCAATATCCCCTACAGACTGTACGGTGGGGTGAGATTTTACGAACGAAAAGAAATTAAGGATATGCTTGCATATTTAAAACTGATCGCCAGTCCGAAAGATAAAATTTCCAAAAATAGAGCTGAAAAACTAGGCAAGAGGCGGTTTGATGCATTTGGTAATTTAGTTAGCAAACTTGCACTTAGGAAGAAACTGCCAAAACCAATAGATTTAATTGAGAAAGTGCTTGAAGCATGCGATTATCTAACTTTAATCGATGATGGTACAGAACAAGGCCTTCAGAGAGTTGAAAACGTTAAGGAATTAAAATCGGTAGCTTCCGATTTCGAAAATCTTAGTACCTTTTTAGAAAATGTAGCTTTAATGGAAGGTATGATTGCCCCTGATAAATCTTACGAAGAGAAAAATGAAACAGACTGCATTACTTTAATGACTATCCATGCCGCTAAGGGCCTTGAATTTGATTATATTTTTGTAATTGGTATGGAAGAAGGATTATTCCCCCATTCACGTAGTATGCTTGATGCCAGTCAGCTTGAGGAAGAAAGAAGATTGGCCTATGTTGCTGTAACCCGTGCAAAACAAAAAATATATTTAACTTATGCTACTAATAGGCTATATTTTGGAACAACCAGTGCCAACTTGGTATCGCGCTTTATTGTCGATATTCCCGAAGAGTTAATATCACCAATATAGATTCCCACGTTCTTGCGGCCGTGGTTCTCTCTTCTTCACTAGATTGGCTTTCATCCCCTGCATGAATGTAGGGTTTTCCGGTTCAGAATAAAAGCCCGGATTAATCTTTGGTAAAATGAGGTGTGGAAATTAAAACTCTTTTTAATGATAACCGGCTGAAAGTCGCCCTTACACTTTTTTTAATTTGGACCTTAGCTGTTTGGCACCTGCCTGCCGGCAGGCAGGTTTCCGGTTTCTTATATCCAATCATTGCCATTGCGACAGTTACAATTGTCGATCTGAGTATAACTTTTGTTCGTGATCACAAATTTTACCTGCCTTCCGCTTCCCTGGTAACCGGATTTTTAATCGGGCTAATTATTGCACCGACGGAGAAAGTGTGGATCATTGTAGCCGCTTCTCTTGCGGCGTCACTTTCGAAGCAACTAATTAAAGCCCAAGTTCGCCAGCATATTTTTAACCCGGCAGCCTTCGGAATTATTTTTGTCAGTTTAGTCTTTGGGGTTGAGGTAGCCTGGTGGGGAGTTGGCGCAAGTAAATGGATCCCGGTTATCTTAATTCCCTTAATGTTGCGAATTCTTTGGAAAATGAGGCGAATTTCACTACCGATTTCTTTTTTGGCTGTGTACTTTTTATATTTTATCCTTGTAAGTAAATCTGCCGAAGCCGCTTTCGTCTCGCTTTTAGATGGCTCAGTGTTGCTCTTTGCCCTTGTCATGCTCCCCGAACCGATAACTTCTCCGGTTAAAGGTCAATTTAAATGGTTATTCGGGACCCTAGTTGCGATTTTTGCTATTGGCCTTACTCAGCTTGGAATACTAAATGAAGTTTTTTTGCCAGCCCTCTTAATTTCTAATTTAGTCGGTTTTATTCTGAGCAAAAAACTCCGGCAGTGATGCCGAAGACAAAACGAGTTTTGAAGCGAGGAAGAGAAAACTACGGCCGAAAGAATGCGGGAATCTATTTATTTAAGATTTTGCAAAACTTCTTTTAAGACCCCAGAAACCAAACAAGGTTAAAATTCCCCCAAATCCTAAAATAAGTAGTGTTGGTAGGTAAGTTCCGGCTGGTGCCAAAGTGCTCCCGCTTGCGGATGCGATATTTTCAGGCAACGTTCCGATTGTCAAAGTAAAAGAAACAGTCTGAGAGCCGGATGTTATCGATACTGTGTTATCACCGGCAAGATCCGCAGTCGGAGTCCAGGACCAGTTACCGGAAGCATCTGCAGTTGCCGAAAGAGTTTGCGAGCCGACTGTGCCTGAAACTGGAGTATTTGCAGTAGTAATTCCGGAAAAGGTAGGCTTTGCTGATGTAACCCAAAATTGCGATGCTCCCTGAACAAAAGTTACTCCACTAATTGAGGCCACAAGGCCGGATCCGGCAAACGCAAATCGTAGTGAAAAGAGAAAAGTGAAGAGAGTAAAGAGAAAAATACGGACAGCCATAATTTAAGCATACAAGCTTAAATCGTAAAAAGCAAAAGGTGTGGTAGGATGGGTCTTAATGATTGTTAGGGAAATAACTGAAAGTGAAAAAGCTGCATACAATCAATCTGTTACCCATATTATCCAGTCGTGGGAGTGGGGAGAATTTCGTAAAAAAGCGCAGGTAGACTTAATGAGACTCGGGCATTTTGAGGGGAAAACTCTTACTTGCGCTTACCAATTAACATTTCACACGGTTCCATTTTTAAAAAAAACAATTGGCTACTTCCCAAAAGGACCAATGCCTAATGAAAAAATGATTGAAACGTTAAAAGAAGTCGGGGAACAAAAAAATGCCGCCTTCATAAAAATTGAACCAAATGTTTTAAGTGACAAGCAACAAACAACCCTTCGACAAAGCTCAGGGCAAGCAAGTGACAAGTTAAAACAACTTGGGTTAGTTCCTTCAAAGAAATCATTATTTACAAAATATAATTTCTTAATTGATTTAACAAAAAGCGAAGAGGAACTGCTTGCCTTAATGCATCCCAAAACCCGCTACAACATAGGTATTGCCCAACGAAAAAATGTTCAGGTTTATGAAAGTACAAAATCCGCAGATTTTGAAACGTATCTTAAGCTTTACTTTGCAACAACGAAGCGACAAAAATACTTTGGTCATACGCAGGCATATCATCAGCTACTCTGGGAAACGTTAATGCCTGTTAATATGGCAAGGCTTTTGATTGCCAAATATGACCAAAAGCCAGTAGTCGCCTGGATGCTGTTTAATTTTGGCCAAACACTTTATTATCCGTATGGCGGCTCTTCCGTAGAACATAAAGATATAATGGCTTCAAATCTAGTCGCATGGGAGGCAATTCGTCTTGGGAAAAAAATGGGGTTTAAAATATTCGATATGTGGGGAGCATTACCACCAGATGTTAAAGAAAACCACCCGTGGTATGGTTTTCACCGGTTTAAGGCGGGTTATGGCCCAATTCATATTGAGTACATAGGTACATACGATCTGATACTCAAACCCCAGTTATATAATTTACTCAATGTCGCTGATAAGCTCAGATGGATATATTTGAAAACGTTACGAAGGTAAT
>MFBL01000056.1 GCA_001774945.1 Candidatus Curtissbacteria bacterium RIFCSPHIGHO2_12_FULL_41_17
CGGCAAGACTGTTGCTGTTAAAACCGGTACCACCGATGATAAGCGAGATAACTGGACAATCGGTTATACCCCCAGTTATCTGGCAGCAGTTTGGGTCGGCAATAACGACAATACGCCGATGAATCCGGCCATTACTTCCGGTATCACCGGGGCGACACCGATCTGGAACGAGATAATAAAGGAGGTTTTAAAAGATAAAATTAACGAAGCCTTTAAGGTTCCATCCGGTGTTGTTGGGTTGGAAACTTGCTCGGTAACCGGAGGAGTTAAAAATGAAAAATGCTCCGGCAGGTTTGAGTACTTTTTAGCAGGAACAGAACCCAAAAAAGATACTTTTGCCAGAGCCAAAGTTTGGGTAGATAAAACAACAGGACAGGTTGTTGAGCCCGGTTCTCCCAATGCCGAAGAAAAAGAAGAGGTCGTTATTAAGGATCCGTATTTACAAAAAGACTTCTGTGTTTCTTGTCCCCAACCCACACAACCATCACCTTCACCGCCTCCCCCAGCAGCTCCAGGTTAAAAGAAGTTGAAGATCTGTATAGAAATTATTTAATGTGTTTTTTGATCCAAGTGGCAATTTGATCAATACTCGGTTTTTTGTTTTCAACCCAAAGGGTAACGTTAACAATCTCCTTATTTGTAGCTTTAAATTTTTTTCCATTAATAATTAGAAATTCTATCATCGAAAGTGTTGCAGTCCTTTTGTTCCCGTCTACAAAAACGTGATTCAGAAGTAGTGAATGGATAAGTGCGGCAGCTTTTAAGGTCAACTCAGGATAAAGATCTTTACCACCGAACGTCGCCTGTGGCCTTAAAACTGCGGATTCCAGAAGACCAAGATCTCTTAACCCTTGAGAACCGCCTGTTTCTTCAACTATTTCAAAGTGAATTTGGATGACGTTTTGAGGAGTTAAATATTTCACTTGGAGGCAAGTTCTTCAAGCGCGGGACGATACTGTTTTATCAACTTTTGGGTCAAATCATGAATTTCCCGATCAGCGGTAAAAACCGGATCTACTGAGATGTTAACCGCATCTCCGACTTTGATCCTTTTTTCTTCAAGGACTTTTTTGGGGATGATAACAGCGACGGAATTGCCGACACGGATTATTTTTTGGATCATGTTAAAACAATGTTATAACTTTGCATTATATTTGTCAATGCAAAGTTACGTGAGCGAAGCGAACTTAACACTGCGTTGACCTTGTCAAACTTAATCAGATGCCGATCAGTCTATGAACTGAAAGGTGGAGAGGATTTGGTCTATAAGTTCGAATTTAGTAAATTTTTCAAAGTTCTTGTACACAGTACCATCCTCGTACTCAAATAACAAAACATAGAGTCGGTCACTTTTCGGGATATAGTAGGATATTCTAGCAAGAGAGTCTTTAGTACCTTGTTGCTGGGTTCGGTAAGCTTGAAGACCTGCAACTTGTGCATTTGGTATTTCTGGAACTTTGGCTTGCGTAGCAAACTTTTGACTGCTGATCCATTCTTGTAGAGACAAACCCTTCAAATTATAGATGGCCACATCAATTTGAAACTGCGTGGTATAGCCTGAGAAAATCTCGATCCATTCCAGTAGTCCAAGATTTTCGAACAAATCGGTATTTGTATCCTTAGATCTCCTATCAATAATTGTAAATTCACTGGGAATTCTGATTTTGTACGAAAATTTATCGCTTTGGTATGTTTTCCAATCCGCAGTTTCGTCTGCTTGGGTGAACAGTGCTTGAGACACTGACGGTTGAGGTGGCGAGGTGGGTTTGTGTCTGAATAGAAAATATACAATTGAAGCGGCTACTGCGACGACTACAATGACTAAAATTACTGGCAATGCGAAACCTTTTCTCATACCTCCATCATTCCACTTTTTGCTTTAATTGACAAACTAACGAGACAATGATCATATTGTTCGAGCCTCTCGACTTTGCTCGAGGTGAACTTCGTCGAGAACTTCTTCTGTCATTCTGAATGAAGTGAAGAATCTCTAAGTAGATCCTTCGGCGTTGCCTCAGGATGACAGTAAGGGAAGATGAGATATAATTTAGGCATTGTGAAGCGAATTTACATTACAACCGCTATTCCTTATGTTAATGCCGCACCGCATATTGGTTTTGCCCTGGAAGCGGTGCAGGCTGATTGTATCGCGCGATTTTATCGGGCGCTTGGATATGAAGTGCTTTTTTCATCGGGAACAGACGAAAACAGCCTTAAGAACGTCCAGGCAGCAGAGGCAGAGGGGGTGCCAACTGGACAACTAGTTGATAAATATGCCCGCCAGTTTGCCGCCTTAAAAGAGACACTCAATCTCTCATGGGATATTTTCAATAGAACCAGCCTGCCTCATCATTTTGCCGGCGCGCAAAAACTGTGGGATCTTTGCAAAAAAGAGGACATTTACAAAAAAAAATATAAAGGTCTTTATTGCGTTGGCTGCGAACTTTTTTATACACCTAGCGAGCTTGTCGCTGGCAAATGTCCAGAGCACTTGACGACCTTAGAGCAAGTTGAGGAGGAGAATTATTTTTTTAGACTATCTGCCTATCAGGATTTCCTTTATAAGTTAATCGATTCTGACAAACTGAAAATTGTTCCCCAAACAAGAAAAAATGAGGTTCTTTCATTTATAAAACAGGGGCTTGCGGATTTTAGTATCTCAAGGTCCCGAGAGCGGGCCCGAGGCTGGGGTGTTCCGGTACCAGGCGATCCAACACAAGTATTATACGTTTGGTTTGATGCTTTGACCACATATCTGACGGCTTTAGGTTTTTCTCGCAGTGATACAAGGTACGAAAAATACTGGGAAGAGAATCCTAATAGATTACATGTAATTGGTAAAGGGATCATTCGCTTTCATGCCGTTTACTGGCCGGCAATGCTTGCTTCGGCCGGCCTCCCCTTGCCAAAAACTGAATTTGTTCATGGGTACATTACGGTTAACGGCGAAAAAATTTCCAAATCCCTAGGTAATGTCATTGACCCATTTGAATTAGTTGAAAAATTTGGTGTTGATCCTATCAGGTTTTATTTACTTAGAGAGATTCCGTCGTGGGGAGATGGCGATTTTTCGGTCACACGACTGAAAGATCTCTACAATGGCGAACTAGCCAATGGCTTGGGAAATTTGGTGGCTCGTGTCGCACGACTTTGTTCCGATGTTAATTTAAATTTACCAGAAAAGAAAAATTTTAAATTCAAAAAGAGCGTTTCTGACAATTTAAAAAGCTTTCGATTTGATCAGGCAATTTTGGCGCTGTGGGATGAGATCAAAGGGCTTGATGGACAGATTAATCGCGAAAAACCCTGGGAGCTGGCGGGCAGTCAACTGAAAAAAGCCATCAGTCCAATTGCCCAAGCCGTTCGAGAGATTGGCTTTAACCTTTCGCCATTTTTGCCGGAAACTTCAGAGAAAATTCTGAGTCAGTTTAGCGGGAAAGTTATCCAACTTGCCTCTCTTTTTCCCCGGATATGACTAAGTTAACAAAAAAACTTTTTGCCTGGGATTTCCATGGAACACTGGAACAAGGCACCGAAGTTGGCTTTGCCGAAATTTTAAAAAACTTAGCACGCGAAATAAATTATCCGGTGAATATCGATCTTGAAGAAGTCAGAAAACTCTATGGAGTAAGCGTATTGGATTACCTAAAACACTTTTTCCCAAAGCTTTCAAATGACGATCTTATCAATCTAAGAAAAAAGATTAGAACTAGTCAAAATAGAAAGTATATTACAGAGTTTATAGAACCTGCACCCTACGCGCATGAAGTTTTAAAAAAACTAAAGCTGGCAGGTCATCAAAACATTGTGGTCTCGACCTCATCGCAAAAACATATTAAAAAATTCTTGCGAACAATTAAAATGATAAAATTTTTTGATGAAATTTTTGGAATCGACCGTCATTCACTGGATATAGATTTTAATATCGCCAAGGAAAAAGCAAAGGCAATTGCCTCTTTTGCCAAAAAACACAACTTTTCCAAAGAAAAGATAATTGTTATCGGGGACCGTCCGGGAGATATTGATGCTGGCTTTTTAATTGGGGCAAGGACTTACCAATACATCAATCCCGATTTTTCAAGCGTAGTTACTAAAGCGCACTTTAAAATTACGAGTTTGCGACAAATTCTTAAAGAAATTTAATGCTAGTTGATTCCCACACCCACTTGGAAGCTGTTGATGATTTAGAGGGTTCGCTTGAGCGAGCCAAAGAAGCCGGCGTTGTCAAAATCCTCACCATCGGCAGTTCACTTGATTCAAGTAAAAAGGCCATCGAGATTGCTCAAAAATACTCAAGTTCCAATTTAAGGATCTACGCCACCTGCGGTATCCACCCCCAAGATGGCAAAGATGAAGTTGAAAAACTTGGTTTGTATCGATGTATCGATACATTAAAACAGATCCTGAATCAAGATCCTGAATCGAGTTCAGGACTAAAGGTTCAGGATGACGGTATTGTGGTAGCCATCGGTGAATGTGGGCTGGATTATTATTTGGACGGAGAGAAAAGACTCGAGACGGTGGACAGGGACAAGAAGTTTCAAAGAGAACTATTTGTGGCTCAGATTGAACTTGCAAAAGAGCTGAACTTGCCGCTTGTTGTACATTGCCGTAATGCATGGAATGCAATTTTCGATCTTTTGTCGAAACACAATCATTATTCTTCGAGCGGATCCGGCGACAGCCGGAGAAGTCGAGAAGTCTCCACAAGGAAGTTCTCGACAAGCTCGAACAATAGGTTAACTGGGGTTTTCCACTCATGGACTGGTGATTGGCTGGCAGCTCAAAAGGCATTAGGTCTTGGATTTTATATTTCTTTTTCGGGGATAGTCACTTTCAAAAACGCGCCCGAAGTTCAAGAAGTCGCCAAAAAAATGCCCTTAGACAGAATGCTTGTTGAAACAGATTCTCCATTTTTGTCGCCCGAACCAATACGTGGCGAGAAAAATGAACCGAAAAATGTTAGAATTGTGGGCAAATTCCTAGCTCATCTAAGGGGTCTGTCATTTGATATTATCGCAAAGGAGACCTGTTTGAATGCCCAAAAATTGTTCAAAATATGATAGAATTTGCCCTTGCGAATTTTTGCGAATGAAAATCATGCGAATTTATCCGAATATAGGTTAAAGAAATTTGTCGAGAGGTACGATATTCTTGACTCATGATCAAAGAATTTGTTCAAAAATATGATAAGCAGGTCCATAGATTTCTGGAAATTTTACCGGGATCCTTCTCCTGGAGTTTAATACTGTTCCCGGTGTGGGGCTCTTTTTGGATTCCCCATTACGTCGCCTACTATATTATTCTTTTTGATATTTTTTGGCTTTACAAATCGGCAGCTTTGGCAATTACCGCTGTTATTTCACACCTTAAGCTTAAGGCATCGCAAAAGTATGATTGGCTTGAGGATGCCAAAAAACTACCCAATTTTAATAAAGTCCACCACTTGATTGTAGTACCTACTTACAAAGAACCGTTAAAAACAATAGAGCGTGGGGTAGATTCAATTGCAGATCAGGATTTTCCCAAAAATCAAATTAGCGTTTGTCTTGCATTTGAAGAAAGAGAAGGTGGAGAAGGCAGACAAAAATCGGCGGTTTTGGTTAAAAAATACAAGGACGTTTTTGCAAACTTGCTGGTAACGTTTCATCCGGACATCCCAAGTGAAGTTAAAGGGAAATCTTCAAATGAGGCCTATGGTGGTAAATACGCTAAAAAGATTTTGGTCGATAAACAAAAACTGGATATCAATTATATGACCGTTACCTCAAAAGACGCCGATGGAGTTTTTAGTGAGAAATACTTATCTGCTTTAACTTACTATTTCTTAATAAACGAAAACCGCTATCTTCATTTTTGGCAGCCGGTTATTCTTTACTACACAAATATTTGGAGAGTGCCGGCACCTATTCGCGTAATGAACTCTCTAGGCTCTGTTTGGCAAACAGCATCTAATTCAAGGACAGACAGATTGGTAAATTTCTCGATGTATTCTCTTTCTTTAAAACTACTTGATGAAGTCGGGTACTGGGATGTCGATGTTATCCCCGAAGACTTCAGGCTATTCTTTAAGAGCTTTTTTGCCAAAGACGGAAAAGTGGAGGTCGAACCGATATTTCTGCCTGTTTATGCGGATGCGGCTGAATCCACTACCTACTTTAAATCGCTGGTTAATTTTTACGAGCAGGAAAAGAGGTGGGCTTGGGGAGTTTCGGACGATGCCTACTTTATTAAAAAATGGCTAACACATACCCATATTCCTTTTTGGCGAAGAACAGTAAGGGTCTTTAAGGTCCTGGAAGATCATTTTCTGTGGCCGGTTAATTGGTTTGCGATAACACTTGGTGCAACAATACCGGTTATTTTAAACCCTGTTTTTGCCCAGACTGTCATGGGACAGAATTTGCCAAGAGTTTCTTTTGGAATACTTTCCGCCTGCTGGATATTTCTGGCGACAATTTTAATTATTGATTTTCGCCAAAGACCAAAAAGAGAAGGCGAGGTTTCGCTTATTAAGAAAATTATGATGCCTTTTGAATTTGTGCTAATGCCGGTAGTCACCTTAATTTTTTCAGCGTTGCCGGGAATCGATGCCCACACGAGGCTGATGCTTGGAAAGTATTTGGAGTATAAAGTAACGGAGAAGGTATAAATTTTTAAGGAAGTTACTGTGTTTGGCTTGCTTCGCAAGCAAATAAGGTCACCGAAAAAGTTTAAGATTTTTTAGGGAAGTGACCTTTTCGTTGAATAAGAACCTGAGCTTCGCTCAGAACCTTGATTCTCGCGATGCTCGAATTAAAGTGACAGAGAAGGTTTAGGTTTATTTACTATGTTTCTTGAACTCTCTAAGCTTAGATTTAGCATAAGTATCATCGCGCAGGTCAACCACACGCGGGCCAAAAATTTTAGTACCCAATTCTTGGAGCCAAAGTTGTCTTAAAATTGGATGATTTCTAAGTCTTTGATCTTTTATTGTCATTCTTTCAGTCGCCGGTACTTTTAGCAACCTCTCTCTTTCAGTTTGGGGATGCCATTTGGCTAAAGCTGTCTCAACTTCGACGACATCCGCTGACAGACCAATGCGCGCGAGATTATCTTTAACTCTATCATTGTGCCAGTGGCAACCAACTACTAACAAGCTGCGCCATTCTTCTTTTTCTTTGATTTGTTTGACCGCTTTCAACTGATAAATAGTGTTGTTGAGATGAAAAAGCGGAATAATCGACGTCGGTGGAATTCCCTTATGGATAAGGTATCTGACCATAAGGTCGGTGGTTGCTGGTCTTCCCTCTCCAAAAACAGTCTCACCGGGAATGACAATCCTGGAGGCGAGACCTTTCAACCATAGGTGATAAGCCGCATGGACTGTTTGAGCTGACCAATAGGAAAGTCGAACCTGGCCGTTTTCCCGCAAGTTTGAGCCGTATGGCATGACGACAATTGCGTTGTAAGGATGATATTTTCTCTCAATTGCTCTTTCAGGTCCCATAGGTTTAATCGCCAAATATGTTTTAAAAGTTTCTACTCATGTCTTAAGGCTTCGACCGGCTGGAGGCGGGCGGCGCGCAGGGCCGGGGCGACACCAAAGATTACGCCGACAACTGTTGAAAAGCCAAGACCCAGAGCAACTGCCCAAAAAGGTACAAACGTTTGCAGAAAATTGGAAAGAACTAAAGACCCAAGATAGCCAATTAATACTCCGATAGCACCGCCCAAAAAGGAAAGTATTACTGCCTCAGTCAAAAACTGGCTTAAAATATCACGAGGTCTTGCGCCCAAAGCTTTTCTAAGTCCAATTTCTCTTGTCCTTTCGGTAACCGACACAAGCATTATATTGGAAATGCCAACGCCGCCGACAATCAGTGAGATAGCCGCAATACCGCCAAGAGCAACTGTCAAAACCCCAATTATCTGCAAGATCGAAGAAAGCAGCTGTTCCTGCGTAAGTATCGAAAATTCATCTTCAGAAAGACTTTGTTTTAAAATTTTTTCAACTCGCTCTTTCGCCTGGGGAATGGTTTCTGCAGAAGATGTTCTGACAAGAATTGAATTGACCTGATCGGTTCCGGTTAATTTGCGGGCAGAATTCAAGGGAATGAGTACCTGATTATCAATATCAATTCCACCAGCCCTGCCTTGAGGCTCTAAAACACCCAGTACTCGATAAGATTTTTTAGATATCAATATAACTTTACCGACAGGATTTTCTTGTTGGTATAAGTCTTTGGCAATTGTTTGACCGACAACTGCCATCTTTGCTTCAACCTGATTTTCGCGGTCTGTAAAAGTCCTCCCTGTTTGAGCTCCAATATCCGAAAGTACGAAGTACGTAGGTTTGACGCCAGCCAGTGTAGTTATTTTGGATTTGTTTTTGTAGCTTACAGTAACGTCAATTTCGACAAAGGGCGACACGTCAATAATTGCTTCATTCTTCTGCTTCTCTATTCTTTCTGCTATTTTGAAGGTAAGTTTATTGACTGCCCGTGGCGGGCCGCCTTGCGGACCAGGCCTGAATTTTCCTGGCAAAATGAAGATTGAGTTTGTCCCCAACTTCTCAAATTGACCGGAAATATACTTTTGAAGACCGGCGGAAATTGAAATTAAAAGAATGATGGCGGCTACACCAATAATTACTCCAAGTGCAGTCAAAGCCGAGCGCAGTTTATTGATTTTAATTGCTTCAATTGCCGATCTAACAACTTCTGAAAAATCCACCTTCAAACTCCTTTTCTTTTACTTTTAATAATTTGTTTTTTAGGCCTATTTTTAACATCGGAGACGATTTGACCATCGCGCATTGTCAATATGCGCGAGGCAAGTTTGGCTATATCTATTTCGTGAGTGATAAGAACTATTGTTCGGCCTTCGTTATTAAGATCTTTGAAAATCTGCATAATGTCACTAGAAGATCTTGTGTCTAAATTGCCCGTAGGTTCATCGGCAAAAATAACAAAGGGGTCATTTACCAAGGCTCTGGCAATTGCCACTCTTTGCTGCTGGCCACCGGAAAGTTTTGCCGGAGTCGAAAATAATTTATCGCCTAATCCCACACGCTCAAGCATTTCTTTGGCTTTTTGCTCCCTTTCTTTTTTACCGACACCAGAATATATAAGCGGGAGCTCGACATTTTTTAAAGAAGATGTTCTGGGAAGTAAGTTAAATGACTGGAACACAAAACCAATTTTTTGATTTCTAAGTTTTGCCAGATCGTTCTGGGAAAGATTGGCAGCTTTTCTATTTTCAAAAAAATATTCGCCACTTGTGGGAATATCCAGAAGCCCAAGGATATTCATTAGAGTTGATTTGCCAGATCCCGATGGCCCAATTATTGCCACAAATTCTCCCTCTTTGATTTGAAGTGAAACGTTTTTTAAGGCAATTGTTTCGTTCGGAGGTTCGCCGTAAATTTTAGAAATTTTTTTAACATCAAGTGCTGCATTCACCCTTAACCCCTTTTGAAAATCCTGTCAAAGAGCGATTTTTTATTAATTTCGTTAAAGCCGTCTGTAACTACCTGGTCATTTTCACCAAGTCCCAATTTAATTTCCTGCGCAAAATCGGAAGATAAACCAACTTCAATCTCTCTCTTTTCGAACTTGTTTTGCCTTTTAACGTAAACAAATTTTTCGTCAAATACAGCCTCAACTGGCACAACCAGGGCATTCTCGGATTTTGAAAGCTCGATATTAACCTCACCATTCATACCGATGCGGTAAACTTGCGGATCCGGCATTGATAATTTGATTTCAAATGCAGTAGCACCGGTTGATGTAATAATGCTTTCGTTACCAATTGAAAAAACGGTTGAGAAAATTTCTTGATCGGGGAAAGCATCCAAAGTAATTTTGGCCGGCTGATCTGGCTTGATTTGGCCAACATCGGTTTCGTCAACTTCGGCAACAAACTCGATATTGCCGGTGTCGGCAACTTTGGCAACGTCTGCGGTTGTAAAAATATTGTCCAAAGGTTTTACGTTAAGGCTGACAACTGCTCCGGCGACCGGTGAAATTAAGGTTGAATCCTTAAGATCTCTTTCGGCCTTTTTCAAATTATCAAAGGCTTTGTTCTTTTTGGCTTCGGCGGCTGTCCTTTTAATACGATTATCAAAACTTTCGGCATCGGAGGCTTTGGATATATCATCATAAACTTTGGCAAGTTCGGCATCGGCGGCGACAACGTCCTGCTCTGCCTGACGAATGGCAATCTCAAAGCGTTCTCGGTCCAAAGCGGCAATTGCCTGGCCGCGTCTGACATAGTCGTCTTCTTTGACACCAACCCAAACAACTTGGCCGCTGACGGCAAAGTGCAAGATTGAGCTATTGAGAGATCCAATTTTGCCGGAGGCGGAAACTTCGGAAACTATGGTTTGGCGTGTAACCGGAACGGTTTTGATGGCATCTTTTTTGGCGCCGCCGCGGGAAAGCACAAAAGAAAGCGCAATAATTAGAATTACCGCCAGGACTAAAGTTCGTTTTGATCGTAAAAATTTAGGAATTTTTTTAGACAATTTCTTTATAATTTTTGTAACGCTCATAATTTAAGACCTATAATTTTAGCTATATTGATGGAATTTTGCAAGTTTTCTGTCTTTGATCTGCTAAAATAGAATTTCTATGGAAACTGCAACTTTGGCAGGAGGGTGCTTTTGGTGTACTGAGGCGATTTTTAAGAGATTAAAAGGGGTAACTTCGGTAGTGTCCGGCTACACCGGTGGAAATGTTGAAAATCCAAGTTATGAAGAGGTTTGCGGAGGCGATACCGGCCATGCGGAAGCAATCCAAATCACTTTTGATCCAAAAGTTGTCCCCTACGAAAAGCTTCTTGAGATTTTTTTCGCTCTGCACGATCCCACAACTTTAAACCGCCAGGGCAACGACGCGGGTACCCAATATCGCTCGGCGATTTTTTACCATGATCAAAGTCAAAAAGAGGCAGCCGAAAAATCAAAGGCTAATGCGCAAAAAAAATTAACAGACAAAATCGTAACCGGGATTGTGCCATATACTGAATTTTACGAAGCAGAAAATTATCACAAAAACTATTATGATAGTAATCGGGCTCAGGGTTACTGCCAGGTTGTAATTGACCCTAAAATTAAAAAACTGCTATCTGAATATAAAATGGATGTAAAAGGGGAATATCTAGGATGAAGCCAAAATTAATTTTTCTGACGGCAGTGACCATTATAGTTTTTGCAGGCCTATTGATTATTAAAAACAAAAATCAATCCAAAACTACTGTCCCTGCCGCTCAAACTAAAGAGCCTCAAGTTGCCAGCTCGCCCACCATTGTAGATATAAGTGCTGTCTTTGCCATTTATACTAAGGGCACATTTCGTATATTTACGGCTTCAAAGTATCACAATTTATCGGATGATGTTTTTATCGAATCGGCAAATCCCAACGTCGTCCACGTAAAAAAGGAGGGCACCACATGGGGTGATTTTTTCAAAACCCTGCCGATGAAACTAAGTGCCGAGTGTCTGACAACGGGCACCGGACAAACTTTCTGCAGTGGTGAGGGTGGATCTTTGAAGTTTTATATAAACGGCCAAAAGGTGGAAAATTTTCTTGAGAGGGAAATTAATCAGAATGATAAAGCTTTAATTACTTACGGCAGTGAAGGCGATTTTGAAATTAAAAAACAGCTTGAAAAAGCAGACAGCATCCTATGAACCTATTCCTCAACAAACCATTTACCCAAGCCTCGTCCCGTACCGGTAATAAGCGCTGTCTTCATAGAGTAATAATATTACATCGATATCAGCAGTTTATTTGATTTTTCGTGCCACTCTTTAGTTTCTTCGCTTGTATCCCCCTCCTTAATTAGGATCGATGTTCGTAGAAAATAAGCGGCATAGGAAGCTTTGATTAAAGTTGGGATTGAGGCCGTTTCCTGCGATGAGAGTTGATGAATTGAAGCATAATTATTAATAACTTTATCGATAATCTCTTCTCTTTGTTCCCATGTGTCTTCCTGAAGACAAAACCATGCAAGGAAAGTTGAAAGTTCGATAACTTTCGAGTCATTAGACATACATCCAAAGTCTAAGATGCAGTATTTTCCTTTTCCGCTTTTTAAAACATGTTTTCTCTGTAAGTCTCCATGAATAACTGCCTTTTGAAATTTTGAAAAATCCACTTTTTTAAATCCTTCGACTATCGGCGCAATTAACTTATCCTGTTGGCTGGTCAAGTTGTTGCGGCTCTTTTCGTATTCTTTTAAAAGATTTTTATTCCCCCACGAATCATAAAGCTCATCAACGGGAAAATTTAGCGTGTTGAGTTTTGACAAATAGGCCGTAATCGCTATGATATCTGATAACATCGGAGTTCCATTTTCGAAATTTTCTCCTTCAAAAAATTCCGTGATTATAAATGAAGCACTGGAAATCTTCCCATAAAAAATAAGTTTCGGGACGGGTACTCCAATCTTTGCAGATTCTTCCAGTATTCTTACGTAATCTTTATTATTCTTTGGGCTTCTCTCTTTTGTAAAAATTTTTAGAACGAGTCTTCCTAAATCCGACTCGAGGATGAAATTGGCATCCTCATAACCCTCGAGAATTGGTTGAAGGTTACGAATTTTACCTAGTCTTGGAACTTCTTCTTCTAATTTCTTCAGAAATTCGCCAAAAGGGGAGGTAAGATTTGTCCGGCTTAGGAGATTTTCAATATCAGTATTTAAGTTAGGCATCAAGTGTGATTATACTAGTTCTAGTGTTTTGGCTTTCCAAAATTGTCTGGCCTGATTGAACCGTTTTTTTAATTTGGAGGATTTTCCAACTAATCTGACATGCATAACGCAATTCTTTTCGATCTCGACGGAACGCTCGTTGATAGTTTAGGGTTTTATCTTCAGGCACACCAAAAAACCTTAAAAGGTTACAACATCCGTCTGACGCCAGCGGAAATTGTCCGAAACTGTTTTGGCGTAACTGAACAAGCGATTGCGGATAAATTTGGGTTAACACTTGAACAATTCAGGGCAAAATACCTCGGAAATGTCAGGAGTTTCATGAAGCATGTGAGACTTTTTCCGCATGCGTTGGAAATTCTCAATCTAGCAAAAGATAACGGAATTAAACTTGCAGTTATGAGTTTTGCATACAGCTGGTATGTAAATGAAATACTCTCACTTTTAAAGATTAGGGATTATTTTCAGTCGATTCTCGGCTTTAACGATGTCACCAAGCCAAAGCCTGATCCTGAAATAGTTTTAAAATCCTGTGAAATACTTGGTGTCGCCCCACAGGGGTCTTTATCGATCGGAGATGCCAAGAGTGACATTACAATGGGAAAAGCGGCTGGCACAAGAACAGCACTGTTTATTCCCAAGCAGAACAGTGTCTTTTATGATTTTGCCGATTTGAAACAGACTGATCCGGATTTTGTAATTGAAGACCTTGGAGAATTACGTAAATTAATTAATTGAATCTACTGCTAATCTTTTTCATTCTGTTATATTAGTTCTATGTTTTCTTTGGCCCAAAACTATCTACCCCGCGGATTTTGGGGCGATGAGGCCTGGACTTCTTTAATTTCCCAGCTTCCCTATTTCCAGATGCTTAAAACAACGGCTGCTGAAAGTTATTTAGGAGATAAGTTAGATTAAATCATTCAAAAAATGTCAAAGACTTTGCAAGAAATTGAGGACCAGTATTTAGCTCAAGGGCTAAGGGGAGAAGATTTTCGAAAAGCACTTGAGACTGACAAGGAGTTTCAGGTTCTTCTCAAAAAACGTAAAGCAAAAATCAGAAAAAAGTACGAAATAACTGAGAAGGAAGAAAAAGAATATTTACTTCCAAATGAAGAGGATTACCAGATCCTTGCAATGATTAAAGATCTGGAAAGGAAAGATCTTAAGGTGTATGACAAAGAACTTGTGGAACTGATCAAGAGTCAGCTACTAAGAGAGTGGAGAGAACCGCTCTTGAAAAAGCTGAGAGAAATCGGAGAAAAGTATACTTAAATTTATTTTCTGGCAAAAAATAGGAAGACTATTCCAATCAAGGTAAACACAAAGCCCAGCGCAATATTTTTATAGTATTTTTTAAGATCAATTTCTTTAAAAACCAAAATTCCTATTAAGACTGTCCAGAAGGCATTCATCTGAATGATGGTAAAGCTTATTGATACGTCCAAAAATCTATAAGAAAAAAGCTGGAAGAGGCTTGCCCCTAAATATAAAATGCCTGCACTAAGGCTCAAGAGGAGCTCTTTTTTTGAAGTTTGGAATGTTTCTTTCATTTTCTTTGTCAGAAAAATAAAAATCAGCATTCCTAAAAAAATGGATATACTCCATACAACTTGTTGTGAATAAATGCCGACATTTGATGTAACGTATTTTTGGATGACCGCAACGCTGCCAAAGCCTATCCCGGCTAAAGTCCCCAGGTAAACCCCTTTCAAATTTATTTTTTTGCTTTCTGTGGTTGCAGTTAAAAATACTGCTGAGACAAAAATAGCGATTGCGGCCAGAATTGCAAAAATGGGGTTTGTGGTTGCAAATTCTCCGAGAATCAGGAGTCCCAAAATAGCGGCAATTGGCCCCTGCAAATTTTTCCATTGATTAGATCTCGAAAGACCAATGTAGTCGATTGCCGTTACAAATAAAACAAATGAAACTGCCCAAATTATTCCGGCAGCAACAGACCACAAGAGTACAAAAGAAATTGTTTCATGAAAATTGATTAAGGGCTGGAACATATAGAGAGTAATTGCACTTACTGCAAATCCGAAAGACATAATGAAACTAAAAGTTATTGGAGAAAGCTTGCTTAGTTTTCTTGGGACAATATAAAAGCTGAAGAAAAGAGAGCTAATGAGGGCTAAACCAAATCCTGCGAGATTTGTATTGAAGGGCATGAAGAAAGTATAGCAAAAGGAAATTATTTATTATCTTTCTAAAAAGCCTTACCTTATAAGGTCCCACCTCACGCAGTAGCCGAGGTCGTATCTTGTGCGCTATATTAGTTCTAGTGTTTTTGCTAACACAAAATTATCTGACGCGTGGATTTTGGGGGGATGAGGCCTGGACTTCTTTGATTTCCCAACTTCCCTATCTGCAAATGTTAAAGACAACAGCTGCCGACTTTCATCCGCCGGCTTATTATTCGGTAATTGAGTTAGTTTACAAGTTCTTGCCGCCGACAGAAATTGTCACCAGATCTGTTTCAATTATCTTTTACTTTCTGACATTGTTTTTAGTTTACAAATTGGCAAGCGAAATTAAAGGGAGATTATTCGGCGTAATCTCAACCGCGGTTGTCGCTTTAAATCCCATCTTTTTTACCTACGCATTTGAGGCAAGAAACTACACTATGTTTGCTTTTGCCGCAACCGGGTCAACCTACTTTTTGATTAAACTCTCAGAGGCTTTTAATAAATGGAGGGCTTTGGGATTTGTTATTTTTTCAACCCTTGGAATTTACACCCACTATTACATGTTTTTTACTTTGGCCGCACAGGGACTTTATCTACTTCTTTTCGACCGTAAAATTTTTATAAAAATGGTCGGGCTTTATATAGCAGTTGGAATTTTATATCTTCCTTGGGTTCCGTTTTTATACCACCAACTGACCTCAGTAAAAGCAAGTTACTGGATCGGAGGCATTGATAAAAGAACCCATTTTGAGGCTCTGCTTCGGATTTTAGGCGGCGAACACTCTAATGCCTTTCGCCCTTGGCTATTTGGCCTTTCGACATTTCTGCTTCTAGCCGGAATAATCCAGCATGCCCTAAGACACCATTTTGAAAAACCTTATCTTTTAATATGGCTTTGGGCGACGATTCCGTTTATTTTGGCCAGTCTGCCCGGCCTCAAAATTGATGGAGTTAATTTGCCTTTTAGGCCAATCTTTTTTTGGCGATATTTAATAAATGCTTCGGTACCCTTGGCGATGGTCATGATCCATACAAGCCAAAAATTTCCGAAAGTTTTCTTTTATGCAGCAGTTGCGGTTTTGATCTTTTTAAGTATTGCCATTGACGTTGCGACATTTAAACGTTTCCCCTACACTTTCCGGCAGGTATATGAGCAAAAAATTGTCGGTGACATTCGCGATAATGATAAAATTGTGACAGTTTTGCCATCCTTTGCCGAAGTTTTATATTATCGCAACCGGTTTGGTTTTGAAAACGAATTAATAGTTTTGCCGGAAGGGATAGTTACTTTTTCTGGAAAAAGTCTTTTGGATGCTTATGTTGAAAATGGGGTTGTTAGAATTGCCGAAAAAATAGATGGGCGGTATTTTGAGATGACTCCCGGGCCATCAATAACAGTTCATAGTCGATAGTTCATAGTAATAAATGAGAAAACATTATTTAATCTTCACTTTGATTCTATTCTTAACCTTCTTATTTCGACTGCCATCATTATTCGAACCGTTCTGGTATGGCGATGAAGGTATTTTTGCGGCAGTTGCTAGAAATTTAAATCATGGGGGAATTCTCTATCAAACAGCCTGGGATAACAAGCCACCGATGATTTATTTAACATATGCTGCCATTTTTAAAGCTTTTGGTGTTTCAATGTTTTGGCTAAGGTTGGTAGCAGCAATTGTTGTTCTTTCAACAGCAGCAGTAATTTACGAGATCACAGAGGCGGTCATTGGAAAAGTAAGGGCGCTTGCGGCAACTTTTATTTTCGGTTTTTTGGTGTCGCTTAGGATTATTGAGGGGAATCTGGCATTGACGGAAATATTCATGATACTGCCGATTTCTGTTGCAATGCTCTTTGCCGTTAAGAGAAAATTTGACTTTATTTCACTTTTTGCGGCGGGCTTGCTCATTGCAATTAGTTCTCTTTACAAGCAGGTTGGGGCATTGGAAGCTGTGGCTTTAGGAATCTTTCTTTTTTTATACGAGCCAAAAATTTTCAATTTTGTTAAAAAAGGTTTTGTTCTTACTTTGGGCGTTGCTATCCCCTATGCTCTGGTATTTATATACTTTTTTCCAAAAGGGCTTTTGGACGATTACATTTTCGCAGCCTATACCTACTACAGAATTTATCTTGGTGAAAGCCCCCAAAGAGCCCTTTTGATAAATACTCTCAAGTTCGCTCCAATTTTTGCGGTGGTTGGATACGGACTTTGGAAAAAATTTGTAAGTTCTCGACTTCGCTCGAACAATAATCAGATAGAGATATTTCACTTATTTTTGCTGTGGACGGCTTTTTCGTTTTTGGGAAGCTTTTTTTCGGGCAGGACTTACGGGCATTATCTGGTGCAGGCGGTACCGGCAACTTCGTTACTTCTTGCTTCTTGTAACTTTCGGCCAAAATTAAGGTCGATTCAGATTGCTTTTGCACTCTTTTTCTTTATCCCGATTATAATTTTGACCAAAATTCTTTTTTTTGATTTTCTTTCGGCGGGTCCTGTAAACCAGATTTCCTACTGGCAGAACTTTATTGCCTTTATGTCCGGTAAAAAAGGCCTTGACTCGTATAACAATTATTTTGACGGAAATGTTAACAGTATCATGGCACTTTCTGATTTTTTAAGCATAAATTCCGCCGCCGGCCAATATGTGTACATCTGGGGCGATTACCCGTGGCTTTATGCGATTGCCAATGTCAAAAATCCAACACGTTATGTAACTTCTTTTCATGTCTTTGGTGTTCCCCAAGGAAAAGAGGAAGTCATGACAAGTTTGGCGGAAAACCCGTCAGCTTATATTATTAAACCTCCAAATTCAATCGGATATTTTGAAACGCTTGAGCGACTGATTAATGATGAGTATACTTACCTGGTTGGTGTCGAGAATTCAAAGATATGGGCAAGATCAAGGTAGAAAATGGGGTTCTAATATTTTGTGTGGTTTCAATTCTGGCACAGGCTTCACTAATTCTTTCGGCAAGCGGCAAACTACCGCCGCAAATACCCATCTTTTATTCAAAACCGTGGGGAGAACCGATGCTTGGACCACCAATTGCCCTTTGGATTTTGCCGGCAATTTCAACTGTTTCGTCACTAGTAAACTTCAGTTTAGCAACGTTCCTATTTAAGGAAACGGGGTTTTTGACAAGAACCCTTTTTATAACAACATTTATCATAAATTCGATGACCCTTTATGATACTGGCAAAATCATTTCGCTTTTGACATGACTTTAATTTTCGCATTTGGCGTTGCCTTGCTGCTGTCGCTGTTTTTAACACCGGTAACTGCCTATTTCGCCAGAAAATATAAATTCGTTGATGACCCGAAAATCCACAGACATCCGGCAATTCTGCATAAAAAAATTATTCCGCGCGCCGGAGGAATACCTGTATATCTTGCCCTTCTTATTTCCTCACTTTTCTTCATACCCTTAAGCCCTAAGATTATCGGAATTTATCTTGGCGGTCTTATCTTAGTTTGCGTAGGAATTATTGATGACAGGCACGATTTGGGAAAGTCAGTTAAATTGTTA
Source organism: Candidatus Curtissbacteria bacterium RIFCSPHIGHO2_12_FULL_41_17 (assembly GCA_001774945.1). GTDB lineage: Bacteria > Patescibacteriota > Microgenomatia > Curtissbacterales > GWA2-41-24 > 2-12-FULL-41-17. Next base: position 18,412 of record MFBL01000056.1, read on the forward strand.
AGCCAAATCGTTAGCGCTTTAATTGTGGTTTTTTTTGGCGTTGGCATTGCTTTTATCACCAATCCGCTGTCGTTTATTCTGACGATGCCCGGTGCCGAGGTAATCAGGTTAGACACCATAAGGATTGTCTTTAATTTTTTTGGAGAACATTCAATATTAATTTTGGCCGACCTTTTTGCCGTATTGTGGATTGTTTGGGTTATCAACATGGTCAATTTCTCGTCCGGTGTTGACGGGCAGATGCCCGGCATTGTTTTGATTACCCTGCTTGTCCTTTTTATTGCCAGCCTTCGTTTTGGTGCAACTGATCCAAGCCAGTTAGTAGTCAGTAAATTGGCAGCTGCCGGAATTGGTGCAACTTTGGGATTTTTATTTTTTAATTTTTACCCTGCCAGAATCTTCCCGGGAGATTCCGGTTCCTATTTTTTAGGTTATCTGGTTGCGGTCATTGCTATTCTTTCGGGGGCAAAAGTGGGCACGGCGATTTTGGTTATGGCCGTTCCACTTGTAGACGGTGTGTTTACAGTTATCAGACGAATTACCATGAAAAAGTCCCCATTTTTGGGTGATCGCTCTCATTTGCAGCATAAGCTTTTGGATTTGGGGCTTACGCAGCGGCAAGTTGCCTTGTTTTATTGGGGGCTGTGTGCTATTTTGGGGGCTGTCGCTTTAAGCCTTAATTCGCGCGGCAAATCGTTTGCGCTTTTAGTGATTGCTGTTATTATTTTAGGGGGACTACTTTGGCTAAATTCGAATTTACCTCAAAAGGGCCAAAAATAATCTGGCTACCGTTTTGGGTTCTGGTTTCTGCCCGTCCCAGACAGTGGCTCAAAAATTTGGCGCTTTTTGCACCTTTGGTTTTTGAAGGAGCTTTTTTTAATCCGGGTAAATTTTGGCTGGTGGTTATTGGATTTTTTATTTTTTCGGCTGTGGCATCTGCCATTTATATTATCAATGATGTTATCGATCTTGAGAAAGATAAATCACATCCCTATAAAAGCAAAAGACCAATTGCCGCAGGAAGAATTAACCCTCATTTGGCCTTAGTAATAGCCATTTTAATCTTAGCTTTATCGATTATTGCCGCTTCCAAACTTTCGGTATTTTTTACAATTGCCATCACTCTCTATGCCGTTTTGCAAATATTTTATTCGCTGTTTTTACGATCAATAATCCTTTTGGATGTGATGGCCATCGCCTCGGGATTTTTGCTAAGGGTTTATGCCGGAGGGGTTTTGATTGATGCCCATGTTACTATCTGGTTTATTTTAACGGTCGCCTCCATGGCCTTATTTTTGGCAATCGGTAAAAGACGTTCGGAGAGAACTTTACTTTTGGGAACAGAGGCAGCCGCCTCGCACACCAGAAAAATTCTGCTTCACTATCCGGAAACGCTTCTTGATTCACTGACTGTCATGTTTGCAACGACAACATGGCTTGCCTACACCATGTTTACATTCCTGCAGCCGCCGCCTTCTGCCGGCCCTCAAGTCTTAGTCTTATTCGGTGACTACCTGCCAAGGACACTTTTGGCATCCAAATGGCTGATGATTACTGTTCCTTTTGTAATCTATGGGGTGATGAGATACCTATATGTTATCTATGAGAAAAAGGAGGGTGAATCTCCCGAAAGAGTCCTGCTTTCCGATATTCCGCTTTTAACTTCGATTGTAATCTGGACTCTTC
>MFBL01000057.1 GCA_001774945.1 Candidatus Curtissbacteria bacterium RIFCSPHIGHO2_12_FULL_41_17
AATAGTGAAGCGATGATACTTTTAACCTATTTTGTATTTGTGCTTCAGACATTGCCGTAAAATTACCTCTTTTGTCTTTTGTGACTGCACCCAACTCGTCTCTTGCTCCGATATTTACCCCAAGAAAACACGGATTTAAGAATTTAGGAGCCAAAAACCGGCAGTGTATTTCCCTAACCCCTACTTTTAATAAGTGCTCTACCAGTATTTTAAACGTGTTAAGCCTGACGGCAGTATCATCTACCAAATAGATTGACTTGCCGATGATAGTCGGGGAAATAAAGAACTTCTTTTCGATTTGTTTTGTCCGAAGATACGGATCGTCTTCAATAAATGTTCTTTTTGCCCAATCATACCTTTCTTTAACCAGTCCCCTAATGTACTTAAGTTTGAACTTTGGATATTTTCGCGATAAAGTCTCAAAAAAAGAAAAAGCCCCAGGCCTTGCGGTATCCGGGACTGCGACTACAAAGTCGATATCGGCAAGGTTAAATTTGTCCTTATGATTTGCAAATCTTTTGATTTCTTCATGCGCCAGCTGCTGGCCTAAACTCCCCCTGTTTTCGCCAATTACGCCATCCCAAATAGATGTTTCATTGGAGAAATATAATTTTTCGAAAACACAAAAGCTTGGCTTTTGAGCTGTCATGTAATCGGAAATGGTTACACCGTCTGCGTCTGCAATTAAAAGTTGGCCCGCTTTTAATTTTTGGTTGTGGCGAATACTGATTCTATCCAGCGCGCAGGTTTCCGAAGCTACAAAAACATGGCCGTTATCCTGCGTCCAGATTAAAGGTCTTATACCCCAGGGATCGCGCAAAGCTAAAAGCTTATCGTCACCGGTTAACATCACTAAAGAATATGCACCTTTAACGTCAAAAAGGGCATTTGTTATTTTCTGCTTCCAGGTAGATCCCGGGGCCGTCACAATAAGCCAGCCCAAGATTTCGGAATCGGAATCGGATTCTGTTTTGATGCCGAATTTCCGCAGCTTACCCCCGTGTTTTTTGACATCAACGATACTGCCATTATGCCCCAGCGCAAGCTCCCAACCTTTGAAGCTCGCATAAAATGGCTGGGCATCGCAATTTTCGCGGCTTGCCCCCTCGGTAGGGTAACGAAGATGGGCAATTGCTACTTCTCCGCGCAATGAATGTTCTTCAATAACATCGACCGAACGGAAAATTTCATTAAAGGCTAAATTTCTTTTGTAAACCTTAATCAGTTTTCCCCTGCCCTTAACGGCAACTCCGCCTCCGTTTTGGCCGCGATGCTGAAGAGCCTTACCCATTTCAATCACCACATTGGCCGCATTTGTCCCTTTTGTCGCAAAAGAACCTGCTATGCCGCAATATTCCCGAGGCTTAGAGGGTAGATTAATATCGGTTTCCACAAAATTAATGGGGATTTCCCTTGCACTCAGTATGGATCTTAAGCATTTAATTGTCAAACAAATTTTTTACTAATTACCTGAGGTAATTTTTCAATTTTTTCCCTTACTTGCTTTGTAGTATCACGGTCACGGATTGTAACGGTATCGTCCTCAAGCGTTTGAAAATCGATAGTTACGCAGTAAGGAGTCCCTATTTCGTCTTGTGCATAGTATCTTTTACCAATGTTGCCTCGATCATCCCAGGCAACTGGAAGTAGTTGATAGTTGGTAGTTAGTAGTTGGTAGATAGAGCGGGCTTTTTTGACCAGTTCCGGCTTGTTAGCAAGAAGAGGAAAGACAGCAACTTTTACAGGGGCAAGTTTTGGGTGGAGCTTTAAAATTATTCGATCTTTTTCTTCGTAATAAGCATCGATTAAGGAAAAGAGGGCTGCCCGATCGATCCCGCCTGAAGCTTCTATAATATAGGGAATGTACTTTTTATTTGCTTCCTGATCAAAGTAGGACATATCAACACCTGAGTGTTTTTGATGCTGACTTAAATCCCAATTTCCTCGATTGTGGATTCCCTCAAATTCCTTCCAGCCGAAGGGTGAATCATACTCGATATCCCAAGCATCCTGGGCGTAATGCGCGCGCTCGCCTTCTTCATGACGGCGAAACCGTAACTTTTTTTTGCTCATTCCAAGCTCTAAGTACCAACTCATTCTTTCCTGCTTCCAATACTCGTACCATTTTTGGGCTTCTTTTGATTCTGGCTTTATGTAAAATTGCAGTTCCATCTGCTCAAATTCACGTGATCTGAAAGTGAAATTACCCGGAGTGATCTCGTTTCTAAAGGCTTTGCCGACTTGGGCAACACCAAAAGGAATAGAAAGTCTTGTCGAATCAAGGATGTTTTTGAAGTTGATGTGGACTCCTTGAGTAATCTCACCACGAAGATAAACTCTTGATTCTAAAAACCTATCAAGAACGTCCTTTCTTTCATCCATTTCCGACTGATCGACTCCGAAACCTGAAATTGCTTCCATTGCTTCACGGGCTAAATCCACCGGCCCAAGATGGGTGTACATTAAAAGATTGAATTGTCTTGGTTTTGTCCAAGAAACTTTTTGACCCTTGTGAGATTTTTCGTGGTTTCCAATCTCATCTTGCTGATCTGCACGAAGCCGCTCGTGACAGATTTTGCACTCCACCAGAGGATCGACGAATGCCTTAACATGACCAGACGCTTCCCAAACTTTTGGGTTCATAAGTATGGCGCTATCGATTCCTACAACGTCATTTCTTTCGTAGACCATGGACTGCCAAAATTTTCTTTTTATGTTATTTTTGAGTTCAACCCCCAAAGGTCCATAATCCCAGGTGCCGGCAAGTCCGCCATATATTTCGGAACCCGGATAAATAAAACCCCGGCGCTTGCAAAGGGAAACTATTTTTTCAAGTGTTGTCATTGAGAAACTGCGGCAAATGTCGCAAAGGACTTTATTTCTGCAGAAACGGATTTTAATGACGAATTAAATGTTGAGTCTAATTTTTGCCATTTACTTTCGGTGTGACTATAAGCATAAATTTGAGGATCATCTGATGAAGTTACTTTTATTGAAACTTCACTATTTGTGGTAAACTCAGGCGCTACCGAAAATACACCGATTACCGGCAGCTGCACTTTTTTGGAATCAAAAGTAAAAGATGCGGGAAGCCCAATGGTATCTGCCAAAATTACCCAATATTCCTTATTAAATACACCGGCCTCAATTTTAATATTTCCCGCTCTATCTTCCAGGGTACTGGTGCGAGTGCCTATTTTTACAAGATCCCAGAATGTTTCTGATTGGAATTCCGTTTCGCCTTTAAATAAATGCATCGTTAATTTACCGTCTGTTATCCCCTTATCGGGACTTCTGACTCCTCGGGAAGCCGTACCCAAAAGAATAGACTTTTTGTATTTTTGGTCTTTGGTATTAATATCTGTACCTGTTGCGCCGCGCTGAATTTTCTGGCCGGTTTCTGTAGGGTTATCAGCAAGATATGTCAATTCATACTCAATCCTGTCAAAATCGGCCATGGTTTCAATCGAAATTATAATTTCGGCGCCGTCTGAAGTAGGAGTTAAAGTCACATACGGCCGCATAGTAAGATCTATTTGCGAAAGTTCCTCAACTTCCCCGCTTGATTCCTGTGCCTTTAATTGTTTGGGCTTTTTTTGGAAAATGAAAAGAAAATAAATTGCGACCGCCAAAAGGAGGAAACTTATGGCGGCAATGATGTAAATATTACGTTTGGAACTTTCCATCTAAGAACCGGCTTGTCTTAAGTTGGCTATCGATTAGACTTTCAATCATGCTATCAAGAAATGATAAAAGTTTCAAATAACTATTTTCGGTTAAGTTTATTTTTTGTTTTATTCTTTCATAGTCTTCATCTTCAACTATACCCAAGACCTTTTTAACCTTAATGTTTGTGATATTTCTTGCCGAAAAAAACCCCAGAAGTGAAAGCAATTTAACTTTAAAAGATACTGAAATAAGGTTGAAATCTTCATCTTTTGAAATTTTTTTCAGAAAATTGACAAGAAGAATAAAAACACCTGGATTTTTTTGTTTTTCAGCTGTCATTTGATTTGTAAGTTCCAAAAGATGATAAATTTTGTTGGCCTTCTCTGGAGAAAAATTTTCGATTCCGAATGCTTTTTTTAGTTCAACTTCCGTTAAAAGGTCAAGGTTTTTACCGCGGGCTATGAAAACTTTACACCAGTTGCCAAGTTCAACATGACCGCCTTTTCGCGACCTCGGCCTTCTCACACCTTTTGCCAGAGCAACTACTTTCCCAAAATCTTTAGTGTAAATTGTTAAAATCCTGTCCGCTTCGCCAAAATTTCTGCGACCGATGATCACCCCTTCTGTACGAAAGTACATGGAATAAGTATCTCGTATGTAGTATTTTGTATCAAGTATTTACGGAAGGTATAATTTTTAGCAACTTATGCGATTTAACGAACTTTATGATGTAGTTGACAAAAAAGGGAATAAAATAGGAGTAGCCAACTGGACTAAATGTCACACTAAAGGATTGCTTCACCAATGTGTCCACGGAATTCTATTTAGAACCGATGAGAAGAAAGAAGTTTTAATAAAAAAAAGAAGCTACCAAATGGTTCAGGGACCGGCTGTTTGGGAAATTGCAGTTGCAGGGCATATGCTTTCGGGAGCTACCCCTGAAGAAGGAATAAAAAAAGAATTTCAGGAAGAGTTGTTTTCAGGACACAAGTTGCCAGCGAATTTTAAGATCAAAATGGTCGGCTCGTATTTAAATAATGACATCCCGAATAATCATGAACTAGTCTATCTTTTTGAAATTATCTGTCCGGGGCCTTTTTTACCGGATATGGAAGAAGTTGAAGGAAAACCTGTTTTTATGGAATTCAAACAAGTATTAAAAGATATAAAAGTGAACCCAATAAAATATGCTCAGTATTCAATCAATGCTCTTTCTGCGTATACATCGATTCAAAAGCTCTAACAAGCAAAAGTTAAAGTTTAACAATTAGTTCTTTGTCGGTTTCCAATGGGAATGCTTTTTGCTTTTTGCCGAAGGCTTCGATTTCGTAAGTGTGGCCTTTAACACCTGGCTGTTTTTGAATCAAAAGTTTGTACTGACCATCTATTTTAATAGGAACCGTATACTCAAATTCGACTTTAATTGCTCCTTCCGGCCGCAGTGTTAGGAAGCCTTCAAAAACAGTTTTTCCAAACTCTTCACCTTCTGTAAACGGAACTTCAAGTCCCGAAGATTGAATAAGCTTTGAACCTTTAGGTACGTAAACTCTTATAAAATCCCGATAAATTCCAGCCAAGCACAAACCGCCTTGTCGCTCCAGGGAACAATTATCCATCTTTCTTGGATATTTATATTCAATGGTTACCTTTTTGTTAATTTTGTCGTCTTTATCTTTTTTAACAACCTGCTTAACTTTTTCCTGAATATAAAGGTTAGACTTAGCCCCCGCAAAATTGGCCTCATTAATAAGAAAGTAATCACCGTCATATTGATGCAGACGGCCGGCAAAATTTAATTTTTCGACGGCTTCCTGAAGCTGGTTATTTTTGAAATACAAAAGCATCTCTTTCTGTCTAAGTGAGGTTATGGTTGCCCCAAGTAAATTCGGCCAGGTAGATTTAGGTGCATTGAAGGCTTTGGCCATCATTTGCTGCATCAGAACTCCGATAATATCTTTTCTTGAACCTTTCTCGTAAGCGACAGGCTGGTCGGCATATCTTTCAAGTTCATAAATAATTTGGGGACAACCGCATGCATCTACGTCATCTGTTGTAAATTTAGTCCCGTAAGCCTCCAAGGGACCAAGTACCTTCATCATGTTAACGACAAAATTTGTATCTACCGAAATTATGCCGTCTATTTCTTTTTTAGCTTGAGTAAATTCGTATAACTCCTCAAATTGCCTCATTGAGGCGAGATAATCAGGAAATAGATTGGAGTCTCTTAAATTTAAGCTTTGGACATTGGGCAAATATTTTAAAATTGGCGCAGGAGCAGGAACTTTTTTAAGTAGAGTGTCGTCTAATCTATAAATATCTTCCGAACCTTCAGAGGTAACTGTTCCCTTGTTAACTCTGAAAACCGCGTACGCAGTGATAAAACCACCGGTCGGCCTAAGTTCTTTGTCGTTTTGGAATAGAATCAAATACTTTTTTTCACTGTCCTGGCCCATTATCTGGGGCAAGACCACTAAAAGAGGCTTTGTGTCTACGACAAAGGACTCGAGTTGATCAATCGAATTTTTAACTGTACTTATTTTTGTCCCGGGATTGCCGGGTAATATATCCGGATATCTCCATGTTTGAATCTGGTCGATCTGATTTTTAGCCAATTTTAAATTCTTACCGACTTCATCTATCTGAGGAGTAACCTTTGAAAGAGTTTGAATTGCCTTTGCTAGTCTTTCCTGGGCAGTACCTCCCAAGAAAGTTCCCTGACCTTTTAGGCCCAGGACGTCCGCATACGGTGTAATTGCTTCGGCAAAAACCTTCGCAGCCTCAAGGCCGGAATCAGCCATGTTAAGTCCCCTTTGCAAATCCGCAATATACCAGCCAACTATCGGCACAACTCTAAGAGGCGTAAAGACTAAAACATATTTTCTGGCATTTTTAAAACCTTTTTGGGCATCTTTTATGTGGGCTTTTGTACCGTCAAGATCTTGAAACTTCGCGGTATCGACAGCAAGCTTAGTGTCTTTTGCAGCCTTTTTTAAGGCCAAAAACAGCAAAGCGCCTATAACTAAATAAAAAATTATAATAATTGCTAAAATTCCAATTATTCTTCTCTTCATAGAGTAATTTAAACTGCACCTTTGGCCGAGATCATCGCAAAGGGAGTTTTTATTATAATCCAAAGATCATAAAGAATAGATTTCCTATTAAGATAATTTGCATCCATCACAACTCGCCTGTCAAAATTTATATGCGAACGGCCAGAAACTTGCCAGGGGCCTGAAGCTCCAGGTCTGGCAGTAAGAATCATTTTAACGTACTTTCGACTTTTGGGATATACTTTTTGCTGATGCAAAAGCTCATCAGCCTGATAAGCCCTTGGTCCGACCAGTGACATATCTCCTTTTAAAACGTTAACAAGCTGAGGTAATTCATCGATGGAAAATTTTCTTAAAAATTTGCCGATGAAAGTGATTCTTGGATCATCTTTCAATTTAAAACTTCCTTTCTGATACTCCTTCATTAATCTGGGATGACTCTCCAGATATTTTTCTGCATGAACTTTTTCGCCACCGATCCGGTACATATGCATACTTCTAAATTTGAGCATTTTAAAAAACTTACCATTTTTCCCGACCCTTTCCGGATTATATAAAATAGGCCCAGAAGAGGTAAGTTTTATCAAAATCGCTACCAAAATCATGACCGGCAAAGATAGCACCAGGGCTATGGAACTCAAAACAATATCTAAATCTCTCTTGGAGAATTCGTATAACATAAATGGGATTTATATCAGCAGGTCGCCTTGTCACAATTCTTCGAATTCGTGACAATGGCGCTCATCTGATATAATTCTTCGCTAAAATCGCTCAAAATTATAGATACTTATCTTTTTTGCCTTCTTTTAATTTTTCAATGACCTTTTTGACTTCTTCTGTCCGATCTTTAGGGCAGATTAAGAGAGCATCTTCGGTATCAACAACAACCAGTCCCTCAAGGCCAATTGCGGCAATAACCTTTTTTTCTTCCGGTCCATAGATAAGACAATCTTTAAGATCAATATCGATAACCTCACCTTGAATAATATTGTCACCTGACTCTTGCGACATTTCCTCTTTAAGCTCTGCCCAAGTGCCGACGTCACGCCAAGAAAGATCGGCAGAAATTACCACTTGATCCTCACTGGTTAGATGGGCATTAACCGCAAAGTCAATCGATGTTTTGGGAATTTTGGGGTATTGGCTCTTGAGAACCGCCTCCTGTCGAGAACTTCCCCAAGCATTGCTAATTTTGAAAAGGGCGCTGGCTCCATCTGCAAAATGTTTCTCAAACTTAGCAAGCATTTTTTTTGTGGACCAAAGAGAGTAACCGATATGCCAGAGATATTCCCAAGACTCGACAAATTTTTTAGCAGATGCATAATTTGGTTTTTCTATTTGTTTAACAAATTCAAAAATTGCCAGACCATCAACAGTTTTTAACATTTTGCCAATTTTCAAATAACCTAGTGCGACGCTTGCAAAAGTTGGCCTAACGCCAATTTCGACGAATTTATCCATTTGGCGGGCCGTGGCATGAGCAAGTTTGATTGCCTTAATAAACTCACCTTCATTTCGTACAACATGATCACTCCAAAGAGCCAAAACGTAGGGGTTTTCAAATTTTTTGTTAAGAACTGTCGCGGCCAGCCCAACCGCGGCAGCGGTATCGCGCGTTTGGGGCTCGATAATAATATTCTCAAGCGGAATTTCAGGAGCAAGTTTGACTATCCAAGCGACATTATCTCTTACTGTTACTGGAAAAATGTCGGCCATGGGAAACTCTTTTTTAAGACGGGCTATCATCATTTCAAATGTTGATTTATTTTCGATTAAAGGTTGAAATTGTTTAGGTGAGGTAGCACGGCTCATCGGCCACATCCGGGTACCGGCACCTCCGCAAAAAAGAGCAATTTTCAAATCCTTATGGCTTACCTGCATATAACTGAACCTGTTTTTTTAACTGTCCAACAAAAGCAGCTTGCGAAAATCTTAAAGAATTTTTTCGGCAAGCCGATACACTCCATTTTATCTCAGATGCAGCAGAAATTGCATCTTCAAGCGACTGCGCCGATTGCCTGTCAAAAAGAATGCCGGTTTTACCATCATTTATAATTTCTGCCTGTCCCCCTTTTTGATAAGCAATAACCGGCCTGCCACATGCTTGTGTTTCAACAGCAGCTATCCCAAAATCTTCTTGTTGAGTAACGATAAGTGTCTGGCAATTCTGATAGAGTTCGCGCAGTTTTTCTCTGGAAACATGGCCGAGAAATTCGACTCGACTTTTAGTAGACACCAGATTCATCAGCCTGCTCTTGTCCGGTCCGTCACCGACAATGATAAGATTCCTGTTTTGCAGGGTGCAGGCTCTAATCGCAAGATCAACCTTTTTCCATTTTACTAAACGGCTGACCATCAAAAAATAATTTTGGCTTTTCAATTTCCAGTTGTGGATTTTTGGAGGTTTAAAAAAATTAAGATCGGCAAAAGGATATATTACTAAACTTTTCAAGCCATACCTTCGTTCGATACTTTCCTTTACATTTTGGGAATTAGCTATGTAATAATCAACCCGAAACGATGAAATTTTATCCCATCTTTTAAGCCATAATAAAATTGGGCCAAAAATTATTCTTAAAACTTTCGGCAAATATTCTTTTTTAATATCACTATCCCATAAGAATCTCGGGGTACTATTTATGTAGCAAATGTGGATAGTCTTTGGCTTGGTAATTATCGACTTGGCAAATCTGGTAGTTGAAGAAAGAACTATATCAAATCCGTCAAAATTAAAACTTTCAAAAGCAAGAGGATAAATGGGCAATAAAATTTTATAAAAGTGCACCGCAAAGGGAATTTTTTGCATCCAAGAAATCTTAAGGCGTCCGGCATCAATCGAATTAGGTAGCTTCCCCCAATTGACTAGTGAAGTATAAATTGGTGCTTTTGGCCAGATAGAAGCAATAGTTGCAAAAAGACTCTCCGCTCCGCCGGCCTGAATGAAATCATCATGAACAAGGGCTATTTTAGGTTGAGAAGAGAGCTTATTCGCAGAAAAGCTTTGCTTATTTTTTTTCAGAAAAGAGGACATAATAATCAGTTACTTTTTGACTGCAAAAACAGGCAAAATAGTGACTTAATTATATGTCAGCTTTTGATGTTTGAATAGCCTTGCGATAACTGTTAAAATACCTTTGATATGAAAATTTCATACGCAAAGCTTCAAAAAAAATATAGCGGCATGTATGTGCTTAGTGACAAGCCAGATGGTAAAGTTGTTGCCGCATCTCGAAATCTTGGCAAAGCCTTTAAGGAAGCAGAGAAAAAGGGATATAAATTACCCGTCGTACAATACGTTGAGCCAGAAGGTACGATAGCCATTTATGAAGTTAAGATATCCCTACGAAAGTAAATCCTCCTTAGAATTTGGTTATATTCCAACTATTAAATTATCGCTTCAGGTCAAGTCACCTAAAGGTTACATCCCATTTATTTTTCTACTCGATACAGGTGCAGATGTAACATCGTTGCCTGCTTCTGCAGCTGAAAAGCTAGGTATTGATCTGGATCAGTGCCCAGAAAAACCAATGAGCGGTTTTGAAGGAATAACAATTATGGTTTATAAATCTGAAATTAAAATTAAATTTAACAAAAAAACATTTCGTATTCCATGCGTTTTCAACCCAAATGATGATGTACCCATTCTCTTAGGAAGGGCAAGGATTTTAGACAGATTTAATATTTTTCTTGACGGTGAGAATAAAGAAATTACCTTTGAAGAACTTTAGGGCTGAAATAAAACCTTTGCTTCTTTTTTAGTGATCTTTTCCCCTTCAAGTTTCATTGTGCGATAAACAATGTCGGGAAAAGATTTTTTGACATCGGGTTTTTTGTCTCCAGCAAGATAGCGTTTTTGATAACGCTTAAAAACCTTCACTAAACCTTTGTCTCTCAGAATGTTAGTCACGTGTGATTATTATACCCTATTTTGTCCCTCCTGGACTTGCTGACGAACATCCAATAAATAAGCCTCCAACTGGCAGAAGTTTTCCTGGAAAAACCAAAACTGACATAATTTTTAATTGAGGAAAATTTTAGGGTTAATTAACTTGTCCGAGTTGCTGCTTTTTTTATAATTTCTGCAACTCTTTCGGCAGCATGTCCATCGGAATTGAAATAATGTTCCATTTTGCCAATAAGCTGATCCCTATATGTTTTATCTCCTATCACCTTTTGTAGCCCGTTTTTCAGGTCTTGATAATCAAAAACGCCTTCGCTTGCCCCAACTCTCAAAGTTATTGGTAAGCGATCATTCGTTAACTGGGATGCATCATCTCCCGTAAAAACGAACATAGACGGAACTCTACGATAGGCAGACTTTAGAGCCTCTGTTGACGGTCCTGGAGCGATCAAAAGATCGCAAGCGAAGCCTATATCGTCAGAGCTAATATCTCCTTGTTTTAATACTCTTCCTCTAAGATGTGTCAGAACCTTATCATATTCTTGTTCGGGATGTGTGTCTCTTGGATGTCTTGAAAGCAATAAAACTAAGTTTTTCTGGGAACCAGATTGGTTCAAATTTTCAACAAGATGTTCAAGAATCTCTGGTGTTTGCGGTGGAAGTAGACCTGAGTAGACGATTAAAAATTCGTCATCGCCAACTCCCAATTTCTTTCTCGTTTCGTCCCTGACTTCTTCCCTATCAATGTTTGCATACTTGTCGTAATCGGGATGACCCGTGACTATAATTTTTGAGGGGTCCATAGTTGGCCTTCTTTTTATTGCCAAATCTCTTGTTGCCTCGCTAATTACACAAAGATAGTCAGGATTTATTCTCATTGAAGAATCGTACAAGTTGGCATAATGACCCAAAACATCTGGGTAGTCTTCAACCCAAACTACTGGTACTCCATAAGATTCCTCGCTCCATGTTACTGTCAGAGCTGTTCCTGCATCTGCGGAAAATTCAGAAACTGCTACTGCGGGTTTTACCTCCATTATTCTTTTTAGTGGTGATTCGGATGGCTCCTTAGCGAATTGATGGTTTTTGGTTTCTAAAATTCTCTTGGCGGCACTGTCTATAAGCAGGTCTTCTGGATATCCTTCATCTCTTAAAAGCTCAACAACTGGCCATAAGCAGTTCATGCCCCCTGGGCCTCTAAGTCCAAACAAAACCAATGGCTTTGACTTATCACCTTTAAGTGTATAAAAATCAGTTCTTTCCAGCTCTAAGTTTTGTAATGGAAAATGTTTTTCTGGCAACATATTATCGGGCATAAGTTAATTATATTATTTTGATTAGCACTTTTTTCTATGTTGACAGAAAAGTTGTTAGTGTAATTTAAAAGAATTTAAAATCATTTAAGTTTTAACTATGATGATACGAATCATCGTAGTAAACCTATCTCCTTATTATTATGTTGATTCGTAGACCTCCAAAGTCTCTTGAGCCATTTTTTGCCAGGAGTATTTTTTGACTTGCTCTCTCCCCTTTTTAACCAATTCCGATCCAGTATCGGAAGTGAGAACTTTTTTAATTTTCCCAGCGATGTCTTTGGGGTCATGGGGATTAAAATAGATGGCTGCTTCGCCGTAAACTTCGTGAAGAACAGGAATATCTGAACAAACAACTGGAAGCCCGGCTGCCATGGCATTGAGGCCGGGAATGCCAAAACCCTCTGAAAGCGATGGAAAAACATAAGCCTGGGCTTTTTGGAAAAGTTTGGAAAGCTCATCCGGCTTTAAATAGCCTTTTATCTCTACTTTATCTTCTAAATTCCGATTTTTTATTTCAGATTGTAATCTTTGGGAAAAAATGTCACGAGGACAGACGATGATTAGTCGCAAGTTGTCAGTTGTCGGTTCACTGTTCACGGTTTTTTTCAGTCTGTGAACTGCGGACTGTGAACTGTCAACTAATAATTTAAATGCATCAAGTAAATTATTAAGATTCTTATGTGGATAAGCATTACCGACATAAACCAAAAAAGGGTTCCTTTTGGGTAATTTCCAATTTCCAATTTTGCGAAGCAAAACTTCGCTTTCCAATTTCCAATTTTTAGAGTATTCTTCTTCGGCGGCTTCGTATGTTACAACAATTTTGGCTGGTTTCACTTTAAAATTACTAAAGATTTCTTCCTTAACAAAGTTGCTTGGAACAATAATCTTTTGGGAACGTTTAATAGCATTTTTAATAACTATTTGATAACCAATACGCTTTGTTTTAAAAAAAAGCAGGTTTCTGGTTGTTGTCGACTGCTCTTTAAAATGGTGATGAATCAGATCATGGACGGTTACGATAAACTTTCCCCTGTAAAATAATGGGGCGTTGAAATGGGGGATATGAACCAAGTCCAAGTTTTTAGAATTATAGATTTGCTCCATCCTAAGCTGTTCCTCAATTGAATACCAAGGTATATTGGCAGGTACTTTTTTAAAATTTTTTGATTTAAGCGCAAGATAATCCCAGTTTGAATCTTTTAGAAAGATAAAATATTGATTACGTGAGTCTAGTAACACCAGGTTTAAAATCAGCTTTTCGGTATATTTACCAAGACCTGTTCCTTCTGGCCCGACAAACCGAGCATCTATACCAATTCTCATCGTTCCTCCTTGTCATCCTGAAGAAGTGATACGACTGAAGGATCTGAGTTTTTTTGGGATTCTTCGCTCCGCTCAGAATGACAATTAACAAAATTATACATAATGGATTTACGCAGATAAAACACGAATTCTTTCTAATATTTTCATCGAAATTAGAACAAGCCAATTAACAAAAAAGGGGTATTTATCTTGGTAATGTTTTTTGTAGAAAAGCTCCATTGAATGAACTGACTCATATAAGGCTCTTTTTTTTGACTGACGGTTTGCTTTAGTTAGATGTTTGGAGGTTAACTTCATCCCGGAAGCAGCCCCTTTGTAATGGATTATTTTAACTTGCGGGTTGTACATAATTTTGTAACCTGCTTCCTTAAAGCGCCAACACCAATCAAGATCTTCTCCATAGAAAAAAAAGTCTTCATCAAAAAGGCCCACTTTTTTAATTGCGCTTGCTCTAACTAGCATAAATGCCCCAACGCAGGAATCGACTTCGTGCTCCTGGTTTTGGGGCAAATATCCCATTTGATACTGATCAAAAATTTTTGAGCCCTTAAAAATTTTTGAGAGAAATAAAAAGTGACAAAAAGCACGCCAAGGTGTCGGGAAGTGTCTTCTGCAATCCAGATCCAGGCTGCCATCGGGAAGCTCAACGCGGCAAGTTGCGCAAGCGATATTTTCGTCTTTTTCCATAAATTTGAGCATTGTTTCAATAGTTTCGGGAAAAACCTTGGTATCGGGATTTAAAATTAAGACAAATTTGCCTTTTGCTTTTTTAATCGCCTGATTATTGGCCTTTGAAAAACCGAAATTTTGGGAATTGGCGATAAGTTTAACTTCTGGGAAAAGTAATTTTATTGCTCCAACGGTTCTGTCACGGGAATTATTATCTACTACAAAAATTTCGTTTTTAAAGTTTTTTAATGCTTTCTTTAAAGAGTTCAAACAATCAATCAAGAGTTCTTTTGTATTGAAAGAAACGATGATAATTGAGACGTCCACTTATATACCTACCTCTTTATAAACCCGGTCTAGTTCTTGGGAAATTCTTTCCCAATTATATTTATTTTTCACAAGCATATATGCAGCTTCAGCAAGTTTTTCTCCCATTTTTGGATTTTTTAGAACTTGCAGCGTTTTTGCAGCTAAATCAGCGGCGTCTTGCGCAACAAAGGCTTCTTTGCCATTTCGCACATTAATTCCCTCAACCGCAAGTTTTGTTCCAACAATGGGAGTTTTAGTAGCCATAGCCTCCAGAATTTTATACTTTGTTCCTCTGCCGTTTCTGATTGGTGCCAATAGCACGTCGCTTGTCCCGTAAGCGAGCCTTATATCTTCGACATCTCCGTCAACTCTAACATCTGCTGATGCAAAATTTTTAATATCGTCGGGAGGATTCCTGCCAACTATCCACAGCTTGCTAGTTGCGATTTTTTCTTTGATCGTTGGCCAGATTTCTTTAACCAAAAATTTAGTTGCGTCTCTATTGGGCAACCATTTAAATTGTCCAACAAATAAAACTGTCGGCACTTTGGGTTTGTGTTTTTCAGTTTTTGCAAAGTAAGCAATATCTACCCCGTTTGAAATAACATCAACCTCTAATTTCGGCTCCAGTTTTCTAATAAAATCGCGATCTTCTTCTGACATTGCCGCCAGTCTTTTGGCTCTCTTCCAGTAAAATCTCTCCCACCATTTAATTTTGGCAACATCAAGAAGCAAAAAGGGTTTAATTAAGAAACTCCAGATTGGTAAACCTTCAACAAATCTTTGGTATACAAGATATTCAATTACTTGCTCGACTAAAAAAATCGGCACTTTTGTTTGGGGAATATTAGGCATGACATAAAACGTTTCAGCATGGATTAAATTGTAATTTTCTTTTTCGAGTTCTTCTTTTATCTTTTTCCTAACCGAAATATCAAAATAGATACTTACTAAAAAGGGAAAGGGAGTAATTGCGGAAAGTATAATATTTATTGGCGACCAAGCTTTTCGTCTATTGAATAAAATTACTTTTTGGCAAAAAGGTTCAAGCTCCTTCAAATATTCTTTTTCCTGCTCAGAACGAATAAAGGAAGCAAGAGTTATCTGGTGTTTGTGAGCCAAATTTTTTAGCAAATTGTATGTTCTTATTTGGCCGCCGGAAACCAGAGGATAGGGTAAATAGGGGGTGATCATGAGGATCTTCATTTAGATACGAATTTATTCGAATTTAAATAATTCTAATTTATCCGAATATTAGAATTCATTCGGAGTAATTAGATTCGGATTCATTAGGATTTTCCTATACATTCCTTAAACATTTCAACAATGACATAATCTTTATTCCGTTCGATTACTTTGCAGTGTCGAGCCAGGTTTTGAATTCCAGAATCGACAACATCTACAGATACTAGATATTTTGTTCCCTCTTCAACAAATTTTTCCAAGGGTCTATCGACTATCGGATAACCATGTCTATTTGTTTGGTATAAAAAGGCAGCATCACCACTGTAAGGAGCAACAACTGTTGCATTTTTTGGCAGTAATCTGTCAACAGCTTTACCTGCTGTAATTATCTGAGGTTTATTAACCCAATAATAACCGCGTATTTCAAAATAACCAAACGCAAGTATTAGTAAAATTAATACAAAACTAATCGCCGCTCCTATAATACGATTGAAGTATTCTTTTGGCAGATTCCATAAAAGCAAGGTTCCCTTTGCCATAAAAACTGCGGCAATTGGAACAAATGGAACTTGGTAATAATCATGCCTGACATTCCCAGATGCAAAAACTACAAAATAAACTGCTGATGAAATTAACCAAGAATAATAAAATAATTTTTCCTTATCTAGTGGTTTCTTTAACAAACCAATAATAAAAAGCGTAAAACCGGCAACTGTCAAAATTAGTTTGCCAATTCTTTCTGCTATTATCCATCTGAAAAAAGCACCTTTAAAGCGAATATTGCCTTCGTTTAACAAAAATCGCCAATTAGGAATCCCTTCGGGAAAATTAGACATCCAAAATCGCCAGGCAATAAAAGGAGTAATTGCAAGAAGTGCAAAAATCCACAGATTGGCTTTTTTAAAAATTGCAAGGTTGTATTTTTCAAGAGATAAATACAAAACTGGGAAAAGGAAAAGAAGCGCAATAGGCCAGGTCAAAATAGCAAGATTAGCAAAAAGAATAGATGAAATTCCCCAATACCAATTAGTATCGTTATCCATCCATTTTAAAAACGAAAAATAAAGTCCTAAAATTGCAAATACCATTAACGGTCCTGGTAAAATAGCCGATGAATAAAAAATGTTATAAGGTAAAAGTGAAAAGAATGAAGCTGAAAGAATCGCTGTTATAAAACCTGATAGACGTTTAACGAGCAAAAATAAAATTAAAGTAGATCCTAATGAGATAAAAACCGTAACAAGCCTGGCAAATGTCTCATTTACTCCTGTAATTGACCAGACTATATATATAAGAGAATTATAGATTGGGAATTCAACAAATCTATACCGGTTCGGGTTATCAAGACCATTTGCCTGAGAGGACATATCATCGTATTTGGGTATAAACGGTGTATATCCCTCCTTTAAGAAATTTCTGGCAACAGCTGCCGTATCCGCCTGTCTCCAGGAATGCCAATCAGCAATAGGTCTATTAATTTTGTAAAGACGGACCCCGAAAGCAAAAATCAAAATAAAAATCAGTAAAAAAAATTCAAGCTTTGAAAATACCGCTTTTTCTTTTTTCACTTAATTTCTTTGGAGATTTTAGAAAAATTTATAGTAGCAATTAGAATCGCGCACATAATCCAGAACGTATAAGCTACTTTAGAAGCTTCAAAAACATCTATGTATATCGAATTGACTAGCAGCCCAAATATGGCAGCGACTAGTGAAGCTACAATTGCTGCAAAAAAGGGGTCTTTAACCAAAGTATAGTTTTTAAGGGCATACCATATGACATATGCAATTGTTCCAAAAAATGCCAGAAATCCCAAAAGTCCCGTTTCACCTAAGGCTCTTAAAAAATCATTATCTGTTGATTCTGCCTCTGTAAAATCTTCTATATTTCTTTTAGTAAGTGTAGAGTAACCCGAACCTAATAGAATATTTCGTTTAAAACCCTTGATCGCCGCAGGCCAAGTATAATCCAGTCGAATTCCGGTAGATAAATCATAGGTTACAGCTGCCTGTGAGTAAACTCTGGGTTTAGCGGCAAGTGTCGCCGGAAGACCCTCCGACGAACCGAACTCTGGAATGTCTTCGTAGACATCCACTGGTCTTGCCGTTTGAACTCCACTTGCCGGCTTTTGCGTGGATGGAGGAGTATCGGACTTTGCACCAACACCAATATAGGCGGCTTGGGAATCTTTTGGAGGTTCCCTTTTTATTGGTTTAAGTGCGAACGACGTTTTAAATTTGTCCAGTTTTAAAACATGGGCAAATCTATCGGATAAATCGCCGAACGAAAGCATAATAGCAAGAGAAACAAAAATCACAATAAGCCATCTGGAAAAACCCCAAAACCATCCTTTCTTAAAAGATAATAGAATAAAAGCAACAGTTATGGAAACCAAATAAGCTAGAAAAGAAGTTCTGGAAACGGTAAGGATCAATAACCAGAACCCGGCTAGAGAAACGCCTAAAAAGAAAAATTTGTGCAACAAATTTTTGACTACTAAAGCAAGAGGTATAAATAGTGTCAAAACAATCATTAAATATGCAGCTAAATCGTAATGTCCACCGAAGGTTGAAAGTACCCTTGCATGTTCGGTCAGATAGAGTTTAATGCCCTTGGAAAACTCTCTATTCATCGTCGAAAAAGCCGGCCAATACAGGTATTTTTGTCCAAACCCGTAGATAGAAACTGCAAGCAAAACCAAAGCTGCCACATATATGTATTTTTTAACTTGTGAAAGTGACTTTATTGAAGAGAAAAATATGAAAAAGACTGAAAAATATTCAATTCTTCTTGCCCAATTTAGAAAGAGTTTTGTTATATGAATGTCGCTCGTGGGGACCGTTTTAGTGACAAACATTGCGCTAAGTGAGGAAATGAAACCTATAATTACATATATTAGTAATGGAATAAACAGAGGGTTGCCTTTGAGAGTGACCTTTTTTCTAACAAGTTGAATCAAAAAGATCACGAAGGCTCCCCCAACAAGAAGATCATCCAGCCGAAGACGGACGATGTAGCCGGGAATCAAATCTGCTAATGGAATTTTCGGATAAAGCGGAATGAAAATTAAGAGAGCGAAAGATAAATATTCAAGAATGTGTCCGTCAAACCACTTTAAGAACTTCGACATAAAATTTGGCTAGGGACTTTCTTCCCGTGGCGCCGAAAATTAGAATCCTAGCCAATGCTCCTATTTTAAGTAAGACACGGGTAATTTGCAAAGAAACTTTATCTTTATGTTTTTGATAAAAATAGATAATGCCTCGATATTCACCGATGATGGCATTTTGGGAAATCTTGCCGCTTGATCCCCTACCAATATGCACAATTTGAGTACTTGGAGAGAAGTAAACTTTGTACCCCGCTTTTTTTATTCGATAGCACCATTCAACTTCTTCACCATACATAAAAATCTTTTCATCAAATGCGCCAACTTTCGCAATGACAGCTTTCGGCACAAGTATTGCCGCTGCCGTTACCCATCCAACCTCTTGGTCTTTCTTGTAAAAACTCTCATGGTCAACGTGATAAGGCTCTAATACGGTACCGCCCGGTAAATCATCGATAAAAGTCATCCACCAAAAAACTTGCAGTAAGTGCGGGGAAAAACCTGCAGATTGCTGAATTGATCTATCCTTGTTCAAGAGCAATGGTCCAAGCGATCCTAAACTTTCACCTATACTTCGAGCCTTGTCGAGAAGTTTCCTAAATGAATTTTCAATTAAATATGTATCTGAATTTAAAAGGAGAATGTACTTTCCTTTGGAAATTTTTATCCCCTGATTATTGGCTTTTGTAAAGCCTAGATTTTCTTTATTGGGTATTAATTTTACTTGAGGAAATTTTTCCTTCACCAACTTTGGGCTATCATCTTCAGACCCGTTGTCGACGACAATGACCTCGAAATTGACATCTTCTGTAAATTTAAAGATTGACGCCAAACAGTTCTCGAGAAGTTTTTTGGTATTCCAATTAACGATAATTACTGAGAGATCCATTTTTCAATTTTATAATTTTTTTAGAAAATTGTTTATAAGTTGCAAAAATTACTCCGCCTACAACAATTACGGCCCCGAAAAATAAACTTAAGGTTAATTCTTCATTAAAAAAAATAATTCCCAAAAACGAAGCAAGAATTGTGACAGGATATAAAACTAAAGACGCGGTGAATGCCGAAGTTAATTTAATAAGTAGCTGGTACAAGTAAAAGAAGAGCACTGAAGAGAAAAGGGCTAATGAAACAAGCCCCAGAATACTTTCTGGAGAAATCTTGATTGAATTGATGTTTCCGAATAGTAAATCCAAAGGGAGTAAAAAGAGTCCAATAACAAATGCTACAGCAAAATTATAAAAAGTAATTATACTCGGACTATAAATATTACTTATTCTTTTTGAAGCCACAATATAGAAAGACCAACTTATAAGACCCAAGAAAACCAACAAGTTACCCAAAGGAGTACCAAAGGATAATACATCTTGTGATCTGATTGAACCGTAAACAATAACCAACATTCCAACGATCGTTAATACTAAGCCAATAATCTCTTCATTTTTAAGTCTTTCCCTTAAGAATAAGTACCCTAGGAATGCCACAATAAGTGCAGTTGGAACATAACTAAGTTGACCAACAATAACGCTTGTATTTTTAATACCAAAGGCAAAAAATATCCAGTTTCCTGCGAAAAAGATGTTTGCAAGGATTAATTTTTTAAAATTCTTATCAAAGATTGAAATTCTAATAGTTTTTAAAAATGGGAAAAATATCAATAGAGAGAGTAAAGCTCTTACAACGACGAGTGTGATCGTAGGAAAGTTGTTTACTGAAAACTTCACCAAAGAACTACCGCTGCCACCAATTAAAGAAGCTAGAATAAACCAAAGTAAGATCATTGAAACAATCGAGCGC
Source organism: Candidatus Curtissbacteria bacterium RIFCSPHIGHO2_12_FULL_41_17 (assembly GCA_001774945.1). GTDB lineage: Bacteria > Patescibacteriota > Microgenomatia > Curtissbacterales > GWA2-41-24 > 2-12-FULL-41-17. The sequence goes on from MFBL01000057.1 coordinate 20,332, forward strand.
GGCCGAGTTTGTAGTGCGGATTTTTGTTTTTGCGCTCTCCTATAACTTTAGCCGGAACACCTCCGACTATTTTAAAAGGAGCAACATCCTTGGTTACAACTGCGCCTGCACCAATAACTGCGCCTTCTCCAATTCTGACTCCTGGTAAAATTATTGCCCGTGGACCGATAAAAACGTAGTCGCCAATATCCACCGGCTCTTCGGTAGGATTAAATCCTTCTGAATTGATATTATGCTCGGAATTGTATATTAAAACCTGAGAGGCGATATCGACGTGATCGCCAATTTTTAAAGGTGCACGCCCATCCAAAAAAACGTGGTCTCCAATTATCGTTCCTTCTCCTATAGTTATATTTATAGGCAAAAAGAAACGGGTACCCATATGAATAAATGAATTTTTACCGATCTTGATACCAGCTAGACGAAAAGCAAATTTGCGGACACTATGCAAGGGGACTAGGCAGGAGATTAAATTGAGAATCATTATTTCAAAATCTAAAAGCACGTTAACTCCCCTATTTAGGGCCTTTTTGGCGACGTCTTCTGTGGTTAGTTCTCTGCCCATTCGATCTTTCATGGACTCATTATACTATCGGTTTTGATGTCAGAGCAACTTTTTCGAGTACGTCTAAGGTTTGTTGGGCGCAGGTTTGCCATGAGAAGCGTTTGATGTTGGCAAAGCCCTTTTTGACAAGTTCAGATCGTAGTTTATCATCCATTAAAACTTTCTTTAATCCATTGCTGATTGACTCAACACTCTTAGGATCAGCAAGAATACCGCTGTCCCCTACAATTTCCGGCAGACTTGAGATACTAGAAACAACGACTGTAACTCCGCAGGCTTGGGCTTCGATAACCGGAAGGCCGAAGCCTTCCCAAAGCGAAGGTAAAACATAGGCTTTGGCGCCGGCAATCAAAACAGGTAGATCATCATCTGGGACATAATCAGTAAAAATCACTTGATTATCAACATCCAATGTTTTGATCTTGGCAAAGATTGAATCATAAAGCCAACCTTTTTTACCGACTAGCACCAAGGATAAGTCCTGAGTTTTGAGTTCTGAGTTCTGAGTTAACAAACTGAAGGCATCGACTAGACGCTCTATATTTTTTCGTGGCTGGAGAGTGCCGACGAAGATTATATAATCTCCAGCGATTTTGTATTTCTTCTTGACAGATTCAATTTTTGATTTAGGCTGAGGTTTAAATCGAGATTTATCATAACCCTCGTATGTTACGGTAATCTTTGATGGATCAAGGCTGTAATTTTCAATAATATCTTTCTTGGTAGTTTCGGAAACAGTGACTATGTGGGCGGCGGTCTTAACCGAATATTTTGTCCAATTTACTAGCTGATATAAGTCATTTTTTTTAAACATTTGCGGATAATGCAGGTAGGACAAATCGTGAATTGTTATTACGTATGGAACTTTCGAGAATCTAGGACCATAGTGCCCCATCGAAAAGAAGATGTCAGGTTTTTTTCCAAAAAATAATTTCAATGATAAGGCAAATTGTGTCCAAAGTTTTTTGGGTCCAAAAACCTTATAAGTAAAGTTTGCGGATTCCTTTGGGAGATCTGGTAGTGATTTTTCTTTTAGATAAACTAGAAACTGATGATTTTTATCTTTTGAAAATTCCTTTAAGAGCTCAAGGGCGTATACCCCAGACCCAACCCTGTTTTTAACATTAGCTTCATTCCCGTCCAGGCCGATCTGCATTTTCACCTGCTACCTCCTCGTATACCTTGAGTGTCTCTTTTGCTGTTTTGGTCCAGGAATAATGTCTTGCCCGATCTAAACTTGCCCTGACCATCTTTTGATAATTATCTAGATTAAGATCTAAAACTAGTTCGATTGCCCGTTTAAGTTGCCCCTCGCTTCTTGGATCTATTAGAATTGCCGTATCTTTGGCAATTTCCGACATCGAAGAATTATTTGATGTTATAACCGGCGCACCACAGGCCATGGCCTCTAAAATCGGTAAACCAAAACCTTCATACAAGGAAGGGTAAACAAAGACTCTACAACCGCTGTATAGAGAAATTAAATCTTCTTCGGAAACGTAATCTGTAAAAATAACATTTTCCTCATAGTGTAAACCTGGTCCCCAGCCATAATTCCCGCAAAGAACTAAACTCACACCTGTTCTCAGCTTGCCGATTTCGGAAAAAACGTCAAGAAGTTTTTGTATGTTTTTCCGCGGTTCTTGCGTAGCGACAGAAAGAATGTAAGGTTTTTTAATTTTATATTTTTCTAATGTTTCTTTAACTTTATCGTCATCTTTAGGACTGAATTTTGAGGAAGGAGCAAGATATATAACTCTAATCTTCTCTTGGGGAATTTCCAGAAATTTGACTAAATCCTCTTTAGTACTTTGAGAATCTGCTATCACAATATCTACCTCTTTTTTAATATGGCGAAATCTTCTTTTTTCATTGGCTAAAATTCTTCTATGCACAGAGGAGGGGAAAAGAAAAGAAACCATATCGTGAACCGTTGTAACTTTGACAGTTTGTTTTGATTTTACTGGAGCCTGAAGCCAATTCGAGGAATGATAAAGATCCACTTCCCCTATAAATTTTTCCAGAGAGTATATATGAAGTCTATTCCAAAGAAATTCTAAAATCGAAAGTGGGAAATGGAACAATTTAATTTGGAAGTTACTATAATCAGATAGACTGTTTTTAAAATCTCTTAATATCTTGTTTTGCCTGAGCGATGAACCGAACAGAACGTATTCGTTTTTTCGATCAAGTTTTGCTATCGCTTCAATTAGTTCCCTAGTATAGTTAGAAACACCTGTCCCATATACAATTTGGGAAATATCAATTGCAATTTTCATGAAACCCCCGCTAAACTTTACCTTTCGACTTTTCACTATTATTCATAGACATCTCGAGGGGCAGTTCTTGCGGGGCAAGAAATTCTATCACAAAGACACGGCGGTAACAGTTACCGAAATTCGTAAGTTTTAAAATAGGAAGTAGCAGAAGATACCCTTTCATATACGTGTAGTAAATATAACGGTTTTTGCTTATCCAAGTTCTCATTAACATATTTCGTATAGACAAATTCAAATTAGGATAAGAAGAAATTTTAGCATTTTTATTTAATTTCCTAAGAGACTTGTCAATCGTAACTAAAATCTCATCAATACTAGGCAATCCATTTTTAATATGTTCATAAAAAAATTGATTTTGCGTCTGAAAAGTCCTTTTCCATAATTGATCCAATTGACGATCTTGTTTCTCCGCAAGTTTACCAACCGGAACGACTATAACTGCTAATTTTTTGGCGACTTTTAAAATTTCAAGTATCGCCTGCGGACGAATATTTTTATCAACATGTTCAAGAACATCAACAGCAATTACAACATCATACTGATTTTTTCTAAATGGAAGTTTTTCAATACTGCCTTTTATCTTATTGACCAGTTCGGTCTTTGGCCCGGAAAAGTCTATGTCAATTGCATCTATCTTTTTTTTGAGATATGGCGTTATCCCAAGCGACCCTGAACCTACCTCCAGAATTTTTGCATCCTGAAGTTTTGTCTTTTTAATTGCCGAAACTACAGGAAAATACCTAAGTGCGGCCTCGGGATGTTGGTGCAGGAAAAATTTATTAAATAATATTTTTAAAAAAGGCTCAATTTTCATTGCTCAAATTTATAACTTATTTACTTTGTAAATTCATAAATGAATCCAACCCCCTGAAAATCATTAGTCTTGGTATTGGTGAAACCCTGTTTGGTAAGTTCTTGAAAAACAATCCCTTGCGGGTCAGTAATTTGTGAAAGATATTGAAAAAGGAAAACTTTATTAATGTCTTTTGTTAGCAACTCTACTCTTTTTTTAACACGACTTGGCTCAGCCGATGTTTCCAGTAGTGCCCCTACAGCTTTAATACGATCTTGGTTGTAATAATCAAAGGGACCGGTAGTATATTCTGCAGCAAACAGTATCAGTGTTTTGTTATTGGAACTGGAAACAACAAAATTTGTTGCATCACGCCAATTCTCTCTTTGAAACTTGGGATAAGCAAAATATATACCAGTGGAAACTAAATTAATTATTAAAAAAATTCCCAATAAGAACCTAACAAGCGGTGTCCAATTTATTGTATTTATTGCCGAAGCAAGAATAATATAAAAAGCTCCTAAAATATAAATAAATCTGAAGTAAGAAAATACAGGAACAAAAAAACTCAAAATAAAGGCACTTAATATCGGAAGCAAAAACCAAAACCACAAAAAACTCCTCAAATATGAAATCCTAAATAATGACAGTACAAAGAGAGAAGTTACATAGACAGCAATGGGTGCAAATGAAAAAGCATATATCAGATTGTTATCAAGAGAAATCCTCCCAATTACAAATTTAACAAAAACCAATAGCAGATTTTTAGCTTGCGGCGAACCTACAACTTGAGCCCAAGCTGGAGAGGCTGCAGCTGCTGAAAGACCAATATTTAGCTGTTTAGGAAAAAGATATAACCATGGAGCTGTCAATAAGGCAATAATTATAAAACTCGGGATAAATGCTTTGACTGTTGAAGCTTCAATTTTTTTTCGCACCAGAAGTAAATAAATAATATATGCTGGTATTAACAAATAGGGCAGATAGTCGCTATAAAGCATAAGAGCCGTGGAGACTATAAACCCAGTCCAATACCATATATTGTCTTTTTTAAAAAGACTTATAAAAAAATACACCGACAAACTGGCAAGAAAAGCCGCAAGCATATACATTCTTGCTTCTTGTGAGTAATAAATATGTAAAGGTGAAGTTGCTAAAAGAGTTGCAGAAATTAGAGCAGTTTTGTTCTCAAAAAGTTTGCGTGCAATTAAATAAATTACAAAAATTGTTGCAACTGCCAATATTACGGAGAGAGACCTAACGGCAATTTCGGAAGAGCCAAATAATAGAATCCAGCCTCTTAAAAGAACATGAAAAAGAGGTGGATGAAAATCGCTAAGAGAATAATCGAAAATTAAAGACTTTACATTAAGATTCCTGGCAACATTAACATTAATCCCTTCATCAAGCCAGAGGCTTTGATTTATGGATATCAACCTTAAAATTAAAGAAACAACAAGAATTACAACAATCATTTTGCTTTAGGCTCGTTAAAGAATGAACCTATCACTGAAAAAAATACTGCCAAATTATAAATTAATTTAAAGACGACAAATGATAATTGACCTCTCGCAACTGACTTAAAAAGACCAACGACGAAGGCGATGGGCAAACTGTAAAAAATTAAAGACTTAATCTTTCTGATTGCGGTTCCACTTATGAATTCGTTTTTACCTATCCATCTAGCCTGCTTCCAAACTTCGCTCAAGGTTGACGGGTTTAAATGATAATAAATTGCACCTTTGGCAAGAGTTGATTTTTTGCCTAATTTTCGCCAGAGTGACCAATCGTCTGTGTATTCTCCGGTCGCATCAAAACCACCAACTTTTACAAACTCGCTTTTTAATATTGCCCGGTAAACCGGCGCAGTCGATGGATAGTCTGGAGGTATTAATCTTTCTATTGGCCATCCCCGATTTATATTCCAGCATTTAGACCAGATATTATCGGCATTTGCATTCATCTCGTTTTTGGAGAAAGTACCTATTGTTTGACCCTTGATAATTGGAGCGACAAGGTCTCTAATAAAATTTTTGTCAAAGGTCATGTCGGCGTCAACAAAGACAAGTATGTCCCCTTTTGCATATGATGCACCAAGATTTCTGGCAGGCCCAGGGCCAAGATGTTTCTGTCGAAACAGTTGACAGTTGACAGTTGACAGTTGACAGTTTTTGATAATTTCTATTGTTTTATCCGTTGAACCATCATCAACTACAATAATTTCGATAGGTCTATAAGATTGACCATCTAGAGATTTTAAACACTCTCCTACTACTTTTCCCTCGTTATAGACCGGGATAATCACTGAAATGAGCTTATTATTCATTGATTTTGTAAAAGTTAAATTTATCTATTTTTACAAGGGTATAGTTAGTCCTTAAGTAATCATTGACTTCAGGCAAGGTATCACGGCCATCTATATATACGACATACTGATAAGCATTAAGATTGTTGGATTTTAAAAGGCCATTGAGTGAAAAATCATTATAGTCAATTACTCTGTTTGCATAATAATTTGTAAAAACACCAAAATGTGCACCGAATTGTCCGGAAAGAACTAAAATTCGCTGGTCTATTTTGGAAAACTTCCTAAGGAGAACCCCAAGCTCGTAACCATCCATGCTTGCTTTGCTTTTCAGTAACGAATTTAAAAAATCGAGCCTCTCCGTAAAGACAATACCAACCGTAACGATCAGGAGAGTAGAATTCAGAATTAAATAACTAGCGCCAAATAGCTTATCCTTTGGAATAAAGTCTTTTA
>MFBL01000058.1 GCA_001774945.1 Candidatus Curtissbacteria bacterium RIFCSPHIGHO2_12_FULL_41_17
CACCGGGCCCTGACTGGGTGCAGGATGGGCAAGTTTTAGACACCTGGTTTTCGTCCGGTCTGTGGCCAATGTCAACACTTGGATGGCCAAATGATTGGAAAATGGTAAATGGTAAATGGAAAATTGAAAATTCTTATTTTCCGTGGGATTTTGAAATATCGGCACCGGAAATTAAATACTTATGGATTGCGCGAATGATTATGTTTTCCGTTTACTTTACAGATCAAATTCCATTTAAAACTATGTTTTTCCATGGGATGCTTAGGGACTTGCAAGGACGCAAGTTTTCAAAATCACTCGGCAATGGAATCGATCCTACCTACTTAATTAAAAACTGGGGGGTTGATACAACAAGAATGGCGCTTTATTCATACGCAATTCCTGGCCGCGATGGACGGGTATCAAAAGCAATATTAGATGAGAGGGGCAAAAATTTCCGTAATTTCGGGACAAAGCTGCGAAATATCACCAGATTTATACTCGAGCTGGCGCCCGAAAAAACAGATGGTTCACGGTTCGCAGTTGACGGTTCACAGTTTAAACACCCGGATGATAAATGGATTAAAAAGGAGTTAGACAGTCTGTGCGCTAGAGTGACTAAGCACCTTGAACAAATCGAGCTTCATTTAGCAGTTGACCAACTATATGAGTTTGTCTGGCATCAATTTGCTGATGTTTACATCGAAAAATCCAAAAAGAGAAGACTCCAGGCACAGTCAATATTAGAGTACGTTCTAAAAAACGTTTTAATTCTTCTTCATCCATTTATGCCTTTTGTCACAGAGGAACTCTACCAGAAGTTTGACAATAGGGAAAAGTCTATTATGTTAGAGTCATGGCCATCCTTCGCTAAAGCTACGGATGGTAAACCTTCATAAATGTATTTACCGCATAATTCTCGCCCTTCGATAAACTCAGGGCTTCGAAATTTGCAATTCCCGCAAATTTCTCGCATTATTTCCCGCACTTCGCTTTTTATTAAAAGCTTCGGCGGGCAAGCCCGCGGCATTTCTATTTTTACTTTGCTTAGGATTCTAGGCGTAGCAATCGTTTGCGCTTCTTTTTTAATTTACTTTTCGAATCAAAACCAACAACAGGCAAGCAGAATCAATGCCTTGGAAAAAGCGGTTAGTCTTAAACCTTCTGATTTTAATAAGAGACTAAGGCTTGCTCTTTCATATGAGGAGGAATTTAAAAAAACCAGCAATTTGCAAAATTTAGAAAAAGCCCTGGAAGAAGCTAAAGTCGCCCAGCAACTCGATCCTCAGAATTTAAATGCTCAAAGACTAATATTGCGGCTTAATAAGGAAAACTCTGCCGAAATTAAAAAGGAAATTCAACAGGTTGCGACGATTGTTAAAAATCGACCAGACTACCAGGCAGCGTGGTTGAAACTGGCAGCACTTTACGAAAAATTGGGAGATGAAAAGAATGCACATGATGCCAGGAACAGGGCAAAATTATTAAATCAAAACTTTTAAAGCTAAATCTGATCTCTCCCTGAGAATTTGCCTTCGACAAACTTAAACCTGATTAAAACGATTGAGGGAAGCGAAAGATATAAACCATCGGCTTTCTGCAGGTAGGTCAAGTTAGGGCTATAGACAAACATTTGATCGCTTCCGATAGGCGGTGTTTGTGCAAAAGTCAAATAACCGGCGTTTTCGGCATAAAGTTGAAGTGATTCAGCTATAGGCGAAACTGAATCTATTGTCTTAGGTTCGCCTAGTGGTTTTGACTGAACATACCCGAGAGCTTTCTCCAAATCAAAACTAGGATCAAGAGGTACAAACCCGTTAGGCGAAGCCAAATTAGGGTTTGCTCTTCGCTCAGCCAGCGGAATCGGGAGAGCATTTTCAGCAAACTCGTGGTAAAGGTAGGTCACATCGGGAAGTGATGCTATTATCAGACTCTTGATTCCAACCTCAAAGGTCAATCTGCCATCAAGTCCAACCTTGACAACTGTTCCATCGTTAGGAATGACAATCTCTGGAATTTCTTTTGTCCTTTGAGGCTCTTTAGTAGAACAGCCAATCGTGAGTAAAATTAACTTTAATCCAGCTTCAATAAACCACTTATTAAATTCTCTACGGGAAATTATTTCGACCATGATAAAGATGATAGGAGGGTGGATTACTTCTTTGGTTCTGACTTTACCTCTTCCTCTGGTTCTCCTGCCGTTTCTTCTGCCTTTTCTGCGCCTTCGGCTTCAGGCACTTCTGCGACTTCGGCTTCCCCGACTTTTTCTTCGCCCTCTGCCGCCTGCGCGACAACTTCGGCTTGCTCTGCCTCAATCTCCGCTTCGACAGCCTCCATCTCTTTAGTAACAAGTTCACCTATCTGGGCAACGACAAGTTCGGCATCATGAAGAATCGTCACTTTATTTCTGTCAACGGCTAGATCCTTGATCTTAATTTCGTCACCGATATTTTCCAGTTTGGAAACGTCAAGTGCTATTTTCTCCGGAATATCAGCCGGCAAGGCTTCGATCTCGACTTCCGAAACCGGAGTCAAAAGAAGACCAATTTTCTTTTCAACGGCTGGAGCCTCGCCGACAATCTCAATCGGCACGTTGACTTTTACTTTTTCCGTAAGGTTAACCTGATAAAAATCGATATGCAAATGTTCACTTGTTACGGGATGAAGCTGGACGTTTCTTACCAGAACCGGCTTTTTTGAGCCGTCTACCGCCAGATTAATGATTCCTGTTTCCCCTACCTTTTCAAAGACTTTGGAAAAGTCGCTGTTTTTTACCTGAACGTGAATGGTAGTTATTTTGTGGCCGAAAACATGCGCCGGAATTATCCCTTCCCGCCTTAGGGTTTTAACTTTCCTTCCCAAAACATTTCTTTTTTGAGCAGTTAAAGGCACTTGTTCCATGGTCGAATGATATTAACAAAATAAACATGACAGGTCAACTAGATTTAGATGTCACCTCTTTACAACTTCAATCTTCAGACTATCTCTTAATTTTACATTCAATATCAAACGTTTCATGGTATAATCCGCAGCTATGATTGAGAGAGGGTTTGAACTTTTAAGAAAACTTCCAGCAAAGGCCGAAGCGGTTATTGGGGCAGTTGGAACAACCGCTTACGGAGTAACTGCGGCTGCTCCGGCTGAAGTCCAAGATGTTTACGGAGAAGTTCCCATAAGCGGGTGGTTGATAAACATATTGTCAGCAGCCGATTTAAGAATAGCGGCAGGAGCTTTAGTAATTGTTTTTGGGGCTGTAGCTTTTGACGGTCTTAAGAGACTGCTGAGTGAGCGGCATGCCGCAGGTGATGAGTAAAATTATCTTCTGGTCACTTCAATTGTAAACTGACGATCGACTGCCAAATCGGTTGGAATTTTGAGGTTTTGCTTATTTTGGCTTTATTTCTATCTTTTGCTTTGGCTTATCAAAACAAACCTTGAAATTATCAAAAAAGCCTTTTTGGCCTAAGAGACTATACGAATATTGGACCGACTAGAGGGACCACGGCTTGAGGGACTTTCGTTAGAATTGGCTCTTTAAAGCCTTTCTCGTGAGCTTCACGATAGACCTTTTTAGCCGTGTCTCCTGAGGAGATCACTCTCTTTTCGTCTGGCGTGAGAGCCACCCGTTTGCCTTTATATTTTTTATGAATTTCTTTAAAACTAGCCATAATTGTTCCAATTATATCATTTCTTAACAACTTCGATTTCAAACTGGCGGTCGGCTGCTAAATCGGTTTCGACGGTGAGGTTTTGCTTATTTGAGTACTTTTCATCTCCATTGACAGATTTTGTCAGCAGGTAACCGGGCAGGTTAAATTTAAATTCCAAAGGGTCATTTTCGGTTCCGGGCTGTTTTTGGATATACAAGTGATAAGTGGGGGCGCTTTCAAGTTTAATGTTTCTGGGTATGCGATAAGAAAAACTTACTTGTTTAGTTGATTTAATAGGCACTTCTACATACGTTGCAAACGTGGCAAGAGGCCCTGTGGTGGTAACTTCAACGGATTTAAGGTCAGTGATGTCGCCGTTTTTAATCTCAAACAAATCACTTCCCGCGGGTACGTAAACGCGCAGGAAATTAACGTATTTGCCAGCCGGCCAGGTTTCTGCCTGGCTATTATTTGTATAAGTAATTGTTAAGCGGCCGACCAGATCCGCATCGCGGCCCACAGTCATTTCGTATGAAATTTTCCTTTGCAAAAACCTATTGACTTTATTGGCGCCAAGATTAGCTTCGGAAATAGCCAAAAAATCTCTGGTTTGGGTACTGTTATCACTAACATCAAATTGTCTGGGAGGCAATGGGCTGTCCCATCCGTGAGTGGCTACATAGGAAGCAAGGGTCGGGTTGTCAAATGAGACCAAGATGTGTTTTTTCTCCAGGCTTTCTTTAAAAACTTGCACAAGGGGTAAAAGCGGGGAAGCTGTCTTTTCATTATCTTTTAAAGTAGTAATTTGGGCAATGTCAGCCAAAACCTGGCTGATCATCTTTCTGGATAAAGACCCAAAAAAATCCCTTTTTTGGGTGGAACCCGGGAAAAAGCCGACCTCGCTGTAATATTCTCCCCGTTCGAACAGATTCTGGGCAGAAATTTCCTCATTATAATCATCAAGTTTGACAGGCCCCATTTTCCCAAGAACATCCTGAATAAAAGTTAGGTCGAAAGCAATTACTCCATCGACATTTCGGCCCGTTTCCTTTTTGAAAAAGTCTCTGGCGGTAGCGGCATTAAGGGCAAAATCGCCGCTCCAGTTAGAATCGCGAAGAAAAAAATTGTCAATTCCTAATTTTTCCTTAAGTTGTTTTGGGGGCTGGATTTTTTCCTTAAGTTGGCCGTCAATTGTGTAAATATCATCAACATTAACAGCATTTAGTTTCCCGCCTTCAAACTCAAGAGTGCCGAAATTGCCGATAAAGCCTCCGCCAGGCCGCAGTTCACTATTGTTTTGCAAAAGGATTAGGTAGGTTTTTTGCCCACCGCCGGTGAAGTCATTTAAAAGTTGCGTTATTTCCAGAGCCGAGGAGGATAAGTTATGGAGTTTTTCGAATGAGTCCTTTAAGGATTCAATTTTTGCTGCAAATGGCGCCGATTTTTTAGCTTGTGAACTTAAGACGACTGCTTTTGAGGAAAAAAACAAGGCCCTCTTAAAATCAGCTGAGGGCGCCTCCAAATCAAACCCATCGCTACTTGTTTGTTTAGAGGTGATGAGCGCAAAGTCTTCTGAGAGTGTTTTTGCACCCAGGCTAAAATAGAATAACGATTGAGAACCTGCGCCAGCTGCCGCAAATGCCAGATTGGTGCTTTTTATCTTCTGGGAAATTACTAAACTCAATGGGAAAGACAGAATATTAAACTTATTTTGTGCTGCTTTAAAAGAATTTTGGGCACCTTTGGCTTTACTTTCAGCTTTATCAAAGTTTGCCAACATTAAAGCTTTTTTGGCATCATTTAATTTACTTGCCCCCAAATAAACATCAAGCCCTGTTTTTAAAATAGAGCCAAAAAGAATTAAAAGCAGTAAGATAACCAAATTTTTAAAACGTAAATTTAAGGTAATTTTGGGGACTTTTAGCCTTAGTCTTTCGGAAAAAGACTGAGTATCTGCCTCTTGGGGGTGCAACTTTTCCCAAGACGGGCTTTGGTAATTTGTCCTTTGATGTTCCCTTGGAACTTGGTTTGCGCTTGAAAAAAGGCCCTTATCTTTAAAATATTCAAAGGTTAGCTTTAGGCCTTCTGTGAGTTTAATATTGGGATTAAAACCTAAATGTGACGCGTTAACTAACGGTTGCGGCGTGATTTTGTTTTTTGCAGGTCCTCCTGCAAAAAACAAACCCAGCTGCTTTGCACCGACAAGTGAGGCAACATTTTGAATTTCATAAGCAACCGAAAGAGAAGAAATTGGCTCCTCGCAGACAATAATCTGCACGTCTTTGGTTTTAGGCGAAAAGGCAAATTTATTAATAGCTTCAACTGCGTCACTGATATAAGTCGGGTAGATCATTTTCATGCCTTCTTCTTCAAGGATTACCTTGTCTGTTGCAACTGCTTGGGAAATAAGAGATGCCAACTCCTTTTGGACCGGCCCTAGGCTGATTTGAGAAGAAACTGGCATTTTAGGGCCATAAATGTCACCTACAAGAAATATCCTCAGCTTGGCGCAAGTTGCATCATCTTTTATCAAATAATCAAATGAATCTATCCTAAATGAAAGAGGGGCTACCAAAACTACTTGCGTCTTGCCAGTTTGGGCGAGGGCAATTATCGATTTGGTCGCCTGCGAAAAATGATGGAGAGCCTCATACGAATCCTTAGCAACGCCTGCTTCATCAAGATGAAAGATAAGATCAAACTGTGGTAAATAAGAGGGTAAAGGCTGACCTAATTCAAGCTCAAGAAGCGTAAAATTTTCCTTTGAAAGAAAAGGACTAAGCAGGCGGGAATTGCCTACCCCAAAAACATCGCAATTTTCAAGTATCAGAGAATCGGTAAGAGATGCACCCAGGTATGAGCCTGCACCGGTTATGAGAACCTGAGTCCTGTTATTTGAAAGTTTCAAGCGGGCAGATTCTTCCATATTTCGATTTTACTCAATATGGAACCCTGAGTTTGCCGAAGGGTTCCATTTTCTAAACTTTAAAGTAAGTTTTAAAACCAATCGTTACAAGGGCAAAAACAAATCCTGCGATTGCCCCAAAGATGATAAGGGCTTTGGGTTGAGGTTGTGCAGTCACAGGCACAATAGCAGTACCAATCGGTTTAAGCTGAAATTCACTGTCCCCAGTCAAATCAACAATTTTTTGATTGAAGCGATCTTTTGTCTTGTTCATAGTTGATCTGGCACTGTCTAAATTTGCAGCATAGATTGAAAGCCGAATAAGTTGAGGGGCAATTTTTCTGGCAGATAAGGCAGTGGCTTGGGTTGTCACTTCATTTTTAAAATCAGGGCTTAGAATAATAGCAAGAGCAGTGTCCGTAAAATTCCTGGCTTTCTCGGTGGCGTAAAAGCCTTCAAAACGATAGACAGCATCTTGCGCTTCTTTGGTGGAAGCAATAGATTCCCCCGTTCTTTCGGCCGGGGTTCTTTCTTCTTCACTCACGCTCATAATAAAAAACAGCTGTTCATAGCGGGGACCTTTGTTGATTTTTGAGACAAAAACGAGGGCCAAAGCTATCCCTAAAACTGTAAAAAGGGCAACAAGATATGCGTTTTTTTTAAGTATTTTGATGTATTCTGCAAGTTCCATATTTCGATTTTAATCAATATGGAACCCTGAGTTTGCCGAAGGGTTCCATTTTTATGTTGCGCCATTTAGCGCGATATTTACCAGTCTATCTGCCTCCTTATTTTTAGCCCTTTCAATATGGCGATAAGAAATTTTACCAAAGTTTGCCTCAAGGCTTCGGACTTTAAAAATCAGTTCCCTAAGTTTGGCGTTTTTAACCTTATAGCGGCCAGCCATTTGTAAGACCACCAGCTGAGAATCAAGATAAATATTTAAATCGTAAGCTTTAAAGTTTTGCGATAACCACTTGAGGGCCTCAACCAGTGCAGTATACTCAGCAACATTATTGGTGGCAACACCAATGAAACCGGCCGCTTCTTTTTTTAAGGTACCGTTTTTTTTAACCACAAATCCCCAGGCAGCCGGCCCGGGATTGCCTCTTGCGCCACCATCGCAATATACGCTAAGTGTGCTCATATTTTAGATATTATATTCCTTTGGCTTTTTAATACCGCTACTACTAAAAGGAGCAGGATAAAAGCTTCTGAGACGACTGTCACAATTGCCGCCGCCATATATCCAAATTGGGGGATATAGATTAAGTTTAAAATTATATTAAATGCCGCACCCGAGAAATAAATAAGAGCCAGATATTTTTGTTTTTTTATGATTATTAACAAGTGCCAAAGCAAAGCAGAAATGAAAAAGAAAGGCATACCAAGTGCTAAAACCGCAAGAGCCGTTTGCGATCCTATAAATCTTGCATCATAAATAGCGGGGATTAAAAATGATACGGCAATTAAAAAACCGGTCAAAAATACTGAAAGGGATAGAAGAATCACCAGAGTGCGTTTAATATGCGATTTGAATTTTGAATAGCTTTTTTTTAGAAATTCTTCATTAAGTAAAGGATAAATGGCGTTGACCAAAAAAATAGGCAAAGCGAGCGCCGCTTCAAAAAACTGGTAGGCCAAACCATAAATTCCCACCTCGGAGCTTTCGCGAAAATTGGAAAGAATCAAGACATCGATTCGAAAGTAAATTAAGTTGAAAATTAAGGCAAGACCTATCGGCCAGGAGGCGGAAACGAGTCTTTGTGTGCTGTTTTTTTCAAATTTGGGAAGGATAAATTTTTTAATCCTTTTTGTAATAAGAAAGTAAGCAGCGCAAACTAAAACAAAACCTCCTAAAACATAGGAGGCGACGTAGCCTAGCAGATTGCCGCCGGAAAAAGTTATTGCAAGTGTACTTGTTAAAATAACCAAGTAACCGGCGATTGCTGCTATGGTCGACAGGTCATACCTCAGATTTCTTTGGAAATAAGCGTTAGCAGTGGTAAAAAGTGCCTGAGTTAAAATTGTTAATGATCCTATAAGAATACCCGCCTTTACAAGCGGTGAAAAACCTGTTTGTTTAACCAAATCATGTGGCAGTACAAATGAAATTGAGATAGCAGCAGCAAAAAGAATAAGCGCCAAAATAAGTCTTACACCGACCAAGACCTTAAAAAGATTAAATTCAGATTTTTTATCGGCAGTTCTAACATAAATACTATTTAGTCCAAAATCCGCAAAAGTGTAAAAATAGCCGACAAAAACAAAAATTTTGGTAAATTCTCCAAAGCCGGCCGGGCCAAGTGTTCTGGCAATTAAAAGAGTAATTATTAGGGTGATCGTTGCAGTGAATGCTTTGCCGAAGACCTGAAAAACGGTATTGTAAAATACTTTTTTATACATTGATAGCACCCAATATATCAGTTTAATTTTTTTTAGGCGAACTGATAATGTAGGCGCAAGCCAACCAGAATAGCAGTCTGCCCTGATTTAGGGTCCATAAAAAATGGTCAAAGCTGGCAAAAATCACAAGACTGATAAAAAGAAGGATTTTAGCTTTGGTTTTGGCCTTTTTAAGTACAAAAAGCAGCAAAAATGCAAAAATGATAAGCCCAAAAAAGCCATTTTCGGCAAGGATTAAAAGAAAAACATTATGAACAGGCTGCAGCAGACGGATTTGGTTGGCTGAAGTCAGATTTTGCAAAGCAAGCTGGGGAATAAAATTGAGACTCCCGACTCCAAACAGGGGATTTTTGGCAAAAATATCAATTGCCGCACTAATTAAAACCAGTCTTTCCGAAAGTGAAGCAATCTGCGCTTCGGGCAAAAATCTTATGATAAACAGGACGAGTGCCGCAAGTGCCGCAACTCCTAAAATTTGAGGTAATTTTTTAAAAAGAGTCACTAAATATAAAAAGAGTAAGAATATGCCGGACTTGGAAGAGGTGGCGATCAGGGACAAGGGCAATAGAATCAAGGTGATGATTCTTGCTGCTTTTTTCTTTAATAATAATTTATGAGAATCAATGATAATAAAACTTATAAGCAGAAAAGCTGCCAGCACATTCGGGTGAGGAAAAGTTCCGTAGGGCCTTAAAAATTGGCGGCCAAAAAGTTGGCCGTGGGCAATATTGACTGTTGAAGAATCAAAACTGCGCTCACCCAATATCCACAGCCCTAGGGATTTCTGCAAGGCAAACTGCCCTAAAGCAACTAGCGACTGCCAGATAGCCGAAAAGAGCAAGACAAAAATACTGATTCTTGCTAAATTGCGGTTTTTAAGAGTTTTTGCTGCGTAAATCCCAAATAAGGAAGCAGTTAAAAATCTAATAAAAAATATATAAGAAAGAGCAGTAATCCTTGCGAAAAAAATTGTATCGGCTAATAGGTAGAGAGTTAAAATTAACCAAATTAAAAGGAAACTCTTTTGAGTTTCGTAATCTTTTACTAAATTTTTAAGAGCCTGCCGGCCGGCAAGCAGGTTTTCCAGGCTAAATGTGGCTATATAGAAAAAAAGCGCAAAGTCTACCAAATAAAGACTAATGGCCAAATAATCAATAGGTATTCCTAAGACGAAAGATTCGGGATGGAAAAAAAATTTACCAAGCTGAATGGGGATTAGCGCTAAAGTAAGAAGAAAAAATCCATCGGATGGGCGCATCAACTTTCGGCAGATTTAGGTTTAACTATCAGATGCCTGTCAGGACCTTCACCTTCGGAGACAGTAGAAACTTTTGGGTGTTCGGCCAGGACGGTGTGAATCACTCTTCTCTCACTGCTTTTCAGATTATAAATCGGTTGTTCTTCGGCGCTTTGGGCAACTTGTTCGGCAATACTGATGGCCATTTTTTTAAGCTTCTCTTCTTTCTGCCTGCGCCAGTCATTTATATCTACAAAAACTTCAAAATCTTCATTGCCGGTCAGTGCTTTAATTCTAACTGCCAATATAAACTGGAGGCTTTCTAAATTAGCGCCATATTTGCCAATTAAAAGCGCACTATCCGGTGATGAAATATCCACAAAGAAAATTTCGCCTTCTTTTGATACCTCAACGGTTGCCGATACATCCAAGCCCTCAATGATCTGTCTGATATTTTCGGCTACGAAATTTTCGTCTAATTTATGTTTCATGCAAATTGACGCGAATTTTTATTTGCGCCACTTTTCCGGTAGATACTTATTAAGACCTCCAGCACCTGCAATTATATACTGCTGGATGATACCAATTATCGTAAAAGTGTTCCAGTAAAGAGAAAGGCCAATCGGGAATCCATAAGAAAAAAAGGCGATCATTGCCGGCATGATCAAGATCATTTGAGACTGCATCTGGGCCATACTGTCTTCAAGGCCTTCCTTCCCTTCCTTTTTGACCGGTGCCGGGCTTTTAGCGGACGGGGACATCATTTTTGACTGGATATACTGTAAAATCCCTGTGACAATGGGAACAAGAAGAATCAGAAAACCGACAGTGCGCCAATCCGAAGGTTTGGCTGCCAGGCTAACGCCAAGATATGAGGGGTCAGGGATTTTTTCGAGAAAAAGAAATGGGGAATAGAGTCTATCATTAATATTAGTTAAAAAATCATTTTTGGAAAAATCCACAATCTTTAACAAAACCTGGTAAAGGGCTATAAAAACCGGCATCTGGATTATTAGAGGCAGACAACCGGCCAGAGGATTGACTCCGTGTTCCTTATAAAGCTTGGAAACCTCCTGTTGGTGACGCGTTTTGTCATGCCCATGTTCGGACTTAATTCTATCCAAGTGCGGCTTTAATGCCGCCATTTTCTGGGTACTTTTTAGCTGGGCGGAAATTAAGGGCCAAAGGGCCAGCCGAATTACAACTGTTAAAAGAATAATGGCAAATCCTAAAGCACCAGGAATGGGAAGTAGGGCAAAACCTTTATAAAAAAGCAGGAGCAGATTAAGGATCGGGTTGATTAGAAAAGAATCAAAAGGGTTCATAAATTTAGTTTAAAATTCAAACCGGATCATAGAATGGCCGTTTGGAAAAAGGATGGCAGGCGCAAATTCTTTTCAAACCCATAACGCTGCCCTTCAATATGCCGTATTTTTCGATTGCCTGGCTCACATAAGCAGAGCAAGATGGCCTAAAACGGCAAGAAGGCAGGCTGCCGGCAAAAAGCACCTGGTAAATTTTAATTAAGAATATGGCAATTTGCTTCATTTAACTTTTCTAATCTTTTCAATTAACAATTTTTCGACCTGGTGCATTTTAAGATCTTTTATATTCTCTTTAACAATTATAACCAGTTCCCCCGTAAGTTGGATCTTTCGGGCTGCCTCCATAAATAGCCTTCTAATTCGATTGCGGTCGACTGCTTTTGGTGCTACCTTTTTTGAAACGACCACCTTTATTTTAGAAAAAGGCAGGTTTTTTTTAAAAATTACAGAAAATTTGTCCACCTAAACAGCCAGTTTCACGCGACCTCTTATTCTTCTTCTTGCCAAAACCCTGCGCCCGTCGGTAGTTCTCATACGTTTTCTAAAACCGTGGGTTTTGGCGCGCTTTCTCTTTTTGGGCTGGTAAGTTCTTTTCGGCATGAATACTCCCTTCGGTCGCTTAATTCAAAATTTAAAGTTCAAAATTAAAAATTTAAAAATTCTGACTTTTTACTTGAACTTTCGACCTTTGACTTTTAAGTTTTGAGTTTATTGCTTAGGTTACTAGAAATTAAATGAGATATCAAGTCACAAAAATCTTAAGTTTTGCACAAAAATTTTAACCAGTTGACAACTGTTGATAACTCTTGTAATCATAGATGTTGGCGCAATTATTTTTAAATTTCTTCAGCCTGATCTTCAATTAATATTTGTCTGCTAAATTTTGACTAACTTTGCGCCAAATTAATTTTTAAAATTCATTAAATACACAGGTGGAAGCAAAAAAAATCTGGGCTAAAATTCTATCGGAAATCAAAAGGCATGTTTCGGCCTCAACCTTCAAGACGTGGTTTGCCGGATCATTTATTGTGGAGTACAAAAAAACCGCCGTTAAAAGTGTTTTAATTATTGCCTTTAAAAATAATTTTTTGAAAGAACAGGTCGAAAAAAGATATTTGCCGCAAGTTGCCAAAATCGCAAGCAGAGAGCTCGGCGAGCCAACAGAGATCCTCCTGATAGTTACCCAAAAACAAAATCAAATAAAAGAAAAAGGGCCGATTTTTTCCGGAGTTGCACCTTTGCAATTTTTAAAGACAAGGCAGGCAAATGATCTAAAAAGTGATCATACTTTTGATAATTTTGTGGTGGGCAACTCCAATAATCTGGCTTATCTGGTTGCCAAACAAGTAAGTGAAAACCCCGGAACAAATTACAATCCTCTTTTGTTTTTTGGGCCGACGGGCGTTGGCAAAACTCACCTTTTGCAGGCCATAGGCAATGCGATAAAAAAAAGGGCAATTGAAGCTAAAATCCTTTATGCGTCTGCAGAAAAATTTACCAACGACTATTTAGAATCCTTATCTTTTAAAACTCAAGCTTCCTTTCGCGCAAGGTATCGCGGGTCTGACGTTCTTTTAGTTGACGACATTCAGTTTTTGGCCGGCAAGGAAAGCACACAAGAAGAATTTTTTTATACATTTAACGAACTGTATCTTGCAAATAGGCAAATTGTTATTGCCGCAGACAGGCACCCTAAAGAACTGGGCAAACTTAAAGAAAGACTTGTTAGCCGATTTCTGCAGGGGATGGTTGCCGATATTGCCCCTCCAGATTTTGAAATGAAGATGGCAATTTTAAAAACTAAATGCAAAGAGCGGGGAATGAGTCTTGACGATGAAAGCATCTCTTATATTGCCAATACCTGCTTTGGGAGTGCGCGGGAACTTGAAGGAGTTTTGATATCCACATTTTCTCTTGCTAAATTGTCAGGCAACAAGGTTGATTTGGCAAAAATTAAATTAATTGTTGAAAGAAATCAGACAAACAACCAAAAAGCTACCCCCCAAACCATTATTGAAGCTGTATGCAGTTATTTTAATGTCAAACCTTCCGATCTTTCGAGTCCTTCAAGAAAATCCAATTTAGTCTTTGCCAGACAAATACTCATGTATCTTTTGCGAAAAGAGCTGCAGCTTCCACTTTCTGCGATCGGCCAGTTCGTTGGCGGCAGAGACCATTCAACAATTATCCATGGTGTGGAAAAAGTTGAAAAAGATGTTCTTTCCAACCAACCGCGAAAGGATGAGGTTCTGAGGATTAGATCCCTTTTCAACAATTACCGGGAAGTTATCGGCAAGACTTAGATGTCGGGTTTTTAGTTTGTCAACAAGTTATCAACAAAGAATATGCTTTTACGGGTTGGCTTTGCAGTTATCAACAAACCTAATAATACTAATACTTTGTTTAATATAAAAGGATAGTAGTGGATGGTATTTTATAAATTGTTGATATATAATCAAAAAACTTCTGCCGACCAAACCCTTTCCTTAGAAAGCTAAAATGAAATGTAAAGTCGCCCAAAATGAACTAGCAAAAGCTTTAAAAGCATGCGAAAAATCGTTTCTAGTTCGTGCCAATTTACCGGTTTTATCAAACATTTTACTTACTATAAGCAAAAATGGCTTGGAAGCACTTTCGACAAACCTGGAAACAGCTACCAGGGTGGCTGTACCCTGTCAAGGGGAAATTGATGGACGTATTACCCTTCCGGGAAGGGTTTTTATGGATTTTATCTGGCAGCTCCCGGAGCAAACACTGGCAATTGAATTACTTGGAGAGGAAGTGCTGGTGACAACAAAGGGTTATAGCGCAAGGTTTGCCTCAATGCCGGCTGAAGAGTTCCCAGCAATTCCCAAAATAGAAAGCGGTAAAAAAATCGAAATTGAAGCAAGTGTTTTTGCCAAAGCTTGCGCCCAGGTCGTTTTTTGTGCAGCACAGGACGAAGGCAGGCCTACCTTAAACGGGATTCTTTGCGAACTTAATAAACAGAATTTTTCGATGGTGGCAACTGACGGCTACCGTTTGGGATTTGTAACGATTCCAATCGCCGGATCAGTAAGTTTAATAAAGATGATAATACCAGCAAAGACACTCGGGGAAGTGATTAAGCTGGCAAGTGAATTAGAACAGGAAGAAGACGGAAAATCACTGACAATTACAATAGCAGACACTTTAACCCAGGCTAATTTTAAACTGGGCAATATCGAGTTTACCTCAAGATTAATTGAGGGCGAATTTCCCAATTGGCAAAAAATAATTCCGGCGAATTTTGCCACCAGCGCCAAAATTTTGCGTGAAGAATTAACAAGAAGGGTAAGAATAGCAGCTGTTTTTGCCAGGGATAGCGGCAATATCGTCAGGCTTAAATTGGAGGGTAAAAAGCTGACAATTTTGGCAACCACAGCTCAGGTGGGTTCAAACGAAACGGAAATGGAGGCGGAGATTAGCGGCAAAGGCGGGGAGATTGCTTTCAACTACCGTTACATTTTAGAGGCACTTTCTGCGATTGATAGTGAAGTTATTAATTTCCAGATGAGCGAGAGCTTAACCCCCGGGAGGATAACACCCGAAGATACCAAAAGCGGCCTCTTCCAGATCATTATGCCGGTCCGACTTCAAGGCTGACATTTGACAATTGACCATTAACATTTAACATATGCGCAAGTTCCGCTTTAGAAAATTTAAAGTTTACCAAGACGCCATCAGGTTTCGAATGCGCATTAAGGCTTTAACGAATAAGTATTTCCCAAAAGACGAGAAGTATTTAATTATAGATCAAATCATTAGGGCAGCAAACTCAATTGTTCTGGCAATTGCTGAGGGCGCGGATCGATCAACTGACAAAGACTTTGCTTTATTTCTCAATCGTGCCCACACCTCTTTAAACGAGGTTGTTGCTTGTTTAGATATTGCCCTTGCCGAGAAATTTATAAGCCTGCGGGTTTACTTGGAGTATGTTGCCGAAGCGGAGAATTTGGCAAACCAGATAACCGCATTTAGAAGAAAATTATTAATAAGCCCTTCTAAGTAGTATTTTTGTCAATTGTCACCTGTCAAATGTCAATTGTATACTACTGTGGGAATGTTTAACTCCATTGGTGATTTAATTCGCACAATACCCGTACGTTCACGCTCTCCACGGGCAATACTTGCCCTTCAGGTAAGAAATGCCGCTTTGGAATCATTGGCTTTGGTTTGCAGTGATTTACCAAAAGAAATAATAGAGGCGATCAAGCCCTCTGTTTTTAAAGGCGGAGTGCTGACAATAACTGCTCCTCAAATGGTGACAGGTGAGCTTCAGATGCGCTCTGAGGGGCTGATAAAGGAAATAAATAAGGTGTTGGGGAAAAGAATTGTTACGCGCTTAAGGTTTAGGGTTGGTTAAGAATTGACTTTTGATTGCGGGTAAAATCATACTGATTTCGCCACCTTTTTTATCTTCAGTTACAACATTCCCTATAAATACATATACTGGTTGTAAAAAAGCTTGTTCGGGAATAGGTAAGTAGTACCCGAGATTCACTTTGGTAATTGACAATGAACTGACTCTAATTATTTGGGTTTCCCCTTCACCTTGTATTGGCTCGCTTGGTTTAAAGCCAGCGATAACACCGCCTCCTGCTAAAATTTCTTTTACTGCTTCATCAACTGATTTAACTGGGTACTTTTCGAGGGGCTGGAGTTCGGGAATCAGCCTTACTGATAGCGCGGTGACCTCCCCCTCTTTAGTGATGGTAAGAGACGCCAACATTTGGTCCGCATTATGGTCGAGAAGTGGATACTGACCCAGCTTTAGAGTTACTAAGACGTTTATTTTGTCTGCTTGGGAAATGTCGCTTACTTTCTGGGGTGCGGCACTGGGTGTATTTTTATAATAAGAAATCTTTTCGGCATTTATCTCTACGGTATCTTCGAGCAAGCCTTTTTGTTTAAGAAAAACCCTGATTGTTTGTTCCAGATCTTCCTCGGTAAAAATTTTCCTTACCGAATAGGCAATTGGGGTTTTGAGGGGTGAAGTTTTTTTATAGTTTAGCCTGAATCTATCAATTGAGAGTGAGATTTCCGGCAAATTCCAGCGATAAGTTTCGCCCAGAATGGCGTCTTGGGCTGTTTGGGGTTCTTGTGGAATTCCGAAATTGCTTGCGATTTGGATTGCCCTATTTTTATTTAGCGGTTTGTCATTCCACTGAAAAACAAGTACAGGTGGTACTTTTTCTTGAGTTTGGCTGATGTTTTGGTTAATTCTCAGCGACCCAGACTTTTCTATTAGGGGGGTCTGTACGATGGCAGGGGGTGCGATTTTAGTTTGGGGGGGCACGTTTTGTTGTTGCGCATGTTGACGTAGCCAGATTAAAAAAAATAGAGAGAGAATGATAACGGCTCCCAATATGGGAATTGAGATTTTTTTAAATATTTGGGAAAGACTCGTCAGGTTCATTCTTTAAGGGATACAACTTTGTAGATCATTTATTGAGAGACCTACTGTCGGTTCTGCTGGAATATTAGGAGGTGCCATTGCCCCGCCTGATTTAAAATCATAGTGCAAGTGGCTACCACTAGGTTTATCATCAGGGTCTGTAAGACCGGAATAGCCCATCGTTCCGACCACTTGACCGCACGATACAGTTTGATTTTGGGACACGGAAAAAGATTGCATATGAGCATAGAGAATCCTAAAGTCATCCTTAACGATATTGATAAAGTTGCCGGCTAATTCATTTGAATCACACTCGTGGTTGTCATACTCGGCCTCCGAGCAATCGTTAACACTCACCGTTACTTTACCGTTGTTGATTGTCGCATAGAGAGGTGTTCCGAGAGCGTTGGTAATGTCTATGGTCTCATTGTGGTATGGGGGGACGTGAGTTCCTTGGCTAATCGTTCCTGTCGTTGGCCAGCCGCATGGATGGGTCTCACATACTGGCGGATTGCCTATTTTGACACTTGCAGAATCACTGCCGGTGATTGTATCTGGTTGGCCTTCCGGTTTGGCTGTGACGGTTACGGTATTGACTACCAATGTATCGGTGTAGTCGTTGTTAATAGAATTGATTTTAAAGCTGCAGCTCCAGGTTGCATGAGCGGTCAAGCTTGTAGGTGGGGCTGGGTTGCAATCGATAAGGAGGGGTTGGTGGCCCTGATCATTTTGCTTAATGTCGTAATGTTTATTTAGGCCATCTACCGTAATGTTATCGTCGGTTATTACGATTTCTGACAAGTTGGTATCCTTGACAGTTAAGGTAATCGTAAAAGTGATGTTGGTATCTGGGAGAATAAGCGTTGTAGGATTCGCACTTTTTTCGATTTTAAAATAGGCGTTATCCGCATTAGTGGGGCCACCAATTTCTTTATCCGTACTAAAAAAACTGGTGGCGGTGGTGATGCCGACGATTAAAGAGCCGATGGTAATCGCGCCGATTCCGCCGAATACCGGCACGGCGATTACAAAAGTAGGAATCGACAAAGACCCGAGCCCTCCGACTAAAAATCCCATGGCGCCGGATAAACCTGAGAAAGCTATTCCTACTCCGGCGGTAAGACCGCCCCAGATAGTTGAGGCCAGACCGGTGACAAAACCGGCAAGTCCCGTCGCCGCCCCAGCACCAACATTGCCGGCGCCGGTAAGAAAATCCTTCACCTGGGACCAGCCTCCGGCTAGTAACCAACCGATGCCGGCACCAATTAAAGCACCGGGCGGTCCGCCAAAGTAAAATCCAATGGCTGCTCCGGCTAGGGCTCCCGAAGCCGGTGCGCCGATTGTGCCAATGACGTATTTCCCAACTAGGTAACCAATAGCTGCTCCCACAAAAGTACCGACAACTGCTCCGATCGCTGCACCGGTAAATGCTCCCATAGCGGTAAAAACAGGAATTAATGGGGTTGCTAGGCCGCCGGTAATGACAGCAAGACCAGTACCGATAGCGGTGCCAATGCTGGCGCCGACAACTGCTCCCGCGTAAGTGCCGATAACTCCGCCAATTGCCGCACCACCGCCCATGGAAACAGCCGTTGTGCTACCGGAGGTAAGTCCAAGTGCTATCAATCCACCAGCAACTCCACCTACAAACGCGCCAACAAATCCCCCGCCAAGTATCCCTAACCCGGTAAATATTGGAATTGATAAGCCAAAAGTAAACGGAGCTAGCGCAACACCGATTTGAAAGCCGAGGAATCCACCGACTCCCATTCCGACAACCCCACCCACACCTGCCCCAATAAGGGCTCCCATAAGCGCTGCCTTACCAAACATCATATAGAAGAAGAGCAGCATGCCTCCAACAAGGACAGCAGCCCCCTTCCAAATACGATTCATCAAATTACCTGCTGCGGAAGCAATACCCAAGCCTAAACTTTTAGTTGTAATTGTTTTTCCCATACCAAGTGTCGGCGACATAAAACTTTCTCTAAGTGACCCGAAAAGATCACCCAGTCCCAGCTTTGGAGAAAGCAGGCTTAAGGTGTTGCGGGCCATAAATATGGGGTTGCCGGAAAGGCTTCTTGGAGCATAGACTCCGGGGAAGTTACCCATTGCCGCTTCTCGTGAGGTGATTGCGGCCTGATAGGCAAGCGTTAAATTATGTCCGCCGGCAGGCGCAGGTATAGACTGCACCAAAGCCATCCAGTTTTTGGCACGCTGTTCGTTTTTAGCCCTGAATGTAAATGCCCTCCCTAAAGCTTGCAAATTTTTCTGGGCTAAAAGATAGGCTTTGCGGTCTTTGTAAGTTAGCGATCTTTGCTTTTTAAGTTTTTCGACTTGGGATCTTGCCCCGCTTAATTGTTTTTCCAGCCAGCCTCTGTCGTGGCTGATTAGGGCGTTGTCAAATTGCTCCTGACCCTTGTTTGAAGCAAGCATCATTCTCATCATGAAAGCGTTAACCCCTTTTGCCTGCCCGACAGATGCAAACTGGGTGCTTTGCGGATCCAGTCCTAAAATGAAGCCAATTCTGTTGGTAATATCGGTCGGATCAATTCTGCCTTTGAACCTGACGTTTTTGGCAAATTCTCCTGAAGCTTCACTGAATGCGGCCGATTTGGCAGTCTGATATGAGGCAAAATCGGGTATTTTACCCTGGGAAAGTTGCGGCTGTATGCGCGCATTTAAATTGCCAAGATAAGTCTGCAGAAAACCGGAGGTATTGCCGTATAAAGTTTGGTTTACATCGGGTTTGGCCAGAGGCATTCTTGTGGCAACCGCTTGATCGACGGCTCCGACAACTAGGGTTCTTAATTGTTCGTCCGGTTTTTCGAGCCTGGCAATATTGACGATTGAGCCTAAAACAGCCGCTTTGGCCAAATCATTTTGGTGAGCTTGGGCAACGTCTTGCGTCTGCTTGAGCAGCCCTGCAAATATTTTTCCTTCATTTATCTTCAATTTTCCGTCAAGTTCGGGATGGGCGACGATTGACTGGGTGAGGCTGTCGGCAATCACGGTATTGGCCTCGTTAAAATTATTTATTTTGGCGATATTTTCCAAAATATCGCGGCTGCTTTCGGCGGCGATTTCGGCGGCAAGCCGGCTAACAGTACTTTTATCAACGCCGGAAACTACTCTATTTAGAGTTTGGCTGATTTTTGCCTCAAGTGTTGCTGCCAGTTTTTGCGATACTTCACTTTGATGACTGGCTAAATCTTTCTGAAGAGTGGATATTTCAAGCCTGGAGGTACTATTTTGGGCAGGTTTGGCAGACGTTTGAGTTGGCATGACAGACTCCACGTTCATGTTAACTGAACGTGGCAAGGAAACTCCTAGCTAGATTAAATATATCACAGGGTGACGTTAATCGGTTACGAAGCCCGTATCGTAAAGCGTTTTTCGGTAACGTGATTAATACGCTTGACGTAACCGCTCAACGAAACGAGCATCGTTACCGTAAACCGACCTACGCTCCAGTTGTCAGCCGCTTGGCGGATTCTGTGGCGTCTGGTCTTCGAATTCTTTAAGAATGGCTGCTGATTTTTTCTGCATCTCCAAAAGCTCTTCCGGGTTGGTGGTAACCAAGTAGTGTTCGTCTTCGGAGGCAACTACCCTGATTGCCACATGATTTGGGCCGGCAAAGAAAATACCCTCGCCGACATCTGCGGACAAAAGCAAATGTTTCTCGCCTTCTGAAAGATAAAAAACCTCGGAAACCTGATCGATTGCCGCAGGCGACTGTTTAAGAAGAATTTGGATGGAAGAGTTGGTGACAATGGCCTTACCGTAATCTGTAGCTAAGAAATCCTGAACGTCTTGGGTGATAGTCGTTAATCCCAAATAATATTTTCTCGCTCTTTTGGCAATGGAATACATAAAAGTGGCGCTGTCCGGATACTGCATCAGGTACCAGGCTTCATCAACTATCAGGATTCTTTTCCTGATGTCGTTTTTGATGCGTGTCCAGATGTAGTCTAAAATCAGGTACATGGCAATCGGCCTAAGCTCGTCTTCCAGATCTTTAATCGAAAAGACAGTGAAGGTGTTTTTAATATCGATATTTGACTGCTGGTTAAAAATGCCAATCAGGGAACCCTTAACAAATTTTTCTAAGCGATCGGCAAGACCTTTTGCCTGGGGTTCTTCCATTCCAAGAAGTGCCTTGTATAGATCTTCCATTAAGGGCGGTTCGTTTTTTTGCGTTGCCGGATCGGGAGTAATGCCTTTTGATTTATAAGTGGCAACCAAGGCTCTATCTAAAATCGCGTCTTCAGTCGGGGTAAGTTGGCCCATGATAACTCTAAGGAGTCCGTGCAGAGAAAGAATTTTAAGTCCAAGTTCATTTTCTCCTTCCTCATAAACCCCGGAAAGATCAAAGGGATTAATTTTGGCAGCAGAGCTGAAATTAAATGAAATGTATTCTCCGCCTATCGCCTCACAAAGATTTTTATATTCCTCTTCGGGATCAATGACAATGATTTCCGTGCCGAACATTAAAGACCTTAAAGCTTCCAGTTTAACCAGATAAGATTTGCCGGCACCGGACTTGGCAAAAATGACGGCATTGGCATTTTCCTGGCTGAATCTGTCAAAAATTACCAATGAGCCGTTATGCTCGTTGACTCCGTACATTACACCGGTATTGGATGAGAGGGTTGATGAGATAAAAGGGAAGGTGGTGGCCAGTGAGGTCGTATCCATATTTCGGGTAATATAAATATGGTCTGTTCCCTGGGGCAGAGTTGTTTTGAAAGCCTCCTCCTGCTGCAGGGTTGCGTGTTTGGGGACGAGCAAAAGAGCACCCAGGGTTGATTCTACTTGTTTGGAAATGGAGGCCAATTCTTCCAGCGAGTCTGCTGGAACCGTAACATAGAGTCCGAACTGGAAAAAGCGCTCTGCACCCTTAACTAATTCTTCCTGTAAAATCTGGGCATCTTCCAAAGCTGCCTGTACAGCCGGGTCGAGGACTTTGCCATGCTGAATATCGGTAGCAATGGTTGCCTCCATTTCGGTCACCTTTCTTTTTAAATCGTCAAGCACACCCTTTGCCTCCACAGGGTAACAATACATGGCAATTTCCAGGGTATGTTCAAAGTTAATTATAGGTGCGAGCCAGTTTGCCTGGACAAACCTTGGGTAGCCGACGACAAACAGGGTTCGAAAGAAAGTTGAGCCGACTTTTAAGTAGTCAAAATCGACCTCGATTGCCGGAGGGGCAACGATATCCTTAACAGAAACTATCCCGTTGGCTAGTGTCTGGGCCCACTTCTTTTCCCTCTCAGGAAGCTGTGTTTGGGTTTTTTTGGGTTTTAACAAATCAAATAAACTCATATGCTTTGTTTAAGCTGCCCCTGGCCGTTTTGGCTGACAGCCTGAGTCTTTGTACTCTTATTCGTAGAAAAGCTTTGCTTATCAACGAATTGGGCGACCTTGGCTGCGGCTGTTTGCAAATTGGCAAGGGCGGCTTTTTGGTCAGCGGTCAAATCGGGACTGGGCTGTGGAGGCCCAGCTGGGACAGTTGTTGCCGGTTGTATCTGGGAAGCTATGCTTTGTTGGGGTGCAGGCCTTAGCTGTTCCTGGGCGGTTGGAGTTGGCAAGGGTTGATCTTTTGCCTGCGGAGCCGCGTTTGACGGCGGCGGGACGTCTAACGTCCCTGCTGCGTTTGACTGCAGCGGTAAGTCAGACTTGCCAGCCACGTTTGACGGTGGCGGGGGTACCGGGATCAGGTTACTTGGAAAAGGCGTACCTGCCTGAGGAGAAGGCGGAGTTTGGTTTGACGGCTGCGAGGTTGGCTGTTCGGTGGTGGTAGGAACTTGCGGGGTACTAGCTGGTGGCGGGGCAGGGACAGGCTCTTCGATGGCTGGTTCAACTATTGGTATCGTGTAGGATGCTGAATCTAAAATTACCCTTTGAGTACCGGTTGGCGCGGGGTTGTAAATATCATAAAATAATTCGATTAATTCCTGGGATGAAAGCTGCCGGGCAGTAAGTCCTAACCTTGCCAGCTGTTTAATAATGTGATCTCTTTTAGGGGAAAGGGCGGCTTTGGCATCCTCAATAAGCGCTCTTTTGCTTTTTGTTTTTTCGACGTTTCTTTTACCTAAACCTTTAAAGCCCATCTCAAGCGGCGAAAAATTGATAATAATATAAAACCTTTTGTCCAGAACCGCCCTTTGCTGAACAATTGACTGGATAAAATCCCGGTATTTTTGAATCTGCCTTTTGATATCCGGATTAACTTGCCCTTTTTCTGCTTCTTCCAGATTGTTAAAATAAGCGGTAATATCGGCTTTTTTTGACCTGATTAAAATTTGTACGGGGAAGGTTATGGAATTTAAAAATGCCCCGTATGCATAGATTGTGGCGTCCTGCTCGGCTTCCGAAAGAAGATCAAAGTTGACGGCGGTGGTTGATAAGACTAAGCCGACCCAGCCAGTCTTAAAAATTATCAGATCGTCTGCGATATCATCAAAATCAAGGTGCTCTTGCGTTGAAGATTTGATTTTAGTTAGATTTTTGGCCATGAGATCCTCCTTTTTCTTTAATTGCCAACGGTGACAAGACCTCTCCAGTCAGGTTGAGCTTAATTGGTTCAAATAGTGCCTGGCGGCTTTCAACTTCCAGAATATATGTACCGTTTGGAAGTGACGTTGCCGAAAGAAACTGCCCAAGCTTATTTGTTTTGAGGGCACGTACAGGAATACCGTTTGTGTCTCTGACAGTAATAATTGCTCCAACAACCGGTGATTCGTCAAATTTTAAAACAAGACCGGAAAGGACATTAGGCCTGTTTGTTAAGGGGATAAGCTGGGCCCTATTTAAAGTTTCAGATGGGATAGTTATTGCCGGTGTTTTTTGGGCATTAATAGAAATTTTAGAATCAGTGGTGATTTGCTCCTGTGGTTTTAATGAAACTCCCTGAGCGGTTTGGAGTTTTACCTGGAAGGCAGGGATTATTTCTTGCGCCTTAAAGATACCAGCGTTGTCTACCTTTTTTTGATCGATAGCCATTGGCGCTGGTACCTGCGGTTTTAAAACATTTTCAGTCGGTAAAATAACGGGAGGGGCTTGGTCTGCTCCTGCCTCTATAAAAGAATCCTCAATATCATAGTGTTTTTTTAATTCTTCAGAGATTTCAAATCGCTTTTCTCCTCGAATTGGCAAGTTAGCGATATTAAAATTGGCAGGGGGCGCAAAGTGCAGTTTACGAACTCGGGTTTTACCGATTCCGGGAATAAATGTAATGGTTTCCTTGTGGCTTACCGGAATAAAGACATCGTAAAGGAAATTGTTTTCAGAGGCTAAGTGGGCCGCAGGTGTTATCGTAATTGGAGATTTGATAAGTTCCACAGGCTCAAAACCTGGTTCTTGCCCAACTTGTGATTTTTGCAGCTTTTTTTCGATCCCAGCAAGGGTATAGGGTTTAGCATGGTCTGAGATTTTGACTTTTTTTTGTGCCGGAGCCGCCTGCTCTTTTGGTATTTGGGGATGGACTTGGGGAAGGGCCTGGCCCATTTTGCCAAGATATTCTTCTTCCGGCTTCATTGCCCGAAAACCGGCCGGGTTATTTTGCTGTGGCAGTGATGCTCCCAAATAAACAGGCGCCTGCGGATAAATTTGGGATGGAAAGATGATAGGCGGCGGAAGGATGCCCTGGCTGGTTACAACAGGCGTAAGATTAAGTCTCTCAATTGAAGTTTGCTCCTTGATATCAAGAGGTGTTTCTAAATTTTTCGGTAAGGAGCGCAGATAAGCGACTAATCTTTCGCGGCCCTGGGTTGTAATTTCCTCAGGAGCATTTTGCGTATAACTTGGCGAAGTAACAACATTTAAAAATTCGGGGATTTTTTCCTCTTTTATCCAGATTCTTTGAGTTGGTGAAAGGATAGCCTTGATAAAAGCGACGACCCATTTATCAAAAGGCCTGCCGCCTATGGGCACAAGAGCAGAAAAGATGCCGAATCCGCCAAAGAGTATAGCCAAAGGCAGCCGAATTATTGGATTTAAATTGGAGAAAAAGAAAATGGCCGCAAAGGACATAGGAATAGCCAGAGTGACAAACTGCCTGACTGTTAAGTTGCCGAACAGCTTGAATTCAAACGAAGCGATATGTTGCGGGACAGGATGTTGTTCCATTTCCTTAGAAAATTTTCAATTTACAATTTTAAATTTTCAATCAATTTATAATAATTTAATTTTTAAACATTTAGATTTCATTTCAAATTAAAAATTAAAAATTATCCAGGCTTTGCCTAAAGCCACCATACCATATGAAACAAGGGGCGGAAAGTAGATCAAACAGCCTCAAAATAGGTGAATTTTCACAAAAACGGAAGCTTCTACGGATTAAAGCGGAAGCCCTGCCCTTTTACTGTTATTGTATGCTTAGGATTGTTGGGATCATCCTCGGTTTTTTTACGCAGGCGATAAATTAGCTGGTCAATTGCTTCGTCTGTGATACCCTCGGCGACTAGGGCTTGCGGCCAGACTGCTTTGATGATTTCATCGCGAGTTATAAGGCGGCCTTGATTTTCGATTAAAAACTGCAGCAGGCGATATTCTTGCGGCGAAAGCAGGTCAGTAATCAGATTTTGCCCCCTCATTATCTCCTTTGTCTTCTCGTTAAAAGTAAATTTTTCCGAAATCAGAGTGGGAACAGTGCTTATTACAAATTCTTTTAACAATGGGATAGTAAAAATATATTGTTGTATTGTTAAATTGCCTGCCTGCCGGCGAGGCAGGTTAGATTGTTCCAATTTCTTAAGCAAATCGAATTTAATAAGATTCTCCAGGGTATCTTTCATCGGCTCTTTGTTTTGGGCAACTGACCTGAGAGCCTGTTGCTCCGGAGCAGTTAAGGCCAGCCAAATTTCGGAAAGGGTCGCTTGGACAATTTGTGTTTTAAGGAGAGTATCCATATCAAGCGAAATATTTTCCCTGAGATGTGATTCTGCCAAGACTTTAGTCAGTTTAATATGTCCGCCTGAAATATCTATGATTTTTTCTTTATCTTTTTGGGGAATTTTTTTGTCAAATACCCGTTCAATTTGCGAAAAGAGGAGATTAGTGGCAGCCTCGTCATGGATTGCAAGATAGACAATATTGCCGGTAAAAAAATCATAGAAATCCTTCAAAATCTCCCCGTCAACAAGTTCTGTCAGATCTCTTCTGGTTGCAAAGGCTACTGCAAATTTATATTTGGCGATACTTTTGAGGCTTCTTAACAGCTGAAAGAATGATCTGGGAATCCGGTTTTGATATTCGTCAAAGTGATCGAAAAGAAAAATAATAGTTTGACCTTGTACAACAAGTTTATTGACAGCCTCGGTTAACTTTTTTGTCAGAACAAAGTAATCGCCAGTATTAGGCGCTTTTTCGTCGAGTGCTACAAGCAAAAACTTGGCGATCTGTTCCTCTTGATAGTTAGTATGTTCCAAATTTAAGTAGAGAAAACGGACAGCCTCCTCTTTTTCTTTAAGGTGGAACTTTAGCAAATTGCGGTTATGGGAAAGAAGCCGAAGAATTGTGGCTTTGCCGGCACCGGGAATGCAGACAATTTGGCAGAATTTACCCGTAAGTACATAGTCTAATATTTGTTTGACTTCCCCCCGGCGGTAGTCGTTTGGGAATGTGGACTCGAAGATAAGCATTCTAATAAGTTGTATCGGTTACGGTAACGATGCCCGTTTCGTTTGTCGGTTACGTGGTAAGTCTTTTGAACTTACTCCAAGCGATACTTAATTTGTAAAGCTGTCTTCCGGATTTATCGTAAATATCAACGAGTTGATCAATAATTTTCTTGTCTATGTTATATAGATCGCGAGCTTGCTCGAGGCTAACAATCGTCTCATTGCACTCGCCCATGGCATCGTCAAGGTACTTCTGAAAACCAGCCCTCTGATGCCGTTTAGCATAACCTTCTGCTATAAGCCTTGGAATTGCCTTTGCGGATCTTGCGAGTTGATCGTGAAGATCAAACTTCTCACTGTTTGGTAGCTTGGGTAATACTTCTTTATAAACTATGATCATTGCTTTATAAGTATTTTGGTAGACTTCAAGATCTCTAAAGCTTTTTATAATAGTTTTGTTCCCTGAGCTGTTCATAATTCAGTACCCCTTAACGTTACCCCTAAACGATACGGGCCTCGTAACCGATTAACGCTAAACTAATCAAATTATAAGCGAAATATAAGGAACTTGTTACCCAGATATCAAGCGAAGCTGGAAGCACTTGTGTAGGATTTGGGGCTATGAATGAACATTCGGTTGCAATTGGAAGTCCGAGATCTTATCCTATAAGTAGAGGCAATATTATGGCCGAGCCTGCAGTTCGGGAAGAAACTTCCAGTCAAACTCCATCTGCCCAGAATGAAGAGGTCGAAAGAAATCTCCAAGATAGAGAGCGTGAGCGGGGGCGTAAGGCCAGAGCGGAGCAAACCCGAAGGAAAGAGATAGAAAAAAAAGCGGAAAAGTTCAAGCAAATAAAGCTCACGTTTGCCCAGCAAAAAAAAATTGCCGATGTAGTCAGTAGAGTTCAGGCAGAGAAACAAGCCGCAGTTTTTCCAAGACAATTAGCGGAGTTTAAAGCATTACTTGCCAAAACTAAGGCATACGGCAGAATTCACCTGTTGAGGATGAAGCCGCAAGAAATTGTGGCAGAAACCCAACTTCTTTTGCGTTATGCACAAAGGGAGACACTAACCCCAAGCGATTTACCCGAGCTGTCGCGGGTTCCCTTAAAAAACAGAGAAGTGAAGCGAAAGTTAATTGAAAAAGAGGTAGAGAAAGCCGCAAGTCTCGATGAGGAAGAGTTAACTCCTGACAAAATAAAAGAGCATTTGCAGATAGCGGGAATCGAAGAGGCTGGTACAGAACTGCCAACTGCTTTGGATGAAGTGAAGTGGGTTGAGGCAGACGAGCACCTTGAAGAAATAACTGACAGGGAAAGAGCCGAAGAAATTTTGCGCCAACATGGGATAAAAGATGAGCTCCCGAAAAAATGGGAAGAAATGACGCCACTTCAGAGAGTCGAGTGGCAGGAAGAACATTCAATATTTAGCCACGCAACAAATCGAGAGGAAGACGAGATTTTCTACACGGCTCCAGAAATCGATCTAGCTAAGCTCTCTGCTGCAGTAGGAGATGTCAAAAGCGAGGCACCCCTTGAAACGCTTCTAAGAGAAGAGGTTGCAGAGAAATTGAGGGTTGCAGAAGTTGGAGCTCAGATTCCAGAGGAATGGAATGATATGGATGTTGCACGCAGGTTAGATATTCTGGCGGGAACAGGTATTGTCAATGAGGTTGAGCCGCCTATAGAAACCGTGAAAATAGGAGAGAAGGAGTACCGTGTCTGGGAAGACAAAACCGGCAGAAAGGTAATATTCGGCTTTCAGACGCTTAGCAAGAAAGAGGTAGAAGCTGTTTTCAAAAAGCTTGGCGTCAAGGTTAAACTTCCGAGGGATTGGGATAATCCGGCAGTGATAAGGCCAGATGGTACTCGGATCAAAGGAAGAAAGAAAATTGGAGAGGCTGGAAGAGGAGTTTGGATGGACGAGAAGCAACTTTGGCTGGAGGCCAAAGGGGTGCAGACAATTCTTGCGTCTAAGGACAAAGGTGATTATTCACTTTTAGAACCAAGATCGTTGGGGTTAACATCTGGGCAAGTCAAAGAACTTTATGGCTTTGATCCAGGGAGGGATTGGTATCTTTTGTCTGCTAGTGATCGGGCAAAAGTCTTTATGTCGCATGGTTATATACAGTCTGTGGGAGGAGGCGCATTTGAGCATCCGGAATGGAACGATGTTGTTGGCGAAAAAAATCCTCTTGACCCAATTGATCCTGTGACAAATCCGGCGACACTTAATCCGGGTGCCAATGTCAGAATCCCCCTTGCTGAAATTATTAAAAGGCGGCTAAGACTTGTTACAGAAGGACGGGCAATTTCGGGGCCAGTTCCTGCGGGAGCTCTACCCCATGATTGGGATGAATTACATACCGCAATGCTTGCCCAGACAGCCAGAATGACAGCTGCCGATTATAAAAATTTCGGTGACATAATGGGTAACTGGGAGGAAATGAACAAGCTTGTTCGCTGGGTTTCTGCCTCTGGGGAACCTCATAATGAAATGATATTAGATTGGATCCTCCCGCAAACCATAAGATTGGATATTCAAACTAAAATAACTGCACTCGACGCAGAAATCACTGCAAGGGTGGCAGCATTGCCGCCTCAAGCACGCATGGCACTGTTTAACGATTTAAAAGATAAGAGTGTTGATTTGTTAAATTCCCTAAAGAGCGGTTGGTACAGTGAGGAATATATTAGGGATGAGTTACTTAAGAAAGCCCGAGAAAGTACGCTTAATACATTTCCTGGCTACGAGGGTATAAGGGAATGGTTTGTTTGGCAAAGGGAATTCCCCAATGTTCAAGCAATTATGGAAGAATTCCGGGAGCTTAAAGCAGTTACGGATCCAGCAGAAATGGAAACGGTTGTCAGGCGCGGCTTAATGAAAGTTATGGCTACAGCACTTAATGCTCAAGATGTGCAAAATTACTACCAGAGAATTCTGTCGCTGCTGCAGGACTATCCGCGTTTCCAAAGCAAAGAATTCTTGGAACAAGCAAATAGGCTTTACGGCATGGTGAATGCCCATTTAATGGTTACAAAAGAATACCTGACTTCCCAAGGAGACCAGGGCGACCCGGCCAAAGAACTTCAAGTTTATCAGGAAATTAACGATTATTTGGCAGAAAGGGGAATAAATACATGGGAACTGCTTTTAAAGTCCTTCAGGATGACCTATACAGACGGTCGAGCAATTGAGGGGGACGATAAGCTGCCGATTTTGGATGCTGCTGGTAACGAATATGATTTTAATCTGCTTTCCGATGCGCTTAATGTTTACTACTTTTGGTTGGCTCAGGAAAAGCTAATGTTTAACGAAATTGTAAGATTCCAGCGTGAGGGCGGTGCCTTAAATGCAGCAGTTTTTGCCGCCTGCGGAGTACCACCCCCTGCCGTTTTTTCACGAGATGGGCTTGAGGCCTGGGCTCGCAGAAACACCTTTTTGCAAGCGAACAATGAGCCACGTATTTTGCCTGATGGCACACCCGGTACAAATTTCGAGTACCAGAATTTGATGATGAAAGAGCGCATAAAGGATTTTCTGCAAGATTTTAGAGGTATCGACCCGGCGATCTTGAACAGAGTCCCAGGAGTGAAAGGGCGAATGGAGCGGTTACTGGATTCTGTTAATTTGGCGGCCTTCAGGTGGGTGAGGGTTAAGGGCCTTTCGGAATATGACGGACTTCAGGTTTATGGCGCTGATAGGCATAGACAAAGCGTTCTTTATGGGGACCACACGCCTTTCTTTTGTCGGGAAATAGACAATATCTGGTGGCATAATTCCAATGAGGAGAGAGGACGGGCAAGAGAGGTTAACGATATTATGGAAGAACAATTCAGGGGTTACCAGTTGCCCACAGTCAGAAAGCTTGTGCGTTTTACCGATATTATGTTCTTTAAGGCAGCAAATTCTCCGCTTTTGCGTGACCCTGCAGGTTTTACTGCCGAATTTGGTGTTGCTCTGCCGGCTAACCCTACAATCAAAAATGCAGTAGATGGGCTAAAAGCCCAATATGTTGCCGGGCGTAAAACCAATGAGGCTAATGCCGAAGGCGAGGCAATCGCGGACATGATTGATCGAGGTTATATCCGCTTCGGATGGTTGCCAAATCCGGGAGAGAATCCTAACAACGTGTTGATTAACTGGGAAGAAGAGGTCGTAGACGCTACCCGCTTTAACTTTGTTGATTTTTCGGGTGACAGAGCAAAAGCTAAAAAAATGTTTGAGGAGTCAATGCAGAATTATATATTAAATCCGACATTCGAGAATTTAATGAAATGGTACAGAGAAGACTTTTATTCAAAGCGAACCAAGAGGATGTTCCCAAATTTTAAAATGGCGCTTAAGGCGCATTATGAAGTTATGAGGAGAGTCAAGACGACGTTTAACCGCCAGGAGAATATTTCCGCTCCTGTAATGTGGGCAAATATCCAAACAGCCATGGAATCGGGAATGATTACCATTGCTGATGCTGAAGACCTGAAAAGGGATATCTTGGGTATTGGTCCAAGGTGGCTGAGGATTCCGGGAATCGGGCCAGTCCGCTATGCAAGGATGTGGGCAGATTTCAGCTATTATGTAGGCAAACAAGTCTATAGCCCAGCGGGTATTGCAGGCAATATATTCTCCGCACTTTTCCAGTTTTTCGCAGAAGCTTTTAAACAATCAGCACAACAATTCGGGGCAACTCGCTAGCCACCTGAGCCATCATCAGGAGGTCTTCTTCCGAGATACAATTCTCTTCTTTTTCTTGCGGCGCTTCCGAGGAAGCCTGGGAGTTTTGTTGCTCTGTCCTCTTGTGCTGCCTGACCGGCTGATTGGAATGCGCCCCTTACATGTCCCACAGCTGCCCTTGCGCCTGATCCTGTATAGGCTACTCCTGCACCTGCGCCGAGGGCGCCGCCGATTGCGCCTCCGACTCCTGCTCCGCCGCCAAGACCTTTTGCGCCGATTGCTTCTTTGATCATCTTTGCCGCCTCCGGAGTCATAAATAAGACTCCGAGTGCGATTATTTTACCAATTGCAGCCGGCTCAAATCCACCGACGAGTAAAGGGAACTTGAGAGCCCCTGAATCTGCTCCACCAAATGCACCTTCACCCTTTCCGCCAAAGGCCTCGATGCCGCCTACAATGCCGGCGAAAATGATCATTAAGGCAACTGTCGGGAAAACAGAAAGGTTGGCAGCCATTTGCTTAAACCACTCTTTGGCGCCGTTGTTGCCCGGAAGCGCCTGGATTAAAAAATAAAAAGGGGAAGCTATAGTCATAATAAGAATCATCACATAGGCCATCAAAAGCATTAGAAAAACCCTGAACATGATAAAAAGGGCGGCAATACCGACTATCAGACCGGCTAGTCCGGCTAACGGCCATTTACCAAGAAATTTAATGATATCGATGAGTGTTCCCCCACTGTCAAATATTGTATCGAGAAAGCTTGCAATAGCTTGGGCGGTTGTCACAAAAATTTCACCCCAGGAGCTAGTAATAACGCCGAAGATGCTTTTATCAAAGGCCACACCTTTAGCTGTATCTGGATCGATCAGTGTACCTGGTAATGCGTTTATAATAACGTTTAAACCCAGAAACATTAAGTCGATCATTAGACCAGCAATGGCATAGCTAAAGGTGACAAGTATTAAAGCAACAACTATTCTTGGCAGAGAGTCCTGAACAGTAGCCACAGCTTGCGGTGAAATGTGGGCTCGAAACATTATCATAAAGCCCATGATCACAAAAATTATTACAAACCCAAGATAAGCAATATTCCTGAAGGCTTCCCAGAGTGCTTTGACAGGCTCTAATGCTCCATAGCCAAAACCCTGCGCATAGGCAGGCTGAACAGGGTTAAATTTCTGGATTTGCTGGGCGAAATACTGGACGCCGGAGGCTGGCGGTTTTGAGTATAGGCTGGCAACAAGATTGGAAGTGGCGGCCAAAGCGCCGCGACCGGCTGTGACCTCGTCTGTTTCGGGGTGAAGCAGAGAGATGCCCAAAAGATGGGTATTGAGGCTGTCGATGGTACCGGCGATTTGGTTCAGGTTAAATACCTTGTCGTCAAAGGCGTTCTTCTTAATCGCGCATTTGTTTATTACGTCGATAGCTTGCTGGGCTGTTGCATCATCTGGAATTTGACATTCGGCTGTGGGGCTGGGGGATGGTCCGACGGCGTGGGCGGGGCGGGGGGCAACGATAAACAATAAACTAGAAACTAGAAACAAGAAACTTACGGCAAGAAGCGTTAAGCGTTTAGCGTTTAGCGTTAAGCAGGCAGCGATTCTCATCCTTCGACCCTTCGGTAAGCTCAGGGCAAGCACTTCGATAAACTCAGTGCATGCAAGCTCAGGACGAGTGCAGGCTATAAAGTCTGAAACTCGAACTAATTTAATCTTAAGTCTAAATATTTACTGCGTCAACTACCGCGTAAAATCTTCCAGAATTATCGTTTTAATCTCTTTAACCTGGTGCCATCTGCGGTCGTTGCCGATGATTGCTTTTGCGCCGGATTCGATGGCTGTTGCAATATGAATAGCGTCCGGGGTTCGCAAGTTATACTTAGCGCGAATTTTGGCTGCTTCGGTGGCGATTTGTTCGTCAGTAGCAAAGAGAGAAAAATTGGGTAGAGCTTTTATTAAGGTTTTATAGGCGAGAGCTAATTGGTGACGACCCAGCCTGTAGGGTTTAATAAGAATTTCAGTGATGATCATGGTTGAACCGCTGGCTTGAATATTACCATTTGGTAAAAGTTCTTTAAAAATAATTCTGGTGAGCTCTAAATATTTCCGGTTTTTTTCAATATGGTAAATGAAGCAGGAGCTATCAAGAGAAACATTTTTGGATTTTTTAAGAGTTTGTTTGAAGTTTTTTAATCGCGGTCCCACGAGTTTCTTTCTTCTTCTAAGTATTTTTCGCCTTTACCACCCCAGATCTCTTTACCTAGGCCTTCCAGTAGCTGTCCGGCTTGTTTGGGATCTGCGACGATTACACCAAGGCCGTTTTCGTACAGAATAGTTGCTTTTGAGCCTACTTTAATGCCAATTGCCTCCCTCGCTTTTTTGGGAATGACTATTTGGGCTTTTTTACCGATAGTGATAGTAACTATTTGCATATTTCCTACAATTTACCAAAAATTCATACTTTTTGTCAATTAACATTTTGATCCGGCTTCCTCTTTGGTTAAACCGCAGTGCGGGCATTTGGTAATACCTTTTCCGCTTTCGATTTGGCTGCCGCAACCTGGGCAGTGGAAGTGATTTTCTGCTCCTTGGCAATCCGGGCAAGTGGAATTTCCGTACTCCGAAACGCTAAAAGGGAGCGAATTTGTATAAGATAAATAATTCGAATTTGAAAAATCCAGAGTTTGTGGACCACAGCCTCCTGCAACAAAACGAACAGGATGGGTAGAAAATTGCGGTATGACCCAAAAAGCTAGTTCAGAAGGTGTGTATAGACGCCGTGCAAGATGTTTTCTTGTTTGGGGATTTAGTACAAATTCATCTGCAACATTGAGGATTATCCTGTAGAGATCTTTACTTTCATCATCATCGCCTCTCTTTAAGACCTCAATATATTTATTTATTAACGGTGTTATCGCCAAAATCAATGTTTGATATTCATCGTAAGGCATCGTATCTTCTTGAGGGTGAAAAAGCTCAATTATTTGTTCACGGGGTAAGCCGGTTACAATCGGATGGGAAAGGAAGAAAGCGTCGTTAAGTTTTTCTCCGTTTGGTTGTTCTAGACCTAAAATTTTTGCAGCTTCGCCAAAATCCTCAAGAGTCGATGAGGAAGTATATCTGGACATTTTGACCTTATCCGGTTCTATT